>CAMXBD010000163.1 GCA_947179245.1 uncultured Lachnospiraceae bacterium | reverse complement strand
GCAGGGGCTTTTCATTCGTCTGATCTAAGGGTGGCTGAGCTGCCTGTATTTCGTCTTCTGTTTTTTCTTCTTTTGACGGGTTTTGATCTTCGCGCAGTTCCGCCAGCATGATTTCTCTTTTCTGTGACTTGCGAAGCTCTTCCTGATGCTGTTTCAGTTCTGTATTGAGATCGGATATTTCTTTCTGAAGTTTCTTCCGTTCACTTACTTTGTCATTAGCAGAAAGTTCGTCCTTAGTCGATAACTTTTGCATCTGCTGCTTTGCGTCTGTAATTTCATTTTGAATATTTTTGATTTTCGGATCTGTTGAAGATGCCGTAACCATCTGCATGCCCGACATACTGTTTGTTGATGTAACACTGCCGATTCCCATAGTATCATCTCCTTCCCAAGCCAAAGGATTTACATACAATTATCCTTTAAATGTGTATTTTCTCTTCGTTACTATATTTATCTATATTTTACTATTTTTTACAGGTAATAGGCAAGACTATTTTGCATTATTTTAGGATGATTTCACCTTTATACGCCTTACAGATTATCATTGACAAATATAAACGACAGGAGTATATTTATTATGAATTAGCGGTCGCTAACACGGAGTGGCCGCATTTCTTAAAAATAATAGTTAGTTAACCCTAACTAAAAATAGAGAAAAAGTTAGAAAATCAAGAAATACTGCGGGTTACTATCCAAAAAAGAAGAGGAGAAGAAAATGGGGAGACATGAAGAAATCCGAAATGCTTATAAGAATCTTGGAGGCGATGCAACTTTTTACGACGGAATGATCACTTGTTCCACCTTGCCGGGAAAAGCAGTCTGTAAGCTGGTTTGGAATATGAATAAAAGAAAAAATGACCATTATCTGGAGTTGGCGTTGTCAGGTATTCCGGAAAATTTTGAAGGTAAAATGCTGGAGGTGCCTGTTGGCACTGGCGTACTGACCATGCCGGTGTATGAGACATTACCGGATGCAGACATTACATGTCTGGATTATTCTCCAGACATGATGGAGCGCGCTAAGAGACAGGCCGAAGAACGCGGAATCAAAAATGTACAATTCATGCAGGGAGATGTGGGGAAGCTGCCTTTCTCTGATGGAAGTCTTGATTTGGTATTGTCACTGAACGGGTTCCATGCTTTTCCGGATAAGGAAGAGGCTTACAGTGAAGTTTTCCGTGTTCTGAAACCGGGCGGGATTTTTTGCGGATGCTTTTATGTGAAAGGCGAAAATAAAAGGACAGACTTTTTGGTTGATAAAATATATACACCGAAAGGATATTTCACGCCACCCTATGAGACTGCCGACAGTCTGGAAAAACGGCTGAAAAATATGTATCAAAAAGCACAAGTGAAAACGGTAGAGGGCATGGCAGCTTTCCGCTGCAGGAAGTGAGCCGGATTCAGGCAGAACAGATGAGCGGCTCAAATTAGAAAAGGAGATAAAGTACCATGATGATAAATAAAAGACTGATCGGGACGGTCAGCGAAAGCAGAAAATATGTGGCAGGAAATGTGGCATTTCAGTGGTGCTCCCTTGCTGCCAATATTGCCATGATGACTGCCATTACAAGCATGCTTGCTTCACTACAGGCAAAGACGGCGGATATGGGCAGTATTTTGGCAGCTGTGGTTGTGGCGGTGATTGCCGTTATCATTCGTTTGATATGTACAATCGGTGCGAGCCATATGGGCTATTTATCATCCAGAGCAGTAAAAAAGAATTTGCGTGAAAGGATTTATGGCAAGCTTCTGCGCCTTGGAGCTTCATACAATGAGCAGGTGAAGACATCGGAAGTGGTGCAGGTAGCAGTGGAGGGTGTCGATCAGCTCGAAACCTACTTTGGCGCCTATCTTCCGCAGTTCTTTTATGCGATGCTCGCGCCGCTTACGCTTTTTGTATACCTCTCTTTTGTGAGCGTACCATCAGCGGTCGTCCTGCTTGTCTGCGTTCCGCTGATCCCTATCTCCATAGCGGCAGTGCAGACATGGGCAAAAAAATTGTTGTCAAAATATTGGGGGCAGTACACGGCGCTTGGTGATACATTTCTGGAAAATTTACAGGGACTTACAACACTTAAAATTTATCAGACGGATGGCTTTAAAAATGAAGAGATGAACCGGGAGTCGGAAAAGTTTCGTAAAATTACCATGAAGGTGTTGACCATGCAGCTTAATTCCATTACGATCATGGATCTGATCGCCTATGGCGGTGCGGCTCTGGGAGTCATTATGGCAGCAACCCAGTTCAGAGCAGGAAAAGTGACGCTTGCAGGAAGCCTTCTGATTATTCTGTTGGCAGCAGACTTTTTTATTCCCATGCGGCAGCTTGGTAGTTTCTTCCATATTGCCATGAATGGGATGGCGGCAAGCGATAAGATTTTCCGTCTGCTTGATCTGCCGGAACCGGAAAGAAAAACAGTTAAGGTTACGAAAGATTATTCTATTGCCTGTGACTGCCTGCGCTTTGCTTATCAGGAAAAAAGGGAAATCCTGCACGGTGTGAGCATGGAATTTCGGGAAGGCAGTTTTACGTCCATTGTCGGAGAAAGTGGATGCGGCAAGTCCACTGTTGCCGCAATATTGATGGGAAGAAATAAGGGTTATTCCGGCTCGGTAAAGATCGGCGGCGTGGAACTTAGGGACATTGATGAGGCAAGTCTGATGGAGAATATTACTTATATCAGCCACCAGAGTTATCTGTTCAAGGGAACAGTTCGGGATAATCTCCTGATGGGAAAGCCGGATGCCTCAGATGGTGAGTTGTGGGAAACTCTTGAACGTGTGAAGCTCGCGGATTTTATGAAAAGTGAAAACGGACTTGATACGTTTCTCGCAGAGAAAGCTTCTAATCTGTCTGGCGGGCAGTGCCAGAGACTGGCGCTTGCACGGGCGCTGCTCCATGACAGTCCTGTCTATATTTTTGATGAATCCACGTCCAACATTGATGTGGAGAGCGAGAATGATATTATGCGCGAAATCCATTCGCTGGCAAAGTCAAAGCACGGGAAAAAGACGGTAATCCTCATTTCCCACCGCCTTGCCAACGTGATTGATTCCGACAACATCTATGTGATGGAAGAAGGAAATATTGCAGAAAGCGGAAAGCATAAGGAGCTGCTTGCAAAGGGCGGTACTTATTCAGAATTGTGGAATGTTCAGCAGAACCTTGAAAATTACGGAAAGGGAGGTGCAGTGCAATGAAAAGACGGAGTGGGTTTACGGTTATGGCAAGACTGATCGGGCTTGTGAGACCACTCGCGGGATTTATGGTTTTGGCAGTCGTTATGGGGCTGTCTGGTCATCTTCTTGCCGCATTTATCACGATTCTGGGCGGATATGCAGTGCTTGAAATACTGAATTATGATGTGGCGCTTAGCTTAACGACAGTTTTCGTCTGTGTTATCGTTTTTGCTGTTTTACGGGCGGTACTGCGCTACGCGGAACAGGCATGTAACCACTTTATTGCATTTAAGCTGCTGGCGTTAATTCGTGATAAGGTTTTCCGTGCCCTGCGAAAACTCTGTCCTGCAAAGCTGGAGGGCAGGGATAAGGGTGACTTAATTTCGGTCATTACATCGGACATTGAACTGCTGGAAGTATTCTATGCACACACGATTTCTCCTGTGGCAATCGCTTTTCTCTTTACGGTCATCATGTGTCTGTTTATCGGTTCTTTTCATCCGGCGATGGGACTTCTGGCGCTTTTGGCATATAGTGTGGTAGGGATTGTGATTCCTCTTATCACTTCAAAAGCAAGCGGGGAGGATGGCATGGCATTTCGTACAAGGTCGGGAGAACTAAGCGGTTTTGTTCTTGACAGCCTGCGGGGGCTTCCGGAAACGATTCAGTACGGACAAGGGAAAGAGCGCCTTGCCAAAATGAATGCAAAAACGGATGCGCTGTCAGCGGATGAGGAACGGATGAAGCGTAAAGCGGGAAGGAATACGGCAGCGGCAAACACGGCAATTCTGATTTCGGATTTAAGCATGCTGTTTTTGTCTACCATATTGTACCAAAATAGCAGTGTGGATTTTTCCGGCGTGCTGATTCCGACAATCGCTTTATTTTCCTCATTCGGACCCGTCATTGCGCTGGCAAATCTTGGCAGCACACTGCAGAACACTTTTGCGGCAGGAAACAGGGTGCTTGACATTCTGGATGAAACACCTGTGGTGGAGGAAGTGTCTGGCAGAAAGGCACTAAAGTTTGGCGGGGCAGCCGCAGAGAATGTGACTTTTTCCTATGGCGGAGAAACGGTTTTAGACAATGTATCGCTGCAGATTTCCGAGGGCAGTGTGACCGGAATTGTGGGAAAAAGCGGCAGTGGGAAGTCTACTTTGTTAAAGCTGTTTATGCGTTTCTGGAATGTGCACAACGGCAGTGTGAAAATTTCCGGCAGGGATGTTGCTGACATCAACACTCCGGATTTAAGGGATATGGAAAGTTTTATGACGCAGGAAACGCATCTGTTTCGTGACAGCATCCGAAACAATCTGCGGATTGCAAAATTGGATGCTGTGGATGAGGAAATTGAAAATGCATGCAGAAAAGCGTCTGTTCATGATTTTATTATGAGTCTGCCGCAGGGATACGATACACCGGTAGGAGAACTTGGAGATACTCTTTCGGGTGGGGAACGGCAGCGCCTTGGGCTTGCGAGAGCATTTCTGCATGATGCGCCTTTCCTGCTTCTGGATGAGCCTACCAGCAATCTGGATAGCTTAAATGAGGCGGTTATCCTGAAATCCCTCTGCGAAGAGCGGGAGGACAGGACAGTGGTATTGGTATCACACAGACAGTCCACCATGCGGATCGCTGATAAGGTTTATAGCGTAGAAAGCCTGTCTGAGACAGGAGGGAGGATGAGTTGATGATGAAAAGAATATTGTATGTGATAGTAGGATGCCTTGGTGTGGCGCTTGGGGCTTTAGGCGTAGTTCTGCCAATTCTTCCCACGGTTCCGTTTCTGCTGCTTGCGGCATTCTGCTTTGCAAGAAGTTCGGAGCGTCTGAATAACTGGTTTACCGGGACGAAGCTGTATAAGAATAATCTGGAAAGCTATGTAAATGGAAAGGGTATGACCCGAAGAACCAAAATTAAGATTATGGTTACGGTAACGGTGCTGATGACGATTGGGTTTGTCATGATGGATCAGGTTCCTGTGGGGAGAGTTATCCTTGCCTGCGTATGGGTGTTCCATATTCTTTACTTTGTGTTCAGGGTTAAGACAATCAAAACGGAGCAAGAGAGTATGCAGGTATGAAAAAAGTACATTAGTTGAATGGAACCGGTTTAAACCGGTTCCGCATTCATTTTATCATCCCTGCTGTAGAGCAGTTTCAAGATGATAGGAGTCAGTATTGAAGAGACTAAGATCAGCAGAATAACAGCGGTGAAGTAGTCTGCTGTAAGCAGTCCGGCAGCCAGACCTTTCTGTGCTACGATCAGCGCAACTTCGCCTCTGGTCATCATACCTACACCTATTTTCAAGGAATCGGAGGCACTGTATTTACATAGTTTGCCGGCGAGACCGCAGCCTATTACTTTAGCCAGAAGAGCTACAACCACAAAACAGATGCAGAATGCAATCATCTTGCCGTCTATACTGTCAAAAGAAGTTTTCAGACCGATGCTGGCGAAGAAGATCGGACCGAAGAACATGTAGGAACTGACATCTACTTTACTTTCTATGTATTCATTGTCACTCAAGCTGCACAATACAACGCCTGCAACATATGCTCCGGTAATGTCTGCTATGCCGAAATATCTCTCTGCGATATAGGATAGAGCAAAGCAGAAAGCTACACTGACGATTGGGATACGCCGTGTGTGAGGATAGCGTTTATCCAGTGTGAAGAATATCTTATAAACCAGAAAGCCGCCAACGATTGCCACAGCAAAAAAGGCGATTGTCTTTATCATGACAGCTCCGGGATTGGAATCCGGATTTTTGAAGCCGACAACAAAGGTCAGAACGATAATACCGATTACATCATCAATAATTGCCGCGCTGATGATTGTGGTGCCGACTTTGCTCTTGATTTTGCCTAGTTCCTGTAGGGATGCCACGGTGATGCTGACGCTGGTTGCGGTCATGATCGTACCAATGAAAACGGCTTTGTAGAAATTCTCACTTCCCCAAGGAGCAATTCCGTAGAAACCCATATATAAAAATGTACCGGCAATCAGGGGAATAAAGACACCAAAACAGGCGATCAGAAAAGCAATGGGTCCTGTTTTGAGCAGCTCTTTAATGTCAGATTCCAGCCCCACGGAAAACATTAGTATAATCACACCGACTTCAGCCATCTGCGTGATAAAATCATTTTGTGAAATCCATCCAAGTACACATGGACCTACAAGCAGACCGGCGAGGATTTGTCCAACGACCTGCGGCGCCTTAAATTTTCTTGCGAGAATACCTAAACATTTGGCAAATAGCAGAATAATTGCGAGATCTCTTAAAATATCAATAGTTTCCATAATTACTCCCTTCTATCTGAGTGGTCTTCCGGGTATATAGTAACCGGATTCCTATACTCACGTTGATAAGCTGTTTTTCCATAAACAGTTATAGTCTTGAAATAAGATATTGTCAATATCTGAAAGGGAATATTTTAGAGTAAAAATTTAAAAGTAAATATCTGAAAATTTATTAATGATAATGTAAAATATTTTATTTTCTGTTATAATATAAGCGGTATG
>CAMXBD010000162.1 GCA_947179245.1 uncultured Lachnospiraceae bacterium | reverse complement strand
TGGCAAAAGAAATGATTGCAATGCTTCTTGCCGGCGGACAAGGCTCACGTCTTTACGCACTTACAGAGAAGCTTGCAAAACCGGCAGTTCCTTTTGGCGGCAAGTATCGTATCATCGATTTTCCGCTTTCCAACTGCGTCAATTCAGGCATTGATACTGTAGGTATCCTGACTCAGTATCAGCCACTGGAGTTAAATGAATATATCGGCAACGGCCAGCCGTGGGATCTGGACCGTCTCTATGGCGGTGTGCATGTACTGCCGCCTTATCAGAAAGCGCATGGCTCAGACTGGTACAAAGGCACGGCAAATGCGATTTATCAGAATATATCGTTTATTGAGCGATATGACCCTAAATACGTTATTATTCTTTCCGGCGACCAGATCTGTAAACAGGATTACAGTGATTTTCTTGAGTTTCACAAAGCAAAAAATGCGGAATTCAGTGTTGCCGTTATGGAAGTTCCGTGGGAGGAGGCATCTCGTTTTGGTCTGATGGTGGCAGATGAAAACGATAAGATTACGGAATTTCAGGAGAAACCGAAAAATCCCAAATCTAATCTGGCTTCAATGGGTATCTATATTTTTAACTGGGATATCTTGAAAAAATATCTGGAAGAGGACGAGGCTGATCCAAATTCCGAGAACGACTTCGGCAATAACATTATCCCGAATCTGCTTCGTGATAAACGAGAGATGTACGCTTATCACTTCAGCGGCTACTGGAAAGACGTAGGAACCATTTCTTCCTTGTGGGAGGCTAATATGGAGGTTCTGGATCCTGAGCACAGCGGTATCAATCTTTTTGATGAGGGCTGGAAGATTTACAGCCGTAATGCAGGTATGACAGGACACAAGATTAATGCGGGTGCAGTTGTAGAAAATGCCCTGATCACTGATGGATGCCGGATCAAGGGTACAGTAAAGCATTCTGTTCTTTTCGGTGGTGTCAAAGTGGAAGCCGGTGCGGTAGTGGAGGATGCTGTCATCATGGGCGGCACGACGATCAAGGCCGGTGCGGTTGTGAAACACTGTATTGTGGCAGAAAACGTGACAATTTGTGAGAATGCCGTGGTAGGCGCAATGCCCACAGGGGATGAGAAAGGCGTAGCGACCATCGGTTCGGGCGTTACCATAGGCGAAAACGCCGTGGTGGGTCCTGATGCTATGGTTAGAAATAATGTAGAAGGCGGTGAAGTAGAATGATAAAATCAAGCACAAATGTAATGGGTATTATATTTCCTAACAGTTATGACGCTTTGATTCCGGAACTGGTCAGTGTGCGTTTGATGGCTTCTATCCCTTTTGCCAGCCGTTATCGTATCATTGATTTTATCTTGTCCAGCATGACGCATTCCGGCATTGACAATATTTCTGTTGTTGTAAATAAGAACTATCATTCATTGATGGATCATCTGGGATCTGGTCGTGAATGGGATCTGGTTCGCAAGAACGGTGGTCTGCATATTTTCCCGCCTTTTGCGGAGAAAGAAGTAGGCGGTCCCTATGTCGGACGTGCCGGCGCTCTGGCGAATCTTCTGGATTTCTTAAAATCCCAGAAAGAAGAATATGTGATCATGGCAGATACCAATATGGTGGTCAATTTTGATTTCAATGCCATGCTTCAGGCACATATGGACAGTGGAGCGGATCTTACGATCGCTTATAATGAACAGGAACTGCCCAAGGAGCTGCTCGAATATCAGACAAGTGACAGAATTTTCTATTACACCTTTGACATTGAAGAAGGACGTATCCGTAAAGTATACATTAATCCGAAGACAGAAGGTGTACAGAATACTTCCATGAATATTTTTATCATCAATCGCGAGCTGCTGGTTGAACTTGTCAGTACTGCATACATGCAGGGACGTTCTTTCTTTATGCGCGATGTTATCATGCCTCAGCTTAGCAAGCTGAATGTACAGGCTTACAAGTATACAGGTTATGTTGCGCGCATTTGTGGTATGAAGAGTTATTTTGAAGAGAATATGAAACTTCTGGATGACTATAATCTGGATGCTCTGTTCTCTGCGGCGCCCATCTATACGAAGATTCGTGGCGATAACCCGACCCATTACAAGGACGGCGCAAAGATTCAGAACGTGATGATGGCAGACGGCTGCGTGATTGAAGGCGAAGTAGAGAACAGCGTGATTTTCCGTGGCGTTAAGGTCGGCAAAGGCGCTAAGATTAAGAACTGTATCCTGATGCAGGACACTGTGGTAGAGGCTGGCGCGAACATAGAATATCTCATTACCGACAAGAATGTTACGATCACAGCCGGTAAGGAGATGAAAGGCACAGATACTTTCCCGGTTTATATTGAGAAGTATAAGACTGTGTAGGCGGAACACAGATATCTGAGAATAAATGAATAATATAAAAGGACGTGAGACTATATTTTTCACGTCCTTTCTTTATAAGAAATTGCGACAGCGTAAATCATTTAAGGAGAATGCGGAGCATTCGCTAAATCGTCGCTGCCGGGCGACGGTTTTGTATCATCATTTTCAAATCTGACAACACTGTCTGCGGTACAGTTTAACGCATTGCATAATTTTTCGAGAGTATACATTGTTATGTTGTTATTGTGCTTAAGAGTATGTACGGTACTTGCTGGTATGCCGTATCTGTTGATCAGGGCATACGTTGATATTCCTTTCTGACGCATCGTCTCCCATAAAGGTTCGTAGCTTATCATGTGATTACCCTCGTTCTCTTTTTTATTATGATTCATAAAATTTTGGTTGAATATACTAGATATGGCGAGTATACTTGCCTTAGCGAGTATATGATAAAAAAACTGACGGATAAATTACTACGAAACAGAGTACGATAATATGTAAGTGGCAAAAAAACTTATAGCGATAAGGAGAGAGGATATATGGCTGTGATTTGGAAATGGTTTTGTGGTGGTGCGCTTTTGATACCTGTGTTGATTATTTTGATTGGTAATCTGGCTGGCTGCTGGTATCAGATAAGGTGTTTTAAAATAAAGAAGTGTTCTGACAGGAAGTGCAGATATAGAACGTATTGCCATAAATACGAAGAAGTTCTTACGCAAAAGGATAAGGAAAGGATACAGAAGCTTATAGACCAGCTTTAATAAAATGTTTGAGGCGTAACTGAATTGACACCCCTGTATATCTAATGATAAAATGATGAACAGTAGCGAGATTTGGGTAAGATTGGAGGATATTTATGCCACGCAGAACAGATATTCATAAGGTGTTAATTATTGGTTCGGGACCGATTATTATCGGACAGGCCTGTGAGTTTGATTATTCGGGAACTCAGGCGTGTAAGGCACTTCGTAAGCTGGGATATGAGATTGTACTTGTTAATTCCAATCCGGCAACGATCATGACTGATCCGGAGACGGCAGATGTGACTTATATTGAGCCGCTTAATGTAGAACGTTTAGAGCAGATTATTGCAAAGGAACGCCCCGATGCGCTGCTTCCTAATCTGGGAGGGCAATCCGGGCTTAATTTGTGTGCGGAATTAAACAAAGCCGGTATTCTTGATAAATATAACGTAAAGGTCATCGGCGTGCAGGTGGATGCCATCGAGCGTGGCGAAGACCGTATTGAATTTAAGAAAACAATGAACAAACTTGGCATCGAGATGGCACGCAGTGAGGTAGCATATTCTGTAGAGGAAGCGCTTTCTATTGCGGAGGAGCTGGGATATCCGGTGGTTTTACGTCCTGCCTATACGATGGGCGGTGCAGGCGGTGGTCTGGTATACAACAGGGAAGAACTGCGGGTGGTATGTGCAAGAGGACTGCAAGCCAGTCTGGTAGGACAGGTTCTGGTGGAAGAATCCATTCTCGGATGGGAAGAACTGGAACTGGAAGTAGTGCGTGATGCGGATAATAACATCATTACCGTATGTTTTATTGAAAATATCGATCCTTTAGGAGTACATACGGGTGATTCTTTCTGTTCTGCGCCTATGCTGACAATTTCGGAGGAGTGTCAGCAAAGATTGCAGGAGCAGGCATATAAGATCGTGGAATCGGTTCAGGTGATTGGCGGCACGAACGTACAGTTTGCTCATGATCCGGTGACGGACAGGATCATTGTTATTGAGATTAATCCCCGTACTTCCCGCTCTTCTGCGTTGGCATCCAAAGCGACAGGGTTCCCGATTGCGCTTGTGTCTTCCATGCTGGCGGCGGGGCTTACTTTGAAGGATATTCCCTGTGGCAAATACGGAACGCTGGATAAATATGTACCCGATGGCGACTATGTGGTAATCAAATTTGCCCGCTGGGCGTTTGAGAAATTTAAGGGAGTGGAGGACAAGCTTGGAACGCAGATGCGGGCTGTAGGAGAGGTTATGAGTATCGGCAAAACCTACAAAGAAGCTTTTCAGAAGGCAATCCGCTCTTTGGAAACGGGACGTTATGGACTGGGTCACGCGAAGGACTTCGATGCTTTGCCTAAGGAGGAATTGCTCAGAAGGCTGATTACCCCTTCAAGTGAACGTCATTTCCTGATGTATGAGGCGCTTCGTAAAGGCGCAACGGTGGAGGAGATTCACGAAATCACCAAAGTTAAAGCATACTTTATCGAACAGATGAAGGAATTGGTTGAGGAAGAAGAGGCTATTTTAAAATGCAAAGGCAGTATGCTGCAGGATGAAATGCTGATCAGTGCCAAGAAGAACGGCTTTTCTGATAAGTATTTAGGTCAGCTTCTGGAGATTCCTGAGGAAGACATACGCAACCGCCGGCTGGAACTGGGCGTGGAAGAGGCATGGGAAGGCGTTCATGTCAGCGGAACGGAAGACAGTGCATATTTCTATTCTACTTACAATGCACCGGACAAAAATCCTGTGAACGAGGATAAACCGAAGATCATGATTCTCGGCGGCGGACCAAACCGTATCGGACAGGGAATCGAATTTGATTACTGCTGTGTACATGCGGCTATCGCGCTGAAAAAATTAGGATTTGAGACGATCATTGTAAACTGCAACCCGGAGACAGTGTCAACTGATTATGATACCTCTGACAAGTTGTATTTTGAGCCTCTTACTTTAGAGGATGTTTTGAGTATATACAAAAAGGAAAAACCGCTTGGCGTGATTGCGCAGTTCGGCGGGCAGACGCCTCTTAATCTGGCGTCTGAGCTGGAAAAGAATGGTGTCAGAATCTTGGGAACTTCTCCTTCGGTTATTGATCTGGCGGAGGATCGGGATCAGTTCCGTGCTATGATGGAGAAACTGGATATTCCTATGCCGGAGTCGGGAATGGCAACTACCGTGGATGAGGCACTCGCAATTGCAGCCAGAATCGGCTATCCGGTGATGGTTCGTCCTTCTTATGTGCTTGGCGGCAGAGGAATGGAAGTGGTCTATGATGATGAGAGCATGACGGAATATATGAATGCCGCGGTGGGTGTGACACCGGATCGTCCTATTCTGATTGACCGATTCTTAAATCATGCGCTGGAAT
Source organism: uncultured Lachnospiraceae bacterium (assembly GCA_947179245.1). GTDB lineage: Bacteria > Bacillota > Clostridia > Lachnospirales > Lachnospiraceae > UBA3282. The sequence continues at coordinate 1,329 of CAMXBD010000162.1, read as the reverse complement.
GCGAGGCGGACGCTATCAGTGACGGCTCCCATGCCTTTGTACCTGCGGTGATGGAGCACATTGAACTTGCCGGTATCCATTCAGGAGATTCGGCGTGCATCATTCCTTCCGTACAAATTCCGGCGGAGAGTGTGGAGACGATCAAAGAGTATACGAGAAAGATTGCGGAGGAAATGCATGTCAAAGGGCTAATGAATATGCAGTATGCTATTGAGGACGGAAAAGTTTTTGTGTTGGAAGCCAATCCGAGAGCTTCCCGTACCGTGCCGTTAGTGTCCAAGGTCTGCAACATCCGCATGGTGCCCCTTGCAACAGATATTATTACCTCAGAGATTACAGGACGTCCTTCGCCGATACCGGATTTAAAGGAGCAGGTGATTCCTAATTACGGTGTAAAAGAAGCAGTATTCCCGTTCAATATGTTCCCGGAAGTCGATCCTGTTCTGGGACCGGAGATGCGTTCCACCGGAGAAGTTCTGGGTCTGTCCCGCTCCTATGGTGAAGCATTTTTCAAGGCGCAGGAGGCGGTACAGTCTAAGCTGCCGCTTGAGGGAACGGTATTGATTTCTGTTAATAAAAAGGATAAAGACGAAGTGGTGGAGGTAGCAAAAAGCCTTGCAGAGGACGGTTTCAAGATCGTGGCTACGGAAGGAACCTACAATCTGATCACGGCAGCAGGTGTTCCGGCAACAAAGGCGAAGAAGCTGTATGAAGGTCGTCCGAACGTGGGAGATATGATTACCAATGGAGATTTTGATCTGATCATTAACTCGCCGGTAGGAAAAGACAGTGTGCATGACGACAGTTATCTGCGGAAAGCTGCGATTAAAGCAAAGGCGCCTTATATCACGACAGTGGCGGCTGCGAAAGTGACAGCTGAGGGAATCCATTATCTGAAGACTCATAACAGCAGCGAAGTGAAGTCTTTGCAGGAATTGCATGGGGAGATTCATGACAGGATGTAAATTCTTTGGGAGTTACTTTGAGTGAGTTGTCCCACTAATGTTGGTGATGGTTAACCGTTCTAAAAATATTTGAATTTTGTTTATTGTCAGACTACGAAAGATATGATATAGTGAATGTACAAAAAGGAACAACCGCCCACAAGGTGGGTTGACCTAGTTTAGAGTAGAAAATCCACCCCGTCACCGGTCAAAGTTTTGGGGTGGTTTTTCTATGTATGGCTACTTACAGAACGTAAAAACAAATGTAAGCAACGCCAAAAGGAAAAGACCAAAAGTCATTAAATCATTGTCAGTTGTAAAATAAATCCCGCTGATTTGCAACAATTAATCGACGCATAACGAAAATTTGTTACATTTCCACAAA
>CAMXBD010000161.1 GCA_947179245.1 uncultured Lachnospiraceae bacterium | reverse complement strand
GTTTCTTGCTGTATAGATCATCTGTTTTGCCATACCCGGTCCTACGATTCTGGCAAGCCTCTGTGTGCCGCCGAATCCCGGTGTGATACCAAGACCAACTTCCGGCTGTCCAAAAACAGCGTTATCAGAACAGATTCTGATATCACAGCTCATGGAGATCTCGCATCCGCCGCCCAGTGCAAAACCGTTTACTGCCGCAATGACAGGAATCGGGAATGTCTCTAACTTACGGAACACATCGTTGCCTTTCTTACCGAAGGCCTCACCCTCTGCTTTGGTGAGTGTGCTCATCTCGCCGATGTCCGCACCTGCGACAAAGGATTTCTGTCCTGCACCTGTTAAGATCAGGCATCTTACTTCGTCCAGATTCACGCCATCCAGCGTCTCATTAAGCTCGTCCAGCACGGTAGAATTAAGTGCATTAAGCGCTTTCTCGCGATTGATGGTGATAACGCCGACCTGTCCTTTTACCTCATATAATACAAATTCCATTGTATGTGTCTCCTTCTAAATATGTTTCAGTTTTTCATATTGATTGGTTGCTTTTCACATTCACGCCGATAATCAGCCTGAATAGGTAGAGAATTCTCAAGGAGACCCTAGAACAGCGCCAGCACTTAGCGAGGTTTTTCACGAGCTTAGTGCCTGCTGCGCTGTGAAAGGAGCGAAAGCGAGTCGACGGAGAATTTTCTATCTGTTCAGGCGTCAGCTTTGACGAGCATGTGAACAGTAACTTAGTCTCTTTCCACGATAGTAGCACATCCCATGCCGCCGCCGATACACAATGTTGCAAGACCCTTCTTAGCATCTTTAGCTTCCATCTCATGAAGCAGTGTTACAAGGATACGGCATCCTGAAGCTCCTACCGGATGTCCAAGCGCGATAGCGCCGCCGTTCGGGTTCAGCTGCTTGTCTACATCGATACCGAGTTCTTTACCTACCGCTACGGACTGAGCGGCAAATGCCTCGTTTGCCTCGATAACATCAAAGTCTTCGATCTTGTAGCCAGCCTTCTCCATAACTTTCTTAGTAGCCGGAACAGGTCCGATACCCATAACCTCAGGTCTGCATCCTGCAAGAGCGCCTGCTACAAAAGTAGCCATCGGTTTAACACCTAATTCTTTTGCTTTCTCTTCGCTCATAACAACGATTGCTGCTGCGCCGTCGTTGATACCGGAAGCGTTACCAGCAGTAACAAATCCGTCAGGATTGATCGGACGAAGTTTCTGAAGTCCTTCGATCGTTGAACCCGGTCTCGGTCCTTCATCAACCTTAAACTCAACCATCTCTTTTTTCTTCTTAACCATAACAGGTACGATCTCTTTATCAAAAGCGCCGCTCTTCTGGGCTGCCTCTGCCTTTAACTGGCTCTTAAGTGCAAACTCATCCAGTTCTTCACGGGTAAGTCCCCACTCTTCACAGATATTGTCTGCTGTCTTGATCATGTGGTAGTTGTTGAAAGCATCCCACAATGCATCGTTTACCATGGTATCTACCAAAGTACCATTATTCATTCTGTAACCGTAACGTCCCTGCATCATAGCGTAAGGAGCCATAGACATATTCTCCATACCGCCTGCTACAACGATATCTGCGTCGCCAGCCTGAATCATCTGTGCAGCCATATTAACACAGTTAAGACCGGAACCGCACACTACGTTGATGGTAACTGCCGGAACCTCATTCGGGATACCTGCTTTGATGGAGGACTGACGAGCCACGTTCTGACCCTGTCCTGCCTGAATGACACAGCCCATATATACATGATCGACTTTGTCAGGAGCTACTCCTGCTCTGTTTAATGCTTCTTTGATTACAACTGCTCCAAGCTCTGCTGCCGGAGTCGTGCTTAAGCCGCCACCCATAGTACCGATAGCCGTACGGCAAGCACCTGCCAAAACAACTTTTTTTGCCATCTTTTTTCCCTCCATCGTGGTAATATTGTTAGATAAATCTTTGAATTTTAAGACTGACAACGATTGTTATTTTTTTATCATTGTCCGCTTCTCCTATTGTATCATAGAGGTATCCTTTTTGCAATGCTTTTCTACCTCAGGATCTGCCATTTCACGGGTTCGCCGCCACTCTTTACTATCCTCTATTTTCGCCACTTCACTGCGGTTGCGGTAGAGGAATTTAGTCAGTTCATAACAATCCACCCATATCTCATTATTCCCCTCCTTCTGCGATTCGTCGAAGATCAACTGGAGTCCCCAGTGGAGATGTACCACTTCGATGTTGTTGACATTCTCTTTTGTACTGTACCCGGTATGCCCCATGTAACCGATCACATCCCCTGCCGTGACTACACTTCCTTCCTCAAGCCCTTCCGCATAAGGATAATTCTGACGAAGATGCGCATAATAGTAATACCTCTGACCGTCAAAACTGCGGATGCCGATACGCCAGCCGCCATACTGGTTCCAGCCCAGAGCCTCCACGACACCGGACTCGATCGCGATAATCGGCGTGCCAATCTGCCCCATCATGTCATGTCCCAGATGCGGTCTGGAATATCCGTAGCTTCTGGAAGAGCCAAAATCATCATAATGACTGTAGTCAAAGCCTTTGGCAATAGGGGAAAAAGCTTTCAGCCCGTAATATTTGTTCCACTTTTCATCCTCCTTGACTGAAAATTCCCCGACCATGCCGCCAAGCACAGCGGTATATGCCTCCAGATAGTAATCATAATACTCCATATCTTCGGTCAGCTCTTCCATGTCCACCTCACCGCTCTCCAGCTTCTGCGCCACTTCATTTATCTGTTTTACGCTGTTTTTATCGAATTTGCCTCCGGTCTTTGCACCCACATATGCGAGAAGCTCAATCCAGTTAAGATGCACATCTTTTTCATAAGATTCCACATCCAGATCATAGGCTGCCGCCATCGCTTCGCATGTCACATTAAATTCCACCCACTTTATGTAGTTTCCTTCCGCCGATACCTCAACCGCCTCTCCTGAATCCGCTGACCACTGACTCCCGCCATCCTGCCATGCCGAATCTTTCCGTTGGTCTGTCAGTTCCCTGCTCATTGCCACGCATCCCAGCGCCAGCAGAAGAATCAGCTCAATTCTTATAGCATATCTGATGTTTACTTTCCTGCCCTTTCTCCCGTCTTTCCCTATCCTCATATACACCCCATACGCCGTCTGTGCCCGCGCCATAGTACGCCGTACCGATTTACGCATTACTGTCGTGCGGGCAGATTTATGGTTATGTATATGAAAAAATCCTGCGGGTTATGTCAGCCCACAGGGTTTCCTTTTCTCTGATACACAAATTCTCTCTGAATCACAAAACTCAAGAAAAACAACAGCACATCCACCGGCATCTTTATAAACACCTCCATGCCGCCAATCAATCCATACAATCCATTTACCAGAAACGCGCTGCACATCATCTGGCAGACTGCAAGCAGAAAGTATTTTCCTGCGGTGACGGCAAGATTGCCCTCGCTCTTAAACACCACCCGGTAATTGATCAGGAAATTATACACGGCGGAAATCACCCGCGCCAGTATGGTTGCCGCCACAATATATGGAACTGTCCATACAGCTTCCGACAGCGGCTGAAGAATCGTGCAGAACATATGAAAAAGCAGCAGATCCAGCACACTTGAAGAAAGTGATGAAAAAAGAAACTTCCCAAACACCAGATAAATGCGCACGGAATCCTTGATCGGATTAAAGTGGCTTGTCCTATTTTCCTCGATATAGACCGTCTCCACCGGCACTTCCAATATAGGAATATTCAGGTTTTTGGTCTCAATGAGCATGTTCGTCTCATACTCAAACCGCTCGCCTTTTACCTGCATCAGCTCTCTCATAAAAAAAGAAGGAACAGCGCGCAGTCCGGTCTGTGTATCCGAAACAGACAATCCCAGAAGATATCTGAACACTTTTCTCGTACATTTATTGCCAAAAGCCGACCTTGCCGGAACAGAAGGCGCATCAAAATCTCTGCACCCCAGAATCAGTGCTTCAGGATTCTCATATAATTTCCGCATACATTCAAGAATATCTGAAGGCGTGTGTTGTCCGTCAGAATCTGCCGTCACACAGCCCGGCGCTTTATCAAACGCCCTCAGACAATAGTTAAATGCCGTTTTAAGCGCCCTGCCTTTACCGAGATTCACCGCATGATACAGCACTGTGCAGTTATCGATCGCCTCCGCCTTGGCAAAAAGCGTCTCATACTGCCCACCGCTGCCGTCATCTACTACGACCACGCGCTGAATCCCCGCCTGCTGCAAAGCTTCCAGAAGCGTTATTAACTTGTCGTCCGGTTCATATGCCGGAATGATGACCGGTATATCATAATAAGAAGACATAAAATGTCCCTTTCTGCTAGTTTCTATTGTGACATTTGTGTCAGTTTCATTCCTGTGCCGTCGTCTGTGATACGATACAGCACGCCGCAGACAAAAGCGCCCTCCTGCGTAATCTCGTCGAAAACCGCTCCTACATCCGCGTCAGTCTTTTCCACATAGAGGTATGCCGCATGGGATGCCCGGATTTCCTGTACCATCCAGTCTGTCGGCGCATCATCCAAATTAACGCTTTTGTACACCACAGATGTTGGAGACGCCTCATATCCCGCATAGCTGTTATTCACCCATCGCGGTGCATCTCCTCTTCTAATATAGCATACCCGTGTGCCGTTGTCTGTTCTTAGAACGATCACTCTATCGAGGAACTGTCTCTCGTCCTCGCCGATCATACCTGCACGCTCCGCCAACTTTGCCTGCACATCTTTCCTATACCCAACGAGTCCATAATACCCAACCTGATAGCCCGCTGTCAATGCCACAAAGAGAATCAGACACAGATATGCGCCATACTTGCGGACAAATCCGGGGAATCCCGGCTTATCAAAGAGATGCTCTGTGCCTTCCAGCCAGATGCCTGCCAGAAAAATCAACGTTCCCACGGTAAACGGCGCTCCGTACCGTTCAATGGACGATATCATTCCTGACGCCTCCAGATACTGTGTCTCGGTAGCAAAAATGGTAATGTGGGCGACAAAGATAACCACATAGAAAACAGCGCCGCTGATCAAAGTAAAGCCCAATATCATTTTTCCTCTTCTGTCCCGCGGTCTCAAGAGTCCGATATGTTTTCCTATTCCGTAAAAAAGCACAACAAGCAGACAAATGCACAGATAGAGACTGAGCGGCGTCAGGTCAACTGCCACCGTTTTATCCTTATGCAGAGGCGATCCCACAAAAGCCCGCAGAAATGCTTCCGCAAATTCCCTCGTATATCCTGAAATACCATACTCATCGGTTGTCATGTATTTCACTGCTGTTGCAGTCGTTTTTGTCACTCTGCGCATAAGCAGGCAGAACAGCATCCAGCTTCCTCCTGTAAGGAGAGGAAAAGCAGCCGTAACCAAGAAACCGCCCGGCTTCCTACGTTCCGCGCTGCACTTCAAATACAAAAACATGAAGATTAGTCCAAACAACGCCCACACAAACCCAATAGATTTAATTAGTACGAGCACTCCCAGATAGAGAGCACACCTTCCATAGTAGAAAATCGAGCTTCGCTCGATTACAGAATCACGGGATACTGCACATTTAGGCAAATTCTCCACGCCAGTCACGGCAAGCAGGAAGCCGCCGTAAATACATGCCATCGTCAAATCAGCACAGAATCCGTTATATCCATACACTTCTGCAATACTCGGCAAAAACCACAATACCGCCGCCATAAGAATCATCATCGGCACGTTCCGCCCTTTTAACTTTCTAAGCAGCGGAAGCATAAATGCCATATTCATCATATAATAACCCACAAAAGCGAGTCCTTCCCGAAAAACATACGGGTCTAAATGAAGAAACCACCATTTAATTAACTGCGCTCCCGGAGGATAGTCTCCAAATTCGGGAGCCACGTTTGCATATTTTCCCGCAAATCCATCAAGAAAATACAGCGACTTCACATCCGTTGCCCAGAAATTGATATCATCCCACCACGACACCACCTTACCGGAAGTGCAAACTGCAATTACCACCAGCAGAAAAACCGCAGAAATAAATGACGCGCATGTCATTTTATCCAGACATTCACCAAAGAAACCCTTTCTCTCTTCCTTCGATCTCCTGAAAAGCCAGATGCCAGACAATAGAAGAACCGCCACCGCGATGCCATCGATCCATGACAGATGATGTACCATCGCCAGCGCATAGAGAACAAATACAAGCACACAGACAAATACCGGTATTGCCTCTACCAGACTTACCTTGAAATAATGTGCGAGCCACAATATACATGCCAAAACAGCGCAAATATGCAAAACAGCCATAACGTATACCATTATTTAAATCTCCCGGATCGGATGTAAAATTCCATACTTCTCATTTCTGCGCGTATCTTCTACACTCGAAAAGCTACGCGTCACATGCTTACATAATTTCACCCTGCCACATTCAGCAGGGTGAGCTTTTATTTCTTATTTAATCATTTTCCTATCGAACATTCAGAATCTGCCAAGCCGCTTATTCTTCCGGCTCAATCAAACCGTAAGTATTGCCTTTTCTCTTATAAACTACATTGACCTGATCTGTCTCCGCATTGCAAAATACAAAGAAATTGTGTCCCAGAAGCTCCATCTGCACACATGCATCTTCCGGATACATCGGCTTAATGTCAAACTTCTTCGTACGGATGATCTGCACCTCTTCATCATCCATATAGTCTTTCTCTATAAACTCCTGTTTGAAGAAAGAAGACGCCTGTTTCTTGTCTATCAGTTTGTTCTTATACTTCTTAAGCTGCCGCTCAATAATCTCTTCCACAAGATCAATGGATACATACATGTCACTGCTGACCTGTTCTGAACGAATGATATTACCTTTCATCGGAATCGTTACTTCTATCTTCTGTCTGTCTTTCTCAACACTCAAAG
>CAMXBD010000160.1 GCA_947179245.1 uncultured Lachnospiraceae bacterium | reverse complement strand
GCGATATACTTAATATCAACCATAATATAAATTCCTCCGGAAGAATTTGTTTTTTATTATATAGGAAAACGTTTACATTTCAATTGTTTATAATTCACAAAACGATACAAAAAATACGTCTAACTAAGCCCTAAAATATGCTGCATATTTTTTCTAAAATATCTTCTAAGGAATCAATGCAAAAATGTCGATATTCTCAATAAGCAGGGGGGAATGCACTATGAGAAAAATCACAAATTATAGTCTTTTATTTCAAAATATGTTCGGAGTTCCAAAGAAAAATCAGGTAAATCCAATTCAGTTGTCACAGATTAACAGCAAATCCGTGCAATCACAGTTGAAAGCTGCTGGCATTAATACAAACAGCAAGCAGTACAAAGCTGTTATCAACCGGATGATGCAGGACGGAAACGGTGCAATGTACACAAACGTTCAGGCAATCAAAAACCTGATGAAAGGCTACAATAAAGACGGGGATTATGTCGGACCAAACGGCATTGTCGTGCCGGGAATGATTGTAAACGGAATCCCGGAATCTGAACGGCATCAGATTATTGATGTTTCAGAAGAGGCGCGTCAAAAAATGTTTGATGAGACAAAGCGCCACTTTTTGCAAGAGTATGGTGTTGCAAACGGAAATACAACAAAACGGTCAGAAGTGTTCCGTGAATTCCAGCTCAGTATCCCGAAAGAAGATCGTTTAAAAGGAACATGGACTCTGGGGCAGTATGAAAGAGCATACCATCAGGCATTCTATGATGCGGCAAAAGCTGCCGATCCTAACTGGGACTTAGGCCAGCCATTCAGCAGAAAAGTTCTTGACGGCGTAACAAGGGAATCCGTAGATAATGCTCTTGTTAAATCCGGAAACACTCTCGTTCTCCCTAGAACATCTATTGATATCGGAATATAATATGCACAGCATAAAATAACGGAAAGCTTATGAAAGGCCTTCCGTTATTTCATATATTCTATCACATTTTCAACACCGCACACTCCGCAAACGGTCCGGCGCCCGGCTCTGCTCCCCACGCTTTTCCGGAGTAATCCGTATCCATCGTAATCGGCGTACCGTCCGGATTCTCGAACTTCTGCTCCGGTTCAAATGCCATTCCAAGGATATCTGTTGTAATCACCCGATTTTTCATTTCAGGCATATGCTCATACAGATTCGTTTTCAGGAAATAGCTGCCTTCCTTTTCCTCCAAAGAAACTGTGATTTGATGTTCGTTGTCCACAACGGCAGTTTCGTTCGACATAGGCTTTGCACCATTAAAGTATACATTGCCTTCCGCCCAGACCGGAAGCGGATTATAGTATCTGTCGCTCGGCGCAGAACCCATACCGCAATAACCCTCAAACTGCTTAGCATATTCCTCAGACGAAGGATATTCTTCATAGGGATACGTGCCTGCAATCAGATTGCCGTCCGTCCATTCACTGTCTGTCATTGTATCTGCCATCTTTTGCAGTGCCGGGCGGATCTCTTTTTGAATAAATATGTTATTATAAAATCTCATATCACCGTGCAGTATCGTCATAAATCCGGCAATCTGCGTCTGATGAGGGATATGGTATGGTGTGTAACGCGGCGCCGCTTTTGTCACTGCTCCGTTGAGTACTCCGCGCCCTACGGCTGTAAAAGATCCGGCAATCAGATTATGTACCAGCGCAACTCCCTGCGTAGCAAGTTTCAAAGCACAATCGGACAGCATCACATTATGGTCTATTAACGTCGGTCCATGGGATACTTCCACAAAAATATCCTCGCCCATCTCATTTCCCTCTACCAGATTTTCATCCTCAGGCAGACAATTATTGAAAAAAAGATTCTGCGTCACTCTGGTTCCCTGTGCCTGCCAATCAAGCCACAACCCACGGGTACAGTTATAAATGTGGTTACGCCGGATGATCACATCAATTGCCGCGTGCATCTTAATTCCACCGATCTCGGCACCACACAGATTCTGCTTATTATTAATATGATGAATCCGGTTATCTTCGATAACAGAAAATACGCCGCCCAGATGACCTACAATACCTGTCTGTCCACAATCATGGATATCACATCTCCTGACAATATGAGAGCCGATGCGCTCTTTGTCCCAGCCTTCTAACTGTGCCTGACAAATACATTCCCGTTCTGTCTGTGTCCCATCCTTATATTTCAATTTAGACCATTTATTGTCATTCTCAGGCTGTAAGTATTTGCCAAGCGAAATACCGGAACACTTAGCTTCATAGATTTCACAGTCCTCAATGATCCATCCCTTTGACCAGTGGGGACCTATCATTCCTTCCTGATATGCCGTCGGCGGAGCCCACTGTGTTGCCGCCTGCCTTACCGTAAATCCAGACAATGTAATATATCCTACGCCTTCTTTTTCAGGATAAAAACAATTTCTTCTGACACTGATTTCCACGTTTTCTTCATTCGGATTTATCCCCTGAAAATTAGCATACAATACCGTTTCATCTTTTTCTTTATCCTGCTCAGTATACCATGTATAAACGGAAAAATCCGCGTCCCATGATGCCGTGCTCCTTTCCGGATGTAAAACTTTCTCTATAGATGTTACTTCATACATCGATTTCCCGTTCAGATAAACATCCCCTGTATGTGCGGTCATAAAGGCAACAAACCAGTCACCAGATACTAATGTTGTATAAGGGTTATAATCTCCGAATACTGCATTGGAAATTCTTGCCATCCACACGTTTCCTTCATAAAGTTCCCAGTTTTTAACCGGTTCTGCACCTGTAATGACTGCCGCCTTCTCCACTTCGGAACGGTATGTGATGCGGGCATCCTCTTTTCCGCCATTCACAGGGTTTACCGCCTCTCTGTAGATTCCCGGTGCAACAATGACTTCATCGCCCGGTCCGGCGCACAAAGCCGCCTCCTGTATTGTCTGGAACGGGCATTCTTTACTTCCATTTCCTTTACCTGATGTGTTTGCATTTACATAGTATTTCATCGCCGTATCCTCTCCCTTTCCCGTCTTCTTTCTTTTTCCTGTTATATCCACAAAGATTCTTCAATAACTCCTTAATAATCCGCCATCCTACACCGCCTTCTCTTTCCACTTCCCTCTCTTATAGAAAACAAATGTAATTAACGCACCGATCAGCCATGAGAGCAAAAGCGAGATAAAAATACACTCCTGTCTTCCGTTTGGCAGTTCCAGCGTTCTCGTCAAAAACGAGATTCCGTACGCAATCGGCACACGGATCAAAATGGTCGTGGCAATCGATATCCACATGGGTGTCATCGTATCACCCGCACCACGCATGACACCGGAAAGTGACTGTGTCACTGCCATGGCGATATATCCCACCGCAAGAATTCCCATCATATCCCGGCTAAGTTCCACTAATTCAGGCGTCTTTGTAAAGATTCCCATAAGCGCCTTTCCGAAAATTAATATCAGTCCGGTAATCACTGCGGAAGTCGCCACAGCGATCAGTGTTCCCTGCTTTGCTCCCATATCCACTCTGTCGTCATGCCGCGCACCTACATTCTGACCTGCGTATGTAGTCATTGCCGTCCCGAAAGAAAAGTTCGGCATCATGGCAAATCCGTCCACACGCATGACGATTACGTTGGCGGCAATAAACATTTCCCCGAAGCTGTTAGTAAGCGACTGCACCACAATCATTGCCATGGAAAGAATCGCCTGCGTGATACCGGAAGGAAGTCCTAAACGAATAATCTTACCGCTGTACTCGCCTTTCAGTTTCAAATATCCCGGCTTTATATCAAAATACTCTTTCATTTTCATCAGTCTGAGCATACACAGCAGTGCTGAAATCAACTGCGCGATTACTGTGGCAAGCGCCACACCATTGACTCCCATCCCAAGCTTCGCCACAAATAACAAGTCCAGCGCAATATTGATAACTGTAGAAACAAGCAGATAGGCAAGCGCAGACATGGAATCTCCGAGTCCTCTCAACACACCGCTCAGAATATTATAATATGCCAATCCCGCCGAACCGATAAAGAGAATCAGCAGATAGGAATGGCACCAGCCAATAATTGATTCCGGCGTATCAAGAAGTTCTAAAAGCGGTCTTGCCACTAAAGAAGCTGCCACCATAACAAACAACGTGGCAATCGCCGTAAGCGTGATACAATTACCAATAGTAACTGACAGCTTCTCCCGCTCTTTTGCTCCGAAATACTGTGACACCATAATGCCGGCACCCACACTGATTCCCACGAAGAGAACAATCAACAGATTTAAAATTGGTCCGGCGCTTCCCACTGCTGCCAGCGCATTGTCACCCACATAGTTTCCCACTACCACACTGTCCACTGTATTGTAGAGCTGCTGTGCAATATTTCCCACTAACATAGGAACTGCAAACAACACAATCTTCTTCCACGGCGAACCTTCCGTCATGTCCACCGGTTCTAAGAATTTCTTCAGTAAGCTCATTCTACACTCCTTCTCCGTCAAACTCCGGCACAAAACTTTCTTTTGCCGTATCGCCTTTCTGAATAAAAGCATTCTTAACACCAAGTTCTATGGCATAATCGACCACGGCATCATATTCCCTCTTCGTAACTTTTCTGCCAAGTTCGGGGTACATCCTCCTACAGTCCGTCCCGACAAATGGCGTATACTGATTCATCAGACTAAAATATACGCTGTCTCCATATGTCTCGTACACGTATTTGATCACGTCCTTGGCATTCTGCTTATGCCCGGGCAGAAGCAGGTGTCTTACGATAACACCTTTCTGCATCATACCTTCTTTGTCAAAGACAGCATTTTGAGTTATGTCAACTGCACTTCTTCTGTTCCCGTCTATGTATTCTGTGGAAATTGCGTGTTGCATTATGTCAACCATATCAGCAAGTGCCGTCTTCGCTGTCTCCGGATAATCCGGTGCCGAAGAAAACTTTGCGGCAAGCTCAGAATCCATATACTTAAAATCTGTCAGGAACACGTCCACGATTCCCGACAGATTTCTGACAACCTCACTTTTCATATAACCGCTGCAATTATATACGATGGGAACCGTAAGTCCGTTTTCCCTTGCCATAAGAACAGCTTTTGCAATCTTGGTCACATAATGGTCGGGCGTGACCAGATTGATATTTGCCGCCCCTTTGTCCTGAAGCTCTACAAAGATCTCCGCAAGGCGCTTCGTTGAAATCTGTCTACCTCTTTCTCCCGATGCAATCTCATGATTCTGACAGTAGATACATCGCAGATTACAGCCGGAAAAGAACACGGCTCCGGATCCTTTTGTTCCCGATATACACGGTTCCTCCCACATATGCAGGGCAGCTCTTGCCACAACAATCCTGTCATCCTGAAGACAGAACCCGGTCTGACCGTCCTTCCGGTCAGCAAGGCACTCTCTGGGGCACAAATTGCAGGGACTTATATTTAATCCATTCCACTGCATAACAAACTCCTAACTTTTCAAATGCAAAATGCCGCATACAGCGGAACCGTTCTTTTCCCATCCTCAAATCCAAAGTTTCTGGCAGACAGCTTAATGGCATAAGCCGGATGATATGTCTCCATATAAACTTTAAGGCTTTTCGCTTTCGTATTATCCGCCGACTTGACTTCAACCGGAATAAGCTGTCCCTCTCTCTGAATGACAAAATCGATTTCCGCACCCCGCGGCGATTCCCAATAGTATGTCCTGTATCCGTTTATGATAAGCTGTGTATTGACATAGTTCTCAACCATGCCGCCTTTAAAATCATTCAGTTCCCCCACCATATAAAGGATATCATTTGCCACCAGATCCTTTTTCGCACAAAGCAGACCCGAATCAGAAACATAAACTTTGAATGCGTCAATATCACGATAATTCTCAAGCGGTTTTTTAATCTGTTCCACTCTGTATACCTGTGAAACGATTCCTGACAATGTCAGCCATTCGATAGCATTCTCAAATTCGGAAGCCCTTCCGCCTTTCTTGACCAATTTGTATTGGAAACGAGTATTCTTCTTAGAAAGCTGAACAGTTATATTATCATAAACAAGTCTCGTTTTCTTAATCTCATTCAAATTGTTATACTTGCTCATATCGTTAAGATAGCTTAAAAGAATCGTGTCCTGTGTATGTCTGGTCAAGACATAGTCCCTCGTCTCTGCAAACTGCATAACACATTCCGGCATGCCGCCTACAACCAGATACTGTCTATAAAGCTGCATCGCCGCATCGTGCAGTGCCGCTGGCATCGGCATATCAGTCTGAAAACATTCTTTAATCTTTTCTACTAAATTCCGCTCACCCATAGCAAGCATAAATTCCTCAACATCCATCGGATACAAAGTCTTAATATCCACCTTACCCACCGGAAAAGAAAACTGTACCCTGTTTACTGCCACGCCAAGCAGGCTGCCCGCTACTATAATATGATACTCCGGCGCTTCTTCACAAAAATATTTTAAGGAAGTCAGCGCCCTCTCGCATAATTGTACTTCATCAAATACGATCAACGTCTTCTCTCTCGTAATCGTCTGTCCCGCAATATGGGATAAAATCGGTATCAAATACTCAGGACTGATATTCTCATCAAAGGTTTCTGCAAGCCTCGGATTCGTCTCAAAATTAAAGTAAGCCACATAATCGTACTGGGTACGCCCAAATTCCAAAATCGCATATGTTTTGCCTACCTGTCTTGCTCCTTGTAAAATCAGCGGCTTACGATGTCTGCTCTTCTTCCATTCATCTAAATAGTTCATGATTTTTCTATACATAGCAACCCTCCATTATAAAGGTGTACTCATAGTATAATATTTATTCATGTAAAAATCAACAAATTATATCCTAATTTTTACATCATATTGCATGAATATTTTTGCTATTTTTCACAGTTTTACTCGAATATTTTTATTAAATCTACATCATTTACACGAATCTATTCTCAAAACTAAACATCATCTTAAAC
>CAMXBD010000159.1 GCA_947179245.1 uncultured Lachnospiraceae bacterium | reverse complement strand
ATAATGCAAAATTGCTATAAAAAGTGAAAAATAGAAAAGTGAAATAGACAAAATAACTATAACAAGAAATGAAATAATAGCAATTTTTGAAACACATAAAGCAATTATTATAAAGATTAAGAGGTTTCTCTTTGTTATACTGTACTTGTAACATAGATTTGCAGTATATTTCAGATACTGTACTGCGGAGTAAACAAATTATAGCAGGGAGGATTAAAAGATGAAAAAGAAAGTGTTATCTGCTTTATTGAGCACAGCCATGGTTGCATCTTTGTTAGTTGGATGCGGCGGCGGAAGCAATACGTCTGCACCGGCTGCGGACAGTGGCACAACTCAGGAGACACCGGCAACAGATACGGAAGCAACAGAGCCGGCGGCAAGTGGAGATGTGGAAGAAATTACATGGATGTTCTGGGATGACCTGAATGCAACAGAAGATCTTATTTCTATAGGATATCGGGAAACGGTGGAAAGATTTAATAAAGACTATGAAGGCAAGTATCATGTAAATGTAGTGACCACCAATCTGGAAGAGTATTATCCTAAGCTGAATGCTTTGGTGGCGGCAGGGGAGACGCCCGATTGCTTTATCGTAAGCCCCGGTCCGAATCTGGATGTATATGTTGAACCCGGTATAACTGCGGATCTGACAGATTATTTAAAGGCCGACGGATGGATGGATACCTTCAATGGCGGTGAAGGTGCTTTCTCACAGCAGACTTATGACGGCAAGATTTACGCAGTGCCTTTAAATATCGCGGCAGCATGCGTATTCTATAACACAGAGATGTTTGAGGCAGCTGGTATTACTGCAATGCCTACAGATTGGAATGGTATGCTGGACGCCTGTGCAAAACTTCAGGATGCAGGCTATACACCGCTTACGATCTCGGCGGGAACGGCATGGTGCTTGTCCATGCTGGCAGGTTACCTTTGCGACAGTGAAGGCGTAGACACTGCAGCACTGGATGCCGGATCAGCTTCATGGCTTGACAGTAATGTGGTAAATGCAGCTAACAAGATGGTTGAGATTTCCCAGTATTTCCAGCCTACAGCAGCAGGCGATACAAATGATGTGGCTACGGCAAACTTCTATAATGAAGAGGCAGCTATGTTGATTCAGGGTTCTTGGGCGATTGCACAGATCAACGGTTCCAATCCTGATTTTGAGAGCAAGTGCGGCGTGTTTGCTTTCCCCGGCACAGACGGAAGAGTCATCGCGAAGTCTGACAGTCTTGCCATGAGCGCAAATACAGCTCATCCCGACGCGGTTATCGCATTCATGAAGTATTTTACAGACGATACGGCACAGAAGTATACCGCAGAGGTTGGTGGTAAGATTCCTGTTACGACAGTAGAATATGATGCTTCTAAGGCTCCTGCACAGCTTGCTTATGTAATGGAAGTA
Organism: uncultured Lachnospiraceae bacterium; assembly: GCA_947179245.1. GTDB lineage: Bacteria > Bacillota > Clostridia > Lachnospirales > Lachnospiraceae > UBA3282. The sequence goes on along the minus strand of CAMXBD010000159.1, from coordinate 5,541 downwards.
TTCGGAAATGCAAAATCTACATTCGGTTTCTACAATGAGTCTTTAGCGACTACAGAGGCTGGTGCGGCTTTCGATGATACGATGGTTTCCATCTATCTGGGAACTCCTGTGGAGGAAGGTCTTCAGTCACTGGAAGATTTCTATCAAAATAATGTATGGAATAAATAAAAGTACTACAGCTCGTTTATACGCAGGATTGGATAAATCCAATCCTGCATTTTTCTAAGATTTCGGAGGTGTGCATGGATAAGTTATTACGAGACAAAAAAGCGATTATTATATTTATAGCACCGGCATTTCTGTTGTTTACATTCGTTTTGTTTATTCCGATCTGCCAGTCAGTGTACTACTCCTTTTGTGAATATAATGCGTTGACAAAGCCGGAGTTTATTGGATTTGAAAATTACAGACAGTTGTTTACTATAGACAGAACCATGAAGATTGCCATGAAAAACTCTATGTTTTTCCTTATATTTTCAGTGGTGACACAGTTGATCGCAGGTTTGATTCTTGCGGCGCTTCTGACTAACATTAAAAGAGGGCGGGATTTCTTCAAAAATGTATATTATCTGCCGTGCGTATTATCCTCTGCGGCGCTGGGACTTTTGTGGATGTTTGTTTTCACGCCGAAGCTGGGTATTAACCAGATTCTTGCACAGTTTGGAATAGAAGGACCGCTCTGGCTGATGGATACCAAGGGCTATATCATTCTTCCTATGTGGGTGATTGCATCGGTTTCCTTATGGCAGTATGTAGGGCAGTCCATGATGCTCTATATGGCACAGATTTCGGGAATCAGCAATTCTTTATATGAAGCGTCCTACATCGATGGCTGTACGAAGGCGCAGGCTTTCCGATATATCACGCTGCCGCTGATCCGCCCCATGGTGGCGACGGCGATGTCCTTAAATGCTATCGGTTCTTTGAAGTTTTTTGATCTGATCTTTAACATGACGGAGGGCGGACCAAACCACATGACGGATGTGCTGGCGACGCATCTTTACCAGCAGGGATTTAAATACTTTAAGTACGGTTATGCGAGCGCTATCGGTACGGTGCTTCTGGTACTTTGTCTGATTGTGACGTTTTTAATTAACAAGTTTGTCAAAGTTGAGAATTATGAGATGTAAGGAGGCGGTAGAAGATGCAGAAGTCAGGAAGAAAGAAAAGTAAACTTGCAATGAAGTTCATATACATATTTTTGTCACTGCTGGCAGTCGTTTATTTACTGCCCCTGTTGTGGGTGATCTATGTTTCGCTCAAAGATGATAAGACGTTGTTTGTCTCACCTTGGGCGATGCCGGAACACTTGATGTTTGAGAATTACAGCTTTGCGTGGACTGCCGGTAAGCTAGGTACGGCAACTTTAAATTCCGCGATTGTCTGTGGTGTTACGCTGCTTCTCTGTCTGCTGGTGGGCTCTATGGCTGCTTTTGCCATCGGCAGAATGAGATGGAAATTATCGGGAGCGATGATGACTTATTTTCTGACCGGTATGATGATTCCGGTACATTGTATTTTGATTCCCGTATTTACCAGATTTTCCAAGATGCACTTAACGAACAGCCTGACAGGTCTGATACTGCCGTATCTGACACTGTCATTGCCGATTACGATTTTTATCATGACAGGATTTTTCCAGAGCCTGCCTAACGAGTTGTTTGAGTCGGCTTGCATTGACGGCTGTTCCATTTACAGATCTTTTACCCATATCGCACTGCCGCTCTCAAGAACGGGTCTTTTTGTGACAGGGCTTATGACTTTTGTGGCGAATTGGAATGAACTGCTTCTGGCTATGGTGTTTATCTCTGATGATTCCAAGAAGACACTGCCGGTTTCCCTGTCGAAATTCGTAGGACCATATAACACGAATTATTCGCAGATGTTTGCGGCAATCGTCATTGCAATCATACCGACGATTATTGTATACTGTATGTTTAGTAATCAAATTGTAGACGGTTTGACGGCTGGTGCAGTGAAAGGATAAGGGATAGTCAGAACGGCAGGATAGATTATGATTGGAATGCTGAAAAAATGATGACGGAGGCGGAAGGAAAGAATAAGATGGTGAATCGTGATAAAGCAAGAGAACGGGCAAGAGAGCGGGCGAAAGAATTAGTGAATCAGATGACGGTGGAGGAGAGAGCTTCCCAACTGCGGTATGATGCTCCTGCAATCGAGAGACTGGGGATACCGGCTTATAACTGGTGGGGAGAAGCATTGCACGGTGTGGCAAGAGCCGGTGTAGCGACCAGCTTTCCACAGGCCGTCGGTATGGCGGCAACCTTTGATACAGAACTGATACATAGAGCCGGCGATGTGGCGGCTACAGAAGGAAGAGCAAAGTACAATGCTTTATCTGGTGAAAATGACAGGGATATTTATAAGGGACTGACCTTCTGGTCTCCCAATGTGAATATTTTCAGAGATCCCAGATGGGGCAGAGGACAGGAAACATTTGGGGAAGATCCTTATCTGACTTCACGGATGGGCGTGGCATATGTGGAAGGATTGCAGGGTGATGATGAAAATATACTGAAATCTGCCGCCTGTGCGAAGCATTTTGCAGTTCATTCCGGTCCTGAGGCGGTGCGCCATGAGTTCAATGCAGTGGCGGGCAAAAAAGATATGGAAGAAACTTATCTGCCTGCATTTAAAGCCTGTGTACAGGAAGCCGGCGTGGAGGCAGTGATGGGAGCATACAACAGAACTAATGGTGAACCGTGCTGTGGCAGTCAGACATTGATTCAGGATATTCTGCGGGGTGAATGGGGATTTCAGGGTCACTTCGTATCGGATTGCTGGGCGATCAAAGATTTCCATGAGAATCATATGGTGACGGCGACACCGGAGGAGTCTGCCGCGCTGGCATTAAAGAGTGGTTGTGACATCAACTGCGGTGTGACTTATCTGCACTTGTTAAAAGCATTGCAGGCAGGGCTCGTGACGGAGGAAGAAATCACGGAGGCGGCTGTCCGTGCTTTTACGGCGAGATATCTTCTGGGATTATTTGAAGAGAGCGGGTATGATCAGATTCCCTATGAAAAGGTGGAGTGTGAAGAACACCTTGCGGTGGCGGATAAGCTCACGAAGGAGTCGGTGGTGCTTTTTAAGAATAATGGTATCCTGCCGCTTAGTGTGAAAGAACATAAAACGATCGGAGTGATAGGTCCTAATGCTAACAGCAGAGAAGCATTAGTCGGAAATTATCACGGGACATCGTCCAGATACATTACGGTTTTAGAAGGAATACAGGACAAAGTCGGACATAATGGAAGAGTTTTATTTTCAGAGGGATCACATCTTTTTAAGGATCGTGTGGAAAATCTTGCATGGAAGAATGACCGTATTGCGGAGGCAGTCACGGTGGCAAAACACAGTGACGTGGTAGTACTCTGTGTGGGGTTAAATGAAACACTGGAAGGTGAGGAAGGCGATACAGGCAACAGTTATGCTTCCGGTGATAAGACGGATCTGAGTCTTCCACAGTGTCAGCTGGACTTGATGGAAGCGGTATTTGCAGTGGGAACACCGGTGATCTTGTGTCTATTATCCGGCAGTGCGATCGACTTGTCTTTGCCGGATGAAAAGGCGGCGGCGGTACTGCAGCTCTGGTATCCCGGCGCGAGGGGCGGCAAGGCTGTTGCGGATATCCTTTTCGGAGATTGTTCACCTTCCGGTAAACTTCCTGTAACGTTCTACCGGTCGTTGGATGGAATGCCGGATTTTGAGGATTATACGATGAAAGGCAGGACATACCGGTATATGACCGGAGAGGCGTTATATCCTTTTGGGTATGGGCTGACTTATGGGGATGTGGCAGTGGAATCCGTTGTAATTAGTGCAAAAGATGATGTTTCACGGGATGTGTCCTTACAGGTGGAGGCAGTCAACCGGGGCAGCAGGGAGACGGAAGATGTGCTGCAGATCTACGTGAAGGATTCAGAGTCGGAGTTTGCCGTGCCCAATCACAGCCTTTGCGCTTTTGCGAGGGTTTCCCTGCTGCCGGGTGAAAAAAAGCAGATTACCATGAAGGTGTCCGGGCAGGCATTTTGTGCGGTAAATGAGGAAGGCCGGCGGATTTTTGACAGCAGAAAATACATACTCTTTGTAGGAACCGGACAGCCGGATAAGCGGACGGAAAAACTGACGGGGAAACAGAGTGTGAGGGTTGATGTCGAATTTTAAAAGACCATGAAGGTATATCAGACAGTATAGAGAAATAAATTTTGAGTCACAGATGGCAGTGTCCGATGATAGGAGGACGTTGCAGTCTGTGGCTTTTTTGCGGGATGTATGATATAATAACAGAAGTGTCTCCAATGGGAGCCGCATCTGTGCGAAAGCGCGGGTTTGCAAGTTTAAGAGAAGGGTGAGCATGATAACAAGCAGTGCAGAATCGGGTTCGTACTGTGATAAGGTAACGCATGAAAAAGGGGAAATAGAAATGCAAAGGATATTGGTGGTTGATGACGCAGAGGTAAACCGTGAGATTCTGCGAGTTATGCTGGAAAATGATTATGCTGTTGATATGGCAGTGGATGGTGAGGAAGCACTCTGCATTCTGAAAGAGAACCGGAACGATATAGCGGCGGTTCTTCTGGATCTGCATATGCCCAAAATGGACGGTTTTGCTGTAATTGCGGATTTGAAAGAGAATGGCTGGCTGCAGAAGATACCTGTACTGATTATAAGCAGCGAGCATGCGATCGAGATTGAAAACAGATGTCTTGAGATGGGGGTATCGGATTTTATCCATAAACCTTTTGAGGAGTCTATCGTCAAAAACAGAGTCAGAAACACGATGGAACTTTTTACATATAAGAATCAACTGGAACAGAAGGTGGAAGAGCAGGAGGAGACTCTGGAGAAACAGCACCGTATCATTGAGATGCAGGCGGAGAAACTTCGGGAGACAGAGCCCTTTAACAGACTGATGATGGAGTACCGCTCTACGATCATGGAAGTGGAGACGAGGCTTAAGGTTCTGAACGAGGAGTTTTCGCAGGTGTATAACAGAAACCCTTTTGAGGCCATCAAGAGCAGATTGAAATCGCCTACGAGCATCTACGCTAAACTGGCATATAAAGGCTATCCGGTGACGGTGGAGAGCATAAGGGAGCATTTGAATGATGTGGCAGGGCTTCGCGTGATTTGTTCTTTTCCGGACGATATCTACCGGCTGGCAGATCTTTTGAGCAAGCAGGATGATTTTATTCTACTTCGGAAAAAAGATTATATCCGTAATCCCAAGACTAACGGCTACCGGAGTCTGCATCTGATCTTAAGTGTGCCGATCTTTCTTTCTAATGAGAAAAAGTACATGAAGGCGGAGGTACAGTTTCGGACGATTGCCATGGATTTCTGGGCGAGCCTTGAACATAAACTGAAATATAAGAAAGATGTGCAGGATACGGAAGAAATCGTAGGACAGCTGCGTGCCTGCGCGGACTCCATCGAGGAATTGGACTATCAGATGCAGGATATCCGGAATAAGATTGACAAGTCTGGTCCGGCGGTGAAGGTGAAAGAATATAATAT
>CAMXBD010000158.1 GCA_947179245.1 uncultured Lachnospiraceae bacterium | reverse complement strand
ACCTTACACAGCACACCGGATCTGTTTTCCACTAAAACCGAATATATCCTTTTCATTCCGATTCTCCCTTTCTATTTCACAAGATCCATAGGATCAATCAGACATTCAAGCAGTACTGACTCATCCTGCGAAAGAAATTCTCCGATCACTTCCTGCGCCCGGTCCATCGTGTTCAGATTCATAAACTTCATGTCATAAGCCGATGCCAATTTCCCCAAGTTCGGACTGCCGGATAAATCTACTACCGAATAATTATCTTTATAGGTATAATGCTGATATTCTCTTACCATGCCAAGATAATTATTTTTAAGCACGATAATCTTTACCGGAACATTAAACTGCCGCATAGTTGCAAGCTCCATCATAGACATCTGGAATGAGCCGTCACCACACACGGCAACTACCTGTTTACTCCTATCAGCCAGTTTAGCTCCCATTGCCGCAGGAATGGAATATCCCATAGTTCCCATGCCGCCTGTGGTCAGGAATCTGCCGTTCTTGACAATATGATAGTTACATGACCATATCTGGTTCTGCCCCACATCTGCAACATAGACCGCATCATCCTCCATGGCATCAGACAACATACGGATGAACTCTGCCGGATCTACATAGTCCGGATTTGGCTTTCTGACGCGCCCCATCGTCTCGCGATATTTATTTAATGTCTGAATCCATTCCTCATGCTCACAGTCAAATTCTTCTTCCATAAAATCTGCAATGATGTGTTTAGCATCTCCCACAAGAGGAATCGTCGGTCCTACATTCTTGCCAATTTCTGCGGGATCCACATCGATATGAACCAGTACTTTATTCTCTGTGATAAGATCAGGCTGGCTCACTGCACGATCTGCCACTCTGGCGCCTACCATAATAAGCAGGTCTGACTCGTTCATGGCACGGTTTGCATATGGATTGCCGTTGTTCCCCACCATACCGTAATACATCGGATGTCTGGTCGGCATCACACCGATTCCCATCATTGTTGAAACCACCGGCACACGGTGTTTCTCGGCAAACAGGCGAAGTTCTTTCTCAGCGTCGCTGAGAAGCACGCCGCCGCCCGCACAGATAATAGGACGTTTTGCCTTGGATAACTCTTTCACTACCTTTTTGATCTGTACCGCATGTCCCTTGACCGTAGGTTTGTAGGTACGCATATTGACTTCTTCCGGATATTTAAATCTGCCAATCACCGCATTCTGAATATCAATAGGCACATCGATTAATACAGGACCCTTCCTTCCGGAATTGGCAATGTAAAAAGCTTCCTTGAATATACGAGGAATCTCATCGGCATCTTTCACCAGATAGCTGTACTTAACAAAAGACTCCACAGCGCCTGTGATATCCGCCTCCTGAAACACATCGGAACCAAGCAGTTCGCTGTTCACCTGTCCTGTGATGCACACAAGCGGTATACTGTCCGCAAAAGCCGTCGCGATACCGGTAATCACATTAGTCGCACCGGGACCTGAAGTTACCGCACAGACTCCCACCTGCCCTGTCACACGGGCAAGACCGCTCGCCGCATGTGCCGCATTCTGTTCTGTCCGGATCAGTATCGTATTGATCTCAGAATCCAATATACTGTTATAAAAAGGGCATATCGCCACTCCGGGATAACCAAATACATATTTTACGCCTTCTTCTTCAAGGCATTTTACCATAGCATCTGCACCTAACATATTTACTCTCCCTCAATATTCAAAATTCTCTTTGTCAGTTTCACAGCATCCGCCGCATCCTTAGAATAACCATCGGCACCAATCTCGTCCGCATATTCCTGCGTGATGACTGCGCCGCCCACGATGATTTTGGCGGGCACTTCGCACTCTTTGGCATAATTAATCACATGACGCATCTGCTGCATCGTAGTAGTCATAAGCGCCGACAACGCGATAACCTGTGCATGATGTTCTCTGGCAGCTTCAATGATCTTCTCCTTCGGCACGTCTTTACCCAGATCAATGACTTTGAACCCGTAATTTTTGAGCATCAATGCCACCAGATTCTTACCAATATCATGGATATCTCCCTCCACCGTAGCAATCACCACCGTCGGCATTTCCTGCTCTGACTGTCCTGTATTGAGCATCGGTTCTAAATACTCTATCGATGTTTTCATTGCTTCTGCACTGGCGATCAACTGTGGCAGGAAATATTTTCCTTTGTCAAAAAGTTCACCCACTTCATTGATTGCTGGCAGCAATACATTGTCTAAAAGCTCTTTTGCCTCATGACCCTCATCAAGAGCCTTCTTCGTGTCCTCCACGATCGCTCCGCCATTGCCTTTCAACACATCGGCATAAAGTTTATCCATAACAGTCACGCTGCCGTCGTCCTTTTTCTGAGCTGTGGAATTGATATGAATACCCGAATTTACCGCCCGTGTTTCTCCTAATGCTTCCCTTTTGGCTTTCACCGCATCCATCAGCTGGATATACCTTAAATCTGCGCCTTCCTTATTCAGAAGCAGATCCGATGCAAAAGCACAGCTTACCAGAAGTTCCTGAGACGGATTGGAAATTGCCATAGTAAGTCCTGCCTGAATAGCCATTGTCAAAAAGGTCGTATTGACAAAACTCCGTTCCGGCAGGCCGAAAGAAATATTGGATAACCCGCAGATGGTTGCCAGACCATTCTTTTTGCAGTAGCGGATCGTCTCCAATGTCTCTATGGCTGCATTTTTATTAGCTCCCACAGTAGCTACCAGACCATCCACTATGATATCTTCTTTGCGCATACCGATTTCGTATGCACGCGCCTGTATTTCCTCTATGATAGAAATCTTTTCTTCCAGATTTTCAGGCAGACCTTTATCAGATAAAGGAAGAAGAACAAACATTGCTCCGTATTTCTTTGCAAGTGGCAGCAGATTATCGATTTTTACTTTCTCAAATGAGATGGAATTGATCAATGCCCTGCCCGGATATCTTCTAAGCGCTGCTTCTAACACATCTACATGACTGGAATCCAGCGAAAGCGGCAAATTCGTAATTCCGCCCAAGGTCTCAAGCGCTTTGAGCATCATGGCTTTCTCATCAATACCGCTCATGCCCATATTGATATCGAGAATACCCGCACCGCACGCCTCCTGTTCCTCCGCAAAATCTACTACCATATCCATAGAACCAGCTCGAAGCTGTTCTTGTAATTTCTTCTTTCCTGTAGGATTAATACGTTCACCAACAATGATAAAATTATCGTCAAGCCCGAAAGCAATCGTCTTTCTCTCGCTTGTAAGGAATCGTTTATCGGGCGCTTCTCTGTGTAAAATCTGCATGGTGCCCACAGACTCTTTCGCCTTAAAAATATGTTCCGGCGTTGTTCCGCAACAGCCGCCAACAATAGATGCGCCTGCCTCCACCAAAGCCTTCATACAGGAGCCAAATTCCTCAGCGCCCATGTCATAAACCGTATTGCCATCAGCATCCAGAGACGGAAGCCCCGCATTCGGTTTGGCAATGATGGGAACAGTAGTCATCCCAGCCATTTGCCGGACTACGTCCGTCATTTTATCCGGCCCCGTAGAACAGTTTGTACCAATCGCATCCGCGCCGAGACTCTCCAGCACCACAGCCGCCGTAGCCGCATCCGTCCCGTACAGCGTTCTTCCGTCCGACTCAAAAGTCATCGTGACCATCACTGGCAGCCCGCATGTCTCTTTGGCAGCAATCAATGCCGCTCTTGTCTCTTGAAGACTCATCATGGTCTCCACAACAAGAAGATCTACACCTGCTTCTACCAGATAACCAATCTGCTCTTTGTAGATATCTATCAATTCTTCAAAATCCAGATGTCCCATAGGCGCAAGCTGTTCGCCTGTCATAGTAAGATCACCCGCCACATAGGCGTTATCTCCGACAGCTTCCCTTGACAGCGCCACCAAATCCAGATTCATCTGGCGTATCTGCTCTTCCAATCCATATTCTCTTAGTTTAATCCGATTCGCCGTAAAAGTAGGTGCATAGACTATATTGGAACCGGCATTTACAAAAGCACGCTGCAATGAGATCATGATATCCCTGTTTTCCAGTATCCACTTTTCCGGACATACGCCCGTAGGCATACCCTTTTTTTGTAGATTTGACCCGGTTGCACCGTCTAAAAAGATGGGATTTTCTTTAATCAGCGCGTGAAATTCCTGTTTATTCATTCTCTTGTATACTCTCCTGTGTGCCATCCTGTGCCGGTTCTTCATAAAAGACAGTATCATCCGTGTCGAAATTGTCTTCTCCCGCATCCGGTATTTCTTCCGATGTATCATCCGGCGTGTCTGACTCTTCATCGTCCGTCTTGTTCAGATATCCTCCGCCCAATATACTGTTTTCCTCCGTATATGTAACGCCTTCACCCTCCGGAATTTCGCCGTGCAGGATCTGGATAATATATTGGATACGGATATTGGCTCTGTCATAATATTCTCTTGCCGCCTGAGCGACCGCTTCATCAAAGGGTTCTGACTCATATGCGGTGTGATACAATGCTACTGCCTGTTTCATATTCTCATCGGCTTCATCTGCCAGACTGTCTACTGCCAAGAAGCGGTCCGGTACAGTAAGTTCTGCCATCCATGTAAATTCCGCCTGCAGTTGATCGAGATAAGAAAGCAGTTGATTAGTGGCATCGTCAGCCGAAGCGTCAATCGAGTTCATTCCATCGTTCAATGCTGCAATATGTTCAAAAAATGTGTTCATGTCTTCCTGATATGCGGTAAGTTCTTCATCATTCTTGCCGCATGCCGCAAAAAGCAGTCCGCACAACAAGGCAATACACAAAATTACCGATTTTTTTGCAATTTTCAAACTCATTTCCTCCAAGCAACCCTATACCTATTTCGTACCGAATATTCTGTCTCCGGCATCACCTAATCCGGGACATATATAAGCATGCTCATTCAGACAGCGGTCTAGATGCCCTATATAGATCTGAATATCCGGATGATCTTTGTGCAGACGCTCCAGTCCCTCAGGCGCTGCAATGATACACATAAATTTGATATTTTTGCCGCCGTGCTGTTTAATAAAATCAACCGCCTCCGAACCGGAACCGCCGGTAGCAAGCATAGGGTCTACCACGACGATTGTTCTCTGATCGATAGGTTCAGGCAGTTTACAATAATATTCGTGCGGCTCATGAGTCTCTGGATCTCTATAGAGTCCGATATGTCCTACTTTTGCACTGGGAACCAGCGCCAGTATTCCATTTACCATGCCAAGACCAGCCCTTAGGATTGGCACCACCGCCATCTTCTTACCGGCAATCATGGGAGTCATACATGTTTCTATCGGCGTCTGTATTTCCACATCCTCTAAAGGCAGATCACTAAGCGCCTCATACCCCATCAGCATGGCGATCTCTTCAATACATTTTCTGAACTCATTAGTTCCCGTGTTAATATCTCTGATATGAGAAATCTTATGCTGGATCAACGGATGTTCCATAACAAATACATTTTCCATTTCTTTTAATCTTTCCATCTTCTGTCCCCTTTGCTGTATCTGTTGATTTACTGTATACACTGAAATACATTGTATATATGATCTAAAATGTTCCTATTTAATACTACTGATTTCCACCGTTCAAGTCAACCACTTTTGAAAGAATCATCTTGCCAAGCCGTGCGTTAGTATTTATAATTTCTTTTAAGAGATTTTCTAATGAGTAGGAAGGAGATATATAATGAGTAAAAGTTTTGAACCGATTCGCGACGCCCGTACTCTGGGTATTCCAAAGATGATGCTGCTAGGCTTGCAGCACATGTTCGCGATGTTCGGTGCTACGATTTTAGTACCGATCTTAGTCAATAATTATTTTCAAGGAGAGGGTCTATCAATTCAGGTGACATTATTCTTCGCCGGTATTGGTACCCTCTTTTTCCATGTCTGCTCTAAATTGAAGGTTCCCGCTTTCTTAGGTTCCTCCTTTGCTTTTCTGGGCGGATTTGCCACAGTTGCAGAGTTGGATACGGGTATATTTGCCGGCATGTCTTACGGGGAAAAATTACCTTATGCATGCGGCGGTATCGTTGTCGCAGGTCTGTTATATCTGATTCTTGCACTGGTCATTAAGCTTACAGGCGTCAAGAGAGTCATGCGCTTCCTGCCGCCCGTAGTTACCGGTCCTATCATCATCTGTATCGGCTTAAGCCTTGCACCCTCCGCCGTAAGCAATGCATCCTCCAACTGGTTTCTGGCGATTATTGCACTGGCAGTCATTGTTATCTTTAATATCTGGGGCAAAGGTATGTGGAAGATTATTCCAATCTTGCTAGGCGTCGTGATCTCTTATATAGCTGCCCTGATCATGAATGCCGCAGGATTCAGCAATGCGGACGGAAGCGCTATTCTGGATTTCTCTGGCGTAGCCTCCTCCTCTGTAGTTGGACTTCCGCCTTTCCAACTGTGCAAATTCGACCTGACGGCGATTCTTGTCATGGCGCCCATCGCACTTGCAACGATGATGGAGCATATCGGTGACATTTCTGCGATCTCCGCGACAGTTGGTGAGAATTATCTGGAAGATCCCGGTCTGCACCGCACATTGATTGGCGATGGCCTTGCAACCTCTCTTTCCGCACTGTTCGGCGGCCCTGCCAACACGACTTACGGAGAGAATACAGGGGTATTGGAATTGAGTAGCGTCTATGACCCGAAAGTGATCCGTCTGGCAGCGCTTTATGCAATCTTACTCAGTTTCATTCCCAAGATGTCTGCCATCATTGGCTCGCTTCCCTCTGCGATCATCGGCGGTGTCAGCTTCATTCTGTATGGTATGATATCCGCCATCGGTGTCAGAAACATCGTTGAAAATAAAGTAGACTTTACCAAATCAAGAAATCTGATCATTGCAGCCGTCATACTCGTGTGCGGTCTCGGATTCTCGAACGGTCTCACTTTCGTGATCGGCGGTACTTCTATCACATTAACGTCACTTGCCATTGCGGCGCTGGCAGGCATTATCTTAAATGCTGTACTTCCCGGTAACGACTATACCTTTGGCGAAAATCCAAGCGGTGACGTCAATCGTGGCGTCAGCTTTAATCCGCAGCCGAAAAAGAAGTAGTATCTTCTCTAAAAGGGGCTGTCGGGAAATAGACAGTTCTAACAGGGCGAGGTGTGGTTCGAATG
>CAMXBD010000157.1 GCA_947179245.1 uncultured Lachnospiraceae bacterium | reverse complement strand
TTCTTAAAGACGCCACTGCAAAGTTCAAATCCACAAATGCCTTTCCCTGACCCGCATAACCCGCCGCTCCATTTTCCGGCAGCTTCTTATTATCATTTATCATAGTATGTAATCTTTCCATGAAGTTCATAGTCATTTCCTCCTTACATGATTCGCAAATTTTTTATCTTACTCTCCTATTTCTTCTTTGCTTTGTCTCTTAATGTCTGCTTTTTTTCCACGGTAAGGCTCATCTTAGACTTAAGAAAACATCCGAAGGCTTCCACCGAGGCGGGACTCGAACCCACGACAACGCACTTATCAGGTGATTACGATTGCTGTTAAAGTCTTTGTCAAGACTTGTTTCTTCCGCGCTCTACCATCTGAGCTACTGCGGCTTCCGCAATCGGATTGTTTTCCTCTGTCTGAATCTAAGATACAATATCCCAGCAGAATAATCATTTCAAAAAAGTTGCGAAGGTATGATAAAATAAGAGATGAAAAATACCAAAACAGGTATTTTCCGTAGGTTAAGAAGGAAGCGGTACTCCAATGTCAGAATTTAAAGAACTTATCAAATCTTTTTCCAAAAGCAGAGAATATGTCCGTGACTTTTTTGTGTACGGATTTAAGACCCGCGATGAATTTGGCGGCTGGAGCGGTCGTACCTACGATAACGAGCGTCGTCGTCTGGAAAGCTGGCTGTCGGGCTACGTCAGGCAGGACTATACCAGCAAGGGGAAAAATATCTATTTATCCATTGACAGCAATCTGCTCGACACAAACCCGCTGTTTCGGGTATGGAAAGCTAAGAGCTTTACGGATAATGACATTATGCTTCATTTTTATATATTGGACTACCTGTTGAAATCCCCGGAGCAGACAGCCGATGAAATTGCCGACGGTCTTCTTGAAGAATACGGCAAGGTATTCGATTCCCAGATTGTCCGCCGGAAATGTAACCAATATGCCGCAGCAGGTATGCTTATAAAAGAAAAAACAGGCAAGGAAGTACTGTACCGTCCCGCCCCTCCTTTTCAGGAACTGCTGACTGTACATCCCGGTTTAAAGAATGCCATAAAACTGTATCAGCTTTCCTCACCGCTCGGCATTGTGGGGAATACCATTATGGACACCGCCTCATTTCAAAATGACTTGTTTCGGATCAAACACAACTTCTTCGTCCATACGCTGGAAGATGAAATACTTCTTCTCATCCTGCAGGCAATGCATGAGCATAAGTCGATCCTTTTGAAGATAAAAAGTACGAAATCGGAAAACTTTCTCGAAACAGAAGGCGTTCCACTGAAAATCTTTACCAGTACGCGGACCGGCAGGCGTTATCTGTGCCTTTATCTTCCGAATAAGAAGCATTTTACAAATGTTCGCATGGACGCGGTGAAGTCGGTAAAAATAGAAGAACCCTATCCCGACTATGACGCCATCCGGGAAAAATTGGAAAAGAATAAAGAATCCGCATGGGGCGTCTCCTTTCAAAATGACAGCCACCATCATTCCGAACACGTTAAGCTGGCGCTCCATATCAATGAACATTCCGAAAAATATATTCTGAACCGACTGCAGCGTGAAGGCAAAGGCGGCGTGATCCGGCAAATCGCTCCCGACACCTTTACCTATGAGACTGAAGTGTTTGATGCAAACGAAATGTTACCGTGGATTCGCACTTTCATCGGTCGGATCGTTTCTATTGAATCGGACTGCCCACAGCTTAACGAGCGTTTCCAGAGAGATTTTTTAACGATGTACCATATGTATTTTAAAGAAGACAGATAAAAAGGATGCAATTTACAAATGACAGAACTATTCTCAGAAGTATATAATTGCTATTTTCAGGTAATCAAATCACTGATTGAAAAGAAAAACTTCATATCCGAAAAGGAGGTAACCCTTCATATTAAAAATACCTGCTTTGAAGAAAGTATTCTTTACCTGCTCCCCAAGCTCACAGAACAGGGATGGGGCTTTTATGAAAAACAGGACGGACTCTTACATTCCAGATTATCCGAAAACTTCTATGTCCCGCTCACAGACTTACAGAAGTCTTACATAAAGGCGATTCTTCTGGATGACAAGATCAGTCTTTTCCTCGACGATAAAGAAATCGAGGCAATTAGTGATGCCTTTTCAGACGTTGAGCCCCTTTATCTGCCCGACGACTTCTACTACTACGACCGTTTTGCCGACAAAGACGACTATAAGAATCCCGATTACAGGAACCACTTTCGGACAATCCTGTCAGCAATCCAAAATCATGAATATATAGATATCCTCTATGAATCACGTTACCACCGCCGTCTGCACCACAGCTATCTGCCGTGCCGTATAGAATACTCTATTAAAAATGATTGTTTCAGATTGCTGGCTATCGAAGCTCGCGCCAACCAGAATCCAAAAGTAATTACGTTAAATTTATGCCGCATCCGGGAAGTCACTCCAACCGGTAAGACTGTCAAAGAACTTCCGAATATAAATCAACTTCTACAGCATTCTTGTTACCATGAACCTGTGCGCATTCTCATTAAAAACCGCCGCAATGCTCTGGCACGCGCGATGCTGCAATTTGCGAATTACGAGAAAAGCACCCGCAAGCTTGATGAAGATACCTACGAGTGCTTAATATACTATAACAAAGAAACAGAAACCGAACTCCTGATTGAAATACTGTCCTTTGGACCCATGATTAAAGTGGTTGGAAATGAAACTTTCCTCCGGCAGATTAAGGAACGGCTTAAGAGGCAGGCGGCGTTGTGATTGTCCTTAACGCACCAAATACAGGTATCCTATGTTTACTCTATCACCTTTACCAAAAACAGACACGGATTTTCTTCATCCCAAAATGTGGTAAACACTTCCAACGGATAAAAGCCTTCTTTCTTATAAAACCTTCTCGTACCGTTGTACGGCTCATACTCTGCGGATTCATCCAGTGTCTTAACCGTCAAGAACTTGTAATGATTTTCTTTACAATATTGCACACACGCCTCTATCATTCGATGCCCGATTCCCATTCGGTGATATTCTTTCAGAACACCTAAATTATAAATATCCGCCGTATATTGATTATGGATTTTTAGCGCAGTGAATCCTATCGCATTCTCACCATCATACGCCGCAATAAATGGATATTCTCTATGTATCACCGACTTATTCACGATATCCTCCGGCGGCGAAAACCATTCCGGCAAGGCATTCATAATTTCTAACGTAACTCTTGTTTTTTCATCTGCATTTTCTAATATCTTAATCTCTATCATTTCCCTTATCTTCCTCGTTTCCGCCCAAACATTATCCCTCTTCCTATCCAGTCTATAGCTATGATACCGGATATCCAAGCTCTCGCCATTTATACAGCCACTCAAGCTGCCTGTCAAGGAACTCATTATCTACGCAGTCAATTCCAAAAATCTCAATAATCGTCGCCTGCAGGGCAAAATGATAAAGTCCTATCAAATCATAACAAGCGTCTATCTCCGCTTTCGTTAAACTGCTGTATTTCAAATATTCTGGCAATAACCTTTCGTATACCTTTTTTGATTTCACATAACCATCATCTTCCAGTTCAAAGTAATCCGTAATATTGCAAATCAACGCCAGATCATACATAGGAAATCCCTCACAGGAAGTATCAAAATCCAGTATGTACAAATGCCCGTCCGAAGCTTTCAGTATGTTTCCCCGATACATATCCCCGTGGCAATATCCATACGGTAAATCTTTCACTCTTTTCCATAAAGCTTCTCCGTATGCAATAAATTCATCAATTTTCTCATACTGCTTGATTCGCATAATATCAATATATCTATCCAAGTAATAATGCTTATCATTTTTGATGAGTTCCCCCGGATAGTCCTTCATTACACTGTGCAGTTTCCCGATAAACGCACCTATTTCCTCAGCATCCTGTTCCGGATCGACCTCCTCACCTTCCAGAAACTCATATAAGACGTAAAAACGACCGCCTTCTTCATCATTTACCTGAACATATGGGTCCCCGTCTTTTGTAAAGATAATCTGCGGAACCGCAAACCCCTGCTGTTGCAAAAAAAGATGAATATCCAGCGACCTAGATGCTGTTTCAAAAAACATCGGCTTGGTAATACGCAGAAAGTATTTGCATCCATTTGCATAAACGGTATAAGCAGCACAGCCACTATCCCGGACAAACTCTATCATATCAAAATTGATCGGGTAATTCTCGTTTATAATATCTAATTTTTCCATTTTAGCCTTCTTCATCAAATAATGAAGACCTCCATCTCCGACTGCAATCCATCTGCTATCTGCCGCAGCTCTCCAGAATTCTTTGCAATCCGTGACATGTGTTCCCCCACTTCCACTACAGAAGCAGACACTTCTTGCGTTCCCGCCGCATTCTCTTCTGCAAGGGATGTCAGATTCTGTACAATATCGACCACACCCGTTCGAGTCTTGTCAATTTGTTCCATTTTCTCAGCAATACTTCTTATACCTTGTATCGTCTTCTCAACCCCTCCATGCATCTCAGTAAACCGTTCTCTCGTCTTCCCGACATTTTCATTCTGATCCGCCATGACTACCTTAACTTCATCCATTGTCTGAACCGCTTTCTCTGAATCTGCTATGAGATGGGCAATAATCTCCTCAATCTGCTTCGCTGATTCATTAGACTCCTCCGCCAGCTTCTGAATCTGCCCTGCCACGACGGCAAACCCGCGCCCCTGCTCTCCTGCTCTGGCAGCTTCGATTGACGCATTCAAAGACAACAGATTTGTCTGTTCTGCAATTGATGTAATCAACGTTGTAGCCGCTTTAATCTTAACCGCAGACTCATTGGTCGTGTTGGTCTGTTCATAAATCAAGTCTATCGCTTCCTGTGCCTTCCGGTTCACCGCATCCATTGTATTTAAGGTCGTAGCAGCCACCTCACTGGAAGTATACATTCCTTCTGCTGTGTTATGTAATTCATCCATCTTTATGCTGTTTTCTTCAATCATGCTTCCCATCAGGACAATGCTCTCCATAGCACTCTGTGTCTCCTCTGCCTGTGCGGAGGATCCCTTCGCCATTTCCTGCACTGCCTGTTCCACCTGCTTAACCGTACCGAAAATCAGATCCGTATCTTCATTCAACATATGGGAAGTCTCCATGGCTGTAGCACTGTGTCCCTCAATCCTGCCTATCACTCCGCTCAAATGTCCACGTAAAGTATCTACCGCCCGGCTTATGGCACCAATCTCATCCTTTTTGGCACTCAGCTTTTTCTGACGCTGGTCTTCTCTGAAATCCAGTTCCGCAAATCTCATTGCAAGCTCTGCAATCTGCTTCAGCGGTTTTACAATAATGTCACAGATAAAAAATACTATGACCATACAAATAAACATGGTAATGCCGCCCCAGAAAATAGAAATCAAAACAATCTCATCCGAAGACTTCATATTCTCATTGGAAGACTTCAACGCCGTATTCTCATCGGCTGTTATAACAAAGATATAAGAACCGTCCTCCGTCACACTGTATGCGGCATATTTTTGCGCTCCTTGATATTCGTATTTGATAGAAACTGCTTCTTGCGGAATATTTCCTTCATTTATCTTGGTGACAGCAACGTTTACCGCCTCATTCTCCACTTGGCTTCCAATCCTCTCAGCCGTAGGATGGTAGCACATCGTTCCATTTTGATCCACAATATAAGCATAGGAGCCTTCCATACCCATAATATCCAGACCGCCAACCATCTTTTCCCAAAATGCTGTGTCAGGCTGCTTTCCCTCTTCTGCAAGCTCTGCCACCCGGATGTTCATCGTCTTTTGATATGAATCCGCCAGATCCTCCATATAGCAAATTACCATGTCCTTAAACTGCTTCCTTGACAGAGAACCAAATATAACGATTTGCGTTATACTTACGCTTAAAATTGCCATCATCGCTATAAAAATGATTCTGACACGAATCGAACCGATTGCCGATATTCCCGACTCTTTTCTACCGTTTCTCACCCCAGCTTTCTCTTGTCTTTGTGTTGGTTTACCTTGTTCCATAGCTTTCCTCTCCTATATTTTTATATATTTAATTTACCATGATGCCCACGGCACCATAATTTTCGTCCTAAATCAAGACATTGAAAATGGGTAGTAATATTTGAATAAACCCTGAATAAAAAAAGAATTGCTCGAAACTAAGCAATTCCATTGTACCATTATTACTTTACATGTCAATACACTTTTTACTTTTATATATTTCCGCGTGTTACAGGATGGCTCCTGACAATTTCCCGACAGAAGGAAAAAGTCATTTGCCACCTGTAAAATTCACTCTCACTGACGGATTACAGGCATATAAGCGTAGCCCGTCGTATGCTCGAATGTGTCAAACACTTCCATTTCCTGTGCACCATTTTTAGCCATTTTGAATCCGTGCGCTGGCATAAAATAATCTCTGATATAAGCAAAAAGCTCCCAGATCTCACATTGCTCCTTTGCCATAAGCTGTGCTGTAAATTTATTTGTATATGCACGTATATACAATGAAGCCGGTATTTTGTATACATCTATACCTTCGGGCTGAGAATCAGTGAGGACTTCACGCACAAAGCCATATGCACGGGATTTTTCACTGCGCCAGAAGTTTACACTTAAATGAATATCATTAATCGGGAGTACCACGTCAGCCAATTTCATCACATCAAACGGACCTCCTTCCGCCGCAATCTCGTCTATTGCTGAATTAAATGCGGATATATCCGTAAAATCTTTTGCGTATATCATCTTTCCCGCAAGGATGGCTGCGGGCTTTTCCACTATCTCAAAAGCCGCTCCGTTGATATCTATCGTCTCAATTACTTTTTCTTCCGTTTCATTTTCGGTATCCAACAGGCAGTCAACCGAGACATTAAGGGCAAGTGAAAGTATTTTCAAATTATAGACATCCGGCAGACAATCTCCTTTTTCCCATTTTGAGATTGCCTGTTCAGAAACTCCGATCTTCATAGCAATTTCTTTTTGTGTCAGGTCTCTTCGCTTACGGAAGTCTCTTAATCTTTTTCCAAAATCTTTTTGATTGAACATGCTTATATCTCCTTTCGCAGAAACTTTATTTTACTGAGATTATAGCATTCTCCTATGAGCATAACAATTATAGGTATATTGATGAAAAAGGCAAAAAGGGGCTGTCGCTTTAACGAATAAACTTTCGTGAAGCGGCAGCTTCATTTTGGCT
>CAMXBD010000156.1 GCA_947179245.1 uncultured Lachnospiraceae bacterium | reverse complement strand
GACCGCCACACTGCCGACTTTCGGACCGTCCGGCAGACACGAACGCTTAAACTGCTGTGTAAAGAATCTCTTATAAAAGGTTTTGAGCCACTTTAATATGACAGTATTGTCATATATATCCTTGAAAGATTGACAGGCAATCCGGTATATTTTAGCCGGCTCAAAACCGCAACGCAGCATATAATATAAGAAAAAGTCGTGTAATTCATATGGTCCTACCAAATCTTCCGTCTTCTGTGAGATTACACCGTCCACCGGCGGTAAAAGTTCGGGACTGACAGGTGTGTCAAGTACATCCAGCAAAATACTCTGCAATTCTTCATTTCCGCATGTATCTGCATAATACTGCACCAGATGGCGCACCAGCGTCTTCGGCACTCCCACATTTACACCATACATGGACATATGGTCACCGTTATACGTCGCCCATCCAAGCGCTAGTTCCGACATATCTCCTGTTCCGATGACCATACCGCCCTCACGGTTGGCTATATCCATCAGAATCTGCGTGCGCTCTCTTGCCTGCCCGTTCTCGTAAGTCACATCATGGTTATCCATATCCTGTCTGATATCCCTGAAATGCACGGTCACAGCTTCTTTAATATCTACTTCATTAAGTGTCGCTCCCAATGTCCCCGCCAGCTTACATGCGTTGTCGTATGTCCTGTCTGTAGTGCCGAAACAAGGCATAGTCACTGCTGTGATCTGTTCACGCTTAAGCCCCAGCATGTCAAAAGCCCGCACCGTTACCAAAAGCGCCAGCGTAGAATCCAGCCCGCCGGAAACACCAATCACCGCCGACTGACATCCCGTATGCTCATAACGTTTCTTAAGTCCGTAAGACTGAATCGAAAGAATCTCCTCACACCTCTTATTCCGTTCATCCTGATTCGCGGGCACAAAAGGTTGTGCTCCGAATGTACGCATAAGCGTAGTCGCTTCTTCCTCCATATGAACCGGAAGAACCAAATACTGTTCCCGTCTCTCCGGTATATAAGTTGACATCCTCCGACGTTCATGCCGCAGTCTGTGAATATCGATATCCGCATAGATATTTTCTGGCGCAAATCTTTTTGCCTGCGCCAGAATGGTTCCATTCTCCACAATCATATTATGTCCGCCGAATACCAAGTCCTGCGTGGATTCTCCTTCTCCCGCAGAACAATAGATATAACCCGATATCTGCTTAGCGCTGGAAGATTTCACCAGCATCTCCCTGTATACATCTTTGCCGACAGTCTCATCGGATGCCGACAGATTCACCAGCACAGTAGCGCCTGCCAGTGCGTGCAGTGTCCCCGGTGATAACGGCGCCCAGATATCCTCACAGATCTCACAACCCACTGTCAATCCGTTTATCGCATCCACCTCGAATAAAATATTCGTCCCGAAAGGTACTTCTTCCCCCTCGTAAAGATACATCTCCGACACCTCATTGCCTGCCGCAAAATGTCTTGTCTCATAAAATTCCGCATAAGACGGTATATGTTTCTTCGGAATGAAAGCAAGCACCTCTCCATTTTGTAATACTGCTGCCACATTATAAAGTTTACTGTCCTTTTCTATCGGAAGTCCCACAAATACAAGTGCATCACTTCCCTCTGTAGCGTCCACTACTATGTTCAGCGCCTCCTTTGCCTGCATCAGCAATAGTTCCTGCAAAAAAAGATCACCGCAAGTATACCCTGTAAGACACAGCTCCGGAAAAACAATGATCTTCGCACCATTCGTACTGGCTTCTTCGATTCCTTTGCAGACTTCTTTTGCATTATATTCGGGATCAGCTACCTTGATTTTCGGTGTCATAGCTGCTGCCTTGATAAATCCGTGTTTCATGGGTGTACCGCCTTTCTGTCGTTAAAATCTTTTTATATACTTATTATGGACAAAATTGTATGTCGCATGCTTTGTATCTACATCTCAAAGATTTCTTTTCTCCTCATGATCATTTTTTCCGTCTAAAATCTCAAGCATCTGCCGCGCAGTTACAATAAAAGGTTCTGCAGGGAAATGTTTCAGATTACCTGTCACTAAATAAGCATCATCGCTGCGCTTTTCCATAACCACCTCGTAAAACGGCAAATCCTTCATATCCGGTAATATTTTTCCTGTAACTGCTGGTTCCAGCAAAACACCGTATTTTTCTATTGCCATCAAAAGATATTTTACCATTTCCGGCTCAAGTTTAAACTTTTTTCTTCCAAGTACCTCTCGATACTCACGCATAATTTCGCCACTGTATACCGGAATGATTTCTCCAGCAATCAACCTCCCCATAAGCTGCACAGTGGCAGCCTCAGGCTGATTAGAAAGCAGTGCAGAAACAAGCACGTTTGTGTCAATTACTGCGTAGCATATCATTTCACGTCCTCCTCACCACATCGTGCTTGGCGTATCTCTTCATTTATTTCCTCTAAAGTCATTCCTTTTGGGAAATTTTTCTCGGCCTGCACTCTAAGCTCCATAAATGCCTGCATAGCCTTTTCCCGTGTTATCTCTGGTTCTGGGGACACTATCTCAAAGGGAATTTTGCGCTCGCGAACCACTGCTCTTGCAAATACATTAATTGCAGTTGATGCGGTCATTCCAAAATCAGCACATAAAATATCAAACTGTTTTTTTAATGTTTCATCCATACGTACACTAAATGTTGCCTGTGCCATACTATACACCTCCTTTATTACTATTATATGCATTCCGGTGTAAAAATACAATATTTCGCACCTATTGTGTGCACTTTATCTCCCACTACTTATACAAAACCCAATCCTGCATCTCCTTCATAAACCCTGCACTCTTCAGCATCTCCGCCGCCGCATCGGGATACTCCTTTACAACGATCCTCTTCACTCCCATAAAAATATTGCCCCGCTTAAACTCTTCTGTAAAAATCTTGAAACATTCTTCCAGCGTCTCCGCCTGCAAGTCCGTTTCCAATATCCGCAATACTTTTCCCTGCCGCTCCATTACTGCGATCGGGGTTCCGCCCATACATGCCACCGCGGTTCCCGGCACATTCATAAAGTTTTTCCCTTCCTGATGAGGCAGTATCTTTCCCCAGCACTGCGCCGGGTCTGCCGCGTTCATCCAGATAATCTTTTTCTCCGGATTATGAAGTCTTCGTACTATGCTCTCGTAATCTTTCCCCCGGATAAACTGTGCACCGGACAATTCTTTTACAAAATACCCTCTTCTTGCCTGCCCGGTGTACTCCCATATGCGTAACACCGACAATGCCTCCTGCCATGAAAGCCCGCAGGCCAAGACAGTCTCTTTGCTGAGAATGGGACTATACTTAAAACAAGCTTCGAGTTTTTCTTCTATGGATTTCTCACGAATGGGTCTCACCACGTCCCATCTTCCTGCATTCAACGCTTTAACACGCATGTTTACCCGCTGTCTTGCCGACGCTTTTTTTGTCTTTTCCTGATCAAGCCACTGCCGCACCGGAAGGAAACTGTCCGCGTAGACCAACCCTTTTTCCATAAGAGATAACAACGTCTCATGAGGTGATTCTCCGGAAATCAGACCGTTTAGTGATTGCATAAAACAGGCGCCGCGTTTTATGATTGCTTCGTATATGACCCGCTCTTTTTCAGTGAGTCCATCTGTTGCTATCTGGCTGTCTTCCCCCGTCTTCTCCATGCTATTCTCTCCGCTCACCATCCGGCCGCTCACATCCGCATTCCAGTTGATTTCCTCCTGATAATCAAAGCGCAGTCCGCCTTTTTCTTCCATATGCCAGAACAACTCGCCTTTTGCAAGAAAACTATCCAGCATAGACTCCCTGTAATTTCTCACCCGCCCCGGCAATATGATTTTTTCCCAATAAACTGCCGGGAAAGTCATACCCGCGTACTGTCTTAATGCATTTTGCAGACATTCCTCGGCGGGTGCACCCGATTCCGTTCCGGCAAGTATCAAAGCCGCATAATTTGCCGCCGGACATGTCTGTATTTCTTCCCGTCTGTTTTTCAGCGTCCGTACTCTGGCGCGGCTGTACAATTTGGCATGATAATACTTATTACCCTGCCTGACTGCGTCTGACTGACGGCATAACTGTTCCAAAATTTCTTCCGCCATCTGCTCAGACCAGCCGTAGCGGGCTGCCGTCTGCGGCACATCCGCACCACCGCGGTAGCGGAGCATACGCCTTACAATGTGAAGCCTCTCTTCCTGCTCCGTCAAGGCTGACGCATACTCTTCCTCCTGCTCCGCCGCGATCCACAATCCCTGCTCAATATATAGGACTCTGCCTTCCTTGGCAAGATTTTCCAGCCATTCTATCGGAACGTCCAGTTCTCCTGCTGCCAGATCACCTTCCGTCATCAAAAGAGAATGTAACTGTTTCTCATCCTTCGGAAGTTTCCCACGCTCCTGTACTTCCATCAATTCCTGACTTCCCGGCTGTACTAAGTTCTTTTCTTTTTGTAATGCTTCTTCTACCGCTCCGTGAATGCCTCTCGGCGTAGGCGCGTAGTCATACATGACCGCCGCTTCCTGACTCCATTGCAGCGGAAGAGACATGGGCGAAGGTATGTCCGTATAGATTTCTCTGATTTCAACCGCTCCGCTGCGGATATCATATAAAAGCTCCTGCACACCTTTTGCATCCCACAGCTCCTGCATACATTCACGTCTGGTCTCGCGTATCAAGGGATGTTCCTGCTCCCGCACTACCTGTTCTAACATTTCCGCACTTCTAAGCCTCTGCATCCAAAGCGGCTGACGTCCGTTCCTCCGGACACCCATCATCAAGGCACGTCCGCTGTTGTAGCGGAATGCCATGTTAAAAAGCGGCGTTACTGGTAACATGATTTCCAATTTCCGCATACAGGCATCTACATCAATTCGTTGTAGAATTCCCTCCGGCAGATTTTGATTTCCATAGGAATACAGCAAAAATCCATCCTCTTCATCCACGCTGCCGATCTCAATCTCCATCTGCTCCCTCGCCGTCTGTGCCGCAAGAAGGGACAAAGGCGCATTAATACGTCTTCCGAATACCGAGTGAACCATCACCTGACTGTTTCCCGTCGAGTCTTTGAAATGCTCCACCACAATCGTCTTGTGATCCGGAAGGCTCCCTGCTGCCTTGATCTGCCGCTCCAGATATCCAGCCGCAAGGTGAGACGCCGCCTCATCCAGTCCGAGGTTCTTCAAGGCATCCTGAAGCTCCCCATCCTCATAGGCTTTCTGCAAAGAATGAAGTATCCTGCCAAACGCCTCTCCCGTCCGCTTATCTCTTCCTTTGATTTCTCCATGCCAAAAAGGAAGCCTTGCGCCTTCCATCTGAGCCTGTGTCACCGTCACGGTATCACGGCTGATATTCACGATTTTCCACGCAAAAGAACCGAGAATAAAGCGGTCTCCCTTCTGGGATTCGTAGACAAATTCCTCGTCTACTTCTCCAAGCTTCGCCCCTTCCTGCGTTTTCACAGAATATAATCCCTTATCCGGAATCGTACCGCCCGCGGAGATCGCTAACATCCTGCTGTAACCGTCTCCTTCTACCTTTTCATGTATCCGGTCATACAAGATCCTCGGACGCGCCGGAATATCCTTATCATGTTCATAATCTCCCGCCAGCATGGCAAGAACCGACTTTACATCTTCCTTCGTGATATTGCGAAAAGACCATGCCCGCGGCAGTATCTCCATTACCTCGGAAATCTCATAGCTTCTAAAGGCTGCCATGGAAACCAGATGCTGAGCAAGCACATCCAGACACTGCGCAGGCGGTTTGACATGTTCCACGCCTCCTTCTCTTGCGAGCTGTGCCGTCATTCCACAAGACACGCATTCTGCCGCTGTTCTGGGAAAAAGATACATCACGCTGACTCTGCCCGGATTATGCCCTGCACGTCCCAATCTTTGCATGGTTCCAGAGATTGTACGCGGACAACCGACCTGCAGTACCTGATCAATCTCTCCCACATCGATTCCCAGCTCCATGGACGACGTGGCACATAATAGTCTGAGCGTACCATCACGCAGATTCAATTCCGTTTCCGCCCTCTGTTCTTTGGACAGACTTCCGTGGTGCACTCTGGCAAACCCTTCTCCGCCCAATAAGTTTACATAATATGCTAATTTCTCCGCATACCTCCGTCCTTCGACAAAAGCGATCACACTGCGGCTGTTCTGGCAATACTGGAATACAAGCTTGCCAAGTTCCTCCCATACTGGATCTTTTCTTGGACCTTTGGTCACGTCCGCATATGGGCTCAGAATATCTAAACGCACCTGTTTTCTCATAACGGGTGCGGCAATACTGACTTCCTCCGGCGCCAGATATTCCGCCGCCGTCTCTAACGGTTCAATGGTGGCAGACAATCCGATTCTCTGCAAAGGCTGCCCGCACAAATAATCGAGCCGCGCCAAGGAAAGCATCAGATGCGCCCCTCTTTTAGTGTCGATCAAGGCATGAAGCTCATCTATAATGACCGCTTTTGCCGTCGCCAGCACACTCTGTCCCGTCTTACTTGTAAGCATCAGATACAGGGACTCCGGTGTGATAATCAGAATATGGGGCGGTTTTTTGACCATTTGCTGACGTTCTCTCTGAGGTGTATCCCCTGTTCGGATTCCCACGCAAATAAGTTCTTCTGCCCCGATTCCCATAAGCGGACGCCTTAAGTTCTCGCGGATATCCGCCGCCAGAGACTTGAGCGGCGAAACGTAGATTAACTGCAGTTCCTGCTTTAGTGTTCCTGCCTGCGCCTGACTTTTCATCCGGTCAAGGAAAATCAAAAAAGCAGAAAGCGTTTTTCCCGTTCCGGTAGGCGCAGAAATCAGTGCATGTTTTCCCTCCGCTATGATAGGCCATGCCTCACACTGCACAGGCGTAGGTTCTCCGAGAGTATGTGCAAACCACTCTGCGGTTTCTTTATCAAAAAGACTAAGCACGTTTTCCATTGCCGCGATTCCCCTGTATTTTCTTAAGCTCCTCAACCGTAAATATGTAATCCGTATTACAGAAATGACAATTCAGCGTTACTTCTTTGCCCTCGTCAATAAGTTCCTGCAGTTCTTTTTTCCCAAGACTGATAAGCACCTTCTCCACCCGCTCCTTGCTGCAGTTGCAATGAAACTGCACCGGAAGGTTATCTGTGATCTCCACGCCCAGATCGCCCAGAACAATTTCGAGAATCTGCTCTGGCGTATTGCCCTCCTCTAACATCGTAGTCACAGGCGGCAGCGTCGCCAGTTTCTGCTCCAGTTTCTCAATCACTTTCTCGTCGGTAAAAGGCATAAGCTGTATGATAAATCCGCCCGCCTGCTTCACTGTATTGTTTTTTTCCATCAGAACACCCAGCGCCACGCTGGAAGGAATCTGCTCGGAAGCGGCAAAATAGTAAGTCAAGTCGTCTCCAATCTCTCCCGACTTTAACTCGATGGTCGATGTATACGGCTCTTTCAGCCCCATATACGTGATGACCGTGAGCACCCC
>CAMXBD010000155.1 GCA_947179245.1 uncultured Lachnospiraceae bacterium | reverse complement strand
ATCTTTGAAGAGTTCTTATGTATTGCCGAAAAAGTAAAAATGTGAGAAAATAAAATAAATCTCTTCGAGATTTATTTTGCGAGATTTGCTCCGCAAACTCGGAGTATAGATAGAATATATTAAGTAGAAACTATCGGGAGGATATACGATGGCAGGATTATTATCGGGGTTAGAGCAGTTTGGTTTAAGTAACTTGGAGAGCATGGATCTATTTGAGGCGCCGAAGAAGGATGAGAAGAGCCCGGATGGCAAAGGGGGACCGCAGACCGTACAGGAGCAGGATTTTCTGTTTGATAAATCTTTTACATGTCCTATCTGTGATAAGGAGTTTAAGGCGAGGACAGTCAGGATCGGCAAGGCAAAGCTGGCTGGCAGTGATTTGGATTTAAGACCGCGTTATGAGCAGATTGATCTGTTGAAATATGATATTATCATGTGTCCATATTGTGGTTATGCGGCACTCAGCAGATTCTTTAAATTTGTGACTTCTCCGCAGGCGAAGAATATTAAGCAGAAGATTTCTGCAACTTTTAAACCGCAGAAAGAGACGAAAGAAATCTACACGTATGATGAAGCGCTGGAGAGGTATAAGCTGACACTTGCGAATGCTATTGTAAAACAGACGAGAGCAAGTGAAAAAGCATATATCTGTTTGAAAACAGCGTGGCTTCTGCGCGGTAAAGCAGAGCATCTCGACAAGAATCTGCCGGATTATGAAGAGCAGAAGAAGCAGTGTGAAGATGAAGAAAATGAATTTCTGCGCAACGCGCTGGAAGGTTTCTTAGCGGCAAGACAGACGGAGAGTTTCCCAATGTGCGGTATGGATGAACCTACAGTGGATTATCTGATTGCGGTTACAGCTATGCGTTTTGAGCAGTATGATGTGACCAGCCGTCTGATCACAGGAATTCTTACGTCGCCTACGGCGAATCCTCGTATGAAAGACAAGGCGAGAGATATTAAAGAGATGCTGATGAAGAAGATCAAGGAAAAAAATGCAGCTAAGAAGTAATTGGCGGTTATGGAATAGATGAAAGAATTACCGATTCATATTCAGTTACGTCCGGAAAGCAATAAAACACTATATGAGCAGATTTATGAGTATATTAGGGACGAAATCAGGGCGGGCAGTCTTCTACAGAACGAGAAACTTCCGTCTGCCCGGTTTATGGCAGAATATTTGCAGGTATCAAGGACAACGGTAGATATGGCATACGATCAGCTTGTCTCGGAAGGGTATCTGGAAGCGAGACCACGCAGAGGGTATTTTGTCAGCACGTTTGAGGAGCTCAATGCGATAGATGAGATATCGCGCAGGGAGATGCCGGAATCATACGGAAAGAGGCAGGAGCCATCCATTCGCTATGATTTTTCTCCTAATGCCATTGATATGCGGCATTTTCCGTATGCTACATGGAAGAAGATTACCAAGAGTATTCTCGTAGATGCCAATAGTAAGATGTTTTCACTGGGTGAGTCTCAGGGTGATCTGAGTTTAAGAACGACAATATGTCGTTATCTTCACGGATCGAGGGGCGTAAATTGTGAGCCGGAACAGATTATTATCGGAGCAGGGAATGATTACCTGCTCCTTTTATTGGAAAAAATTCTGGGAAGGCATGTTCATGTGGCAATGGAAAATCCGACTTATGTCAGGGCATACAAAATATTCAGATCCTGCGCTTATCCTGTGTCTTTTATACCTATGGATGAGAGCGGCATCAGAGTGGACTGCCTGCGTCAGACGGACGCCCGCGTAGCGTATGTGATGCCTTCGCATCAATACCCAACAGGGATTTCCATGCCTATCGGAAGGCGCATGGAACTTCTCAAATGGGCGGCGGAAGCTGAAGAACGTTACCTCATTGAAGACGATTACGATAGTGAATTTCGCTATAAAGGAAAGCCACTGCCTTCCCTTCAGGCGTCGGATAACGGTGGCAGAGTGGTTTATATCGGTACATTTTCCAAGGCGATTGCTCCGGCGATTCGTATCAGCTATATGGTATTGCCATACCCGCTTTTGGAGCGGTATCGCAGTGAGTGCAGTTTTTATTCATCCACGGTATCGCGGATTGATCAGACAATCTTAAATGAATTTATACAGGACGGGTACTTTGAACGGTATCTGAACAAGATGCGTAAACAGTATCGGGAGAAACATGATTTAATTCTGAATGAGCTGAAACCCTTTGAAAATGCGTTTCAAGTATCCGGCAGTAATGCAGGACTGCATGTGATACTGACAGACAAACGCGGACGCAGCGAGGATGAGCTGGCGCATATTGCGGCAAAAGCGGATGTCAAGGTGTATCAGATGAGAGATTTCAGGATGGGAGAGACGGAGGATGAACCGGCGATGCTGATATTGGGGTATGGAGCGCTGACGTCTGAGGAGATTAAGGAAGGGATTGCGCGGCTGAGGGAAGTTTGGATCTAAAATAACGCTCAGGCGGAATGCCTGAGCGGTTATGTTCAAAATTGTATGATTACTTATAGGAAATTTGTTTCATCATATTCAGATAGGAGACTGTCTCTTCATAGAGCATCTCCGGATGGAATGAATCATTACGAAAATGAGTACACATCAGTCCGGTGATCGTATAATCGAGCATGGCGTCAAGCTTCTCAAAAGATATATTGTCAAGGAAACGGGAGTGGTTAGTCTGATTCTTTAAAACTGCATACACATCCTGAATGACGTTGCGCTGTTTCTCGATTGCGATGAGAGCCTCACTTACATTTTCGGAGACACAGCTGTCGAGAAATTGCTGCATATAAGGATAATTTTTGAGAACCTGCATTTTTGCAAATTCGATCTGTTTTCTAATCTCGAAATAATCATCTATAGAAGATGATACTCCAGTGGTCAATTCCAGTTTCATGAAACGGACGCTATAATCGTACAAAAAGGCATATAGCCCCAGTTTACTTCCGAAATAATGAAATAAAAGACCTTTACTGATCCCAGCCTCGGCCACGATATCATCGGTACTCGCATGTTTGTAACCGTTTAAAGCAAATAGTTTAAGGGAGGCATTGATCATACGGTCTTGTTTTTCTTTTTTTAAATCAAAAAATTTTTCGTTCATTCTTTTTCCATTCTAAAACATATACTCCGTGTACGTTGACTTTATGAGTCGGATTTTAATATAACATAAAAAAGCAAGGGATTCAATGTCTTGGGCAAAACTAGTTCTAAGAAAATTTACAGGTACAAGATGTTGTATGTAAAATATTATCGCCGAAAAAACATATTTTTTTTATACATATTCCCTTTTCATTTTGGTAAAATAGTATTAATATAGTTGTATAAGAGACGGTGAAAGGAGAACCCTCATGGCAAAGAAATTCGGTAAATTTATAATGGTGACAGCTGCTCTCGGAGCCGTTGCAGCAGGTGCGTATTATTATTTACAAGGTAAAGATAATTTTGTAGATGATAATTTCGATGATGACGATGATTTCGACAATTTTGATGACGACTTGGACGATGAAGAGGCAGCGCAGGATGCTGATCGTAACTATGTCGATCTGGATTTGGAGAAAGCTGACGAGTTTAAAGAAGGTCTTGATGCTGCGAAGGCAGAGGCTACTGACAAGATAGTCGGGGCTGTCGAAGAAACGGTTGAGAAGGTTAAGGAGTCTGCTGACAAGGCGGAAGTGAAAGTGGAAGAATTTTTCGATGATGAAGACAGCGATGGCTCCATGGATGCTATGTAATAAGGCATAAAGTTAAGCTGAGGCATCAAAAGACAATGTTTAAGTATAAGTAAGTCATGTCCGGAACATATTAAAGCCTTGCAGATTTTCTGCAAGGCTTTGTCGTATAGAAAATGGTTTCGGTTCTGGGGGTGCTTCGGAGTTTCCGAGGCTGCGAAGCAGACCTCGCAAAATTAATTCGCAAAGCGAATTAATTTTTTTTGTACGGCTGATCGGCAGGATATCCGCCTTTCAATTTCTGCATACCTCTCTGGATAGCGTCTTTGGAATTTTTCCAGTCTGCATCTTTATTGCGGTAGTCGAATTTCTCTACCAGCCACGCTACGTCTTCCGCCAGACGTGTCATGTTCTGTTCCATCAGAGGAAATACCATATCGTAGAAATCAGACTTTTCTTTGTCATTTAAACGGCTGTCAGCGCCCTCACAGAGATCGCCGAAGTGATGCAGGCAGAAGCCCTTGCTGTTTTTGACCTTATCGCGAAATTCGGAATCTTTTTTATACATAACAAAAAATGTATCGAGGTAGCGTTCATATGTATCGGCATAACGCTTACATATATAGCAGGACTGTTCTTTTTCGGCAACCCATATGCCTATAGGGTTCTGACGTTCAGTCTGTTTCTTGAATTTATCTTTTAAAGAAGTTTTACCGGGCTTAAAACTTTTGAATTGCTGCTGCATTTCTTTGTTAATCTGCATATAATGTGTCTTTAGGATCCAAGCACTGCCCAGAGTATTGCCATAGTCGAACATTTTCTTGAAATGGTTTCTGCAAAATCCTGCAATGTCAGTCTGTTCACGTACATCACTTTCCATGTAGGAAGAGCCGGAACCCAGCACAAAATCAAGCAGGTCCTGTTCTACATTGCGTTCAATAAAACAGAACGGACATTCATCATTAGCGTTCATGGCGTCATTTAAGGGAATCGTATATAATTGTTCTTTCATAGATGGCCTTCTTTCTATTATGTTATTTTTGAGCTTGACGGGGTGCTGGGCATCCCATAGGAATCCTGTACAGGAAATTATGATAATGTTATTTTACCTCATTCAGAGGAAGAGGTAAACAATTAAAATCATCTTGTACTGTGGCCAAGGGTATGCTATGTTATAAACACCGACAAAGGAAATAAGGAGGCATACCATGATTGCCAAGATACCAGAAATTAATCAGGATGAAAAAGGAATATTATCTCAGATACGTTGTTTTGCTTTAGATATGGACGGCACGATCTATCTGGGTGAACAGTGGATTGACGGGGCGGTAGAGTTTTTGCATAAGATTGAGGAAACAGGAAGGAATTATGTTTTCGTGACAAACAATTCATCTAAGAATGCATCAGTCTATGTAGAAAAATTGCACCGGATGGGACTGGATGTAGATGAAGATAAGATCGTCACCTCAGGGCAGGCTGCAATCTATTATATACAGAATCATTTTCCGGACAGGAAGGTCTTTCTTCTGGGGAATCCTCTTTTGCAGGAGGAGTTTTTGCAGGCAGGGATAGAGCTGGAGGATGATGATCCCGATATTGTTGTAACTGCATTTGACACATCTCTGGATTATCAGAAAATGTGTAAAGTCTGCGACCATGTCAGGGCAGGACTGCCTTATCTGGCAACTCACCCGGATTATAACTGCCCTACAGAGACAGGCTTCATTCCTGATGCAGGTGCTATTCATGCTTTTATCCATGCGTCTGCATTTAGGTATCCGGACAGAATTATAGGAAAGCCTAATGAGGATATTATCAATTATTTGACTAATAGAGTCAATACAAAGCGCGATGAGATAGCAATGGTGGGTGACAGACTTTATACGGATATTGCGGCAGGGCGGAATAATGGGCTTAAGAGCATTCTCGTCCTGAGCGGAGAGGCATCCATGGAAGATGTGCAAGGAACAGAGATACTTCCACATTTGATTTTTGATTCCGTGAAGGATATAACAGCGTTGATGCGGAAATAGAAAAAATATAAATAAAGTATTGCAAAAAGATTTGTTAGGATATATACTTAACCCAAACTATTGGAAACGATACCGAAAACGTTTCCGAACAATGCTGCTATATAAAAGTTTAATGTATGAAAGGATTTGTAGAATCATGAGGAAAAGTGGGATTTTGCTGCCTGTATCCAGTATTCCGTCCAAGTATGGGATTGGTACTTTTTCTAAACAGGCATACGAATTTATTGATCTATTGGAAAAGGCAGGGCAGTCTTACTGGCAGATACTGCCGCTTGGACCGACAGGATACGGGGATTCCCCTTATCAGTCTTTTTCAACGTTTGCCGGGAATCCTTATTACATTGATCTGGAGACTTTGATTGAAGAGGGATATCTGACCGAGTCGGATTGTGAGAAGTGCGATTTTGGTGATAATGATCAATATATTGATTACGAGAAAATATATCTTTCCAGATTTAAGGTATTAAAGATTGCTTTTCACAACAGGAATGTGGAAAAAGAGGCGGATTTTCAAGCGTATGTGAAGGAAAACAGCTATTGGCTGGACGATTATGCGCTCTACATGGCTGTGAAAAACTCTTTTGACGGCATTAGCTGGAGCGAGTGGGACGAAGATATTAAACTGCGTAAACCTGCCGCGATGAAACGCTATCGTGAGCAATATGCAGAGGAAGTAGCATTCTACCAGTTCCAACAGTATTTATTTGCAAAACAGTGGTTTGCACTCAAAGAATATGCAAACGGGAAGAATATACAGATCATCGGTGATATTCCTATCTATGTTGCGTTTGACAGCGCCGACACATGGGCAAATCCGGAATTATTCCAGCTGGACGATACCTTGACACCGGTTGCGGTGGCAGGATGTCCGCCGGACGCTTTCTCGGCAACAGGACAGTTGTGGGGGAATCCGTTGTATCGCTGGGAATACCATAAGCAGACTGGATATGCGTGGTGGATGAAGCGTATTGCATACTGCTACGAATTGTATGATGTAGTACGCATCGATCATTTCCGCGGTTTTGATGAGTATTATTCGATTCCTTTTGCTGATGAGACGGCGGAATACGGTCATTGGGAGAAAGGACCGGGATATGACATATTCAAGACAATGAAAGAACAGATGGGAAATAAGGCTGTGATTGCCGAGGATTTGGGATTTTTGACCAAATCAGTCATTAAGCTTGTAAAGAAGACCGGTTATCCGGGAATGAAGATTCTGCAGTTTGCGTTTGATCCGAGAGAGGAAAGCGATTACCTTCCGCATAATTATGTGTCTAACAGCATTGTATATACAGGAACACACGATAATGATACAACGCTCGGCTGGTATGATCAGTTAAGCCGCAGGGACAAAGCTTTTGCAAAGAAATATCTGAATATCCGTACAAACAAGGATGTACAGTGGGAGTTCATCAGAGCGGCGATGGCGAGCGTGTCTGATACTTGTGTCATTCCGATTCAGGATTATCTGGGACTTGGCGCCGAGGCGAGAACTAATATTCCGTCCACACTTGGTATGAACTGGAAGTGGAGAATGCTGCCGGGACAATTTACGGAAGAACTTGCGGCACGTATCTTGGAGATGACTAAATTGTATGGCAGATTACAGAAGTAAAGATGAAAGAGAAGTGCTGACAGTCTTTTAAAGAGGGCTGTCAGTATTTGTATATGAGATTGAAGGGAAAAAGTATGGCAGAAATTACGATCAAAGATATTGCAAAAAAATGTAATGTGGGAATCAGCACGGTGTCGAGAGCGATCAACAATCATCCGGACATTAATCCTGAGACGCGCAAAATGGTTATGCAGGTGATTGAGGAGACCGGATTTATTCCCAACAACAGCGCAAGAAATCTCAAGCGGACAGACGCTAAATGCATTGCTGTAC
>CAMXBD010000154.1 GCA_947179245.1 uncultured Lachnospiraceae bacterium | reverse complement strand
GAAATACCACACTTCCATGAAATATGTCGGTGCTATCCGCAAGGAACTGGGATTCCGTACCGTATTCAACATTCTCGGCCCACTCACCAATCCCGGCAGTCCCACCATGCAGCTTCTAGGCGTGTATGATGAATATCTGGTTGAACCGCTGGCGCAGGTCCTGATCAGTCTCGGCGTCAAACGTGGCATGGTAGTCTACGGTCAGGATAAGCTGGACGAAATCTCCATGAGCGCACCAACCACTGTCTGCGAAATGAAAGACGGCTGGTTTAAATCATACGTAATCACACCTGAGCAATTCGGTTTTGAACGCTGCACTAAAGCTGACCTTGAAGGAGGCACACCGGAAGAAAATGCAAATATTGTTCTCTCTATCCTGCATGGAGAAAAGGGGCACAAACGCAACGCTGTTCTAATGAACGCGGGCGCAGCACTCTATATCGGCGGCAAAGCCGAAACTATGGAAGACGGCATCCGTCTTGCCGCAGAGCTGATCGACTCCGGCAAAGTATTAGAAACACTGAATAAATTTATTGAGGTGAGTAACCGTCCAGAAGCAGAGTAAAAATTGAGCTTCTCCCGATCGCGAAATTATGAGTATTCCTATGAGATACTGTGTGTCTCGGAAAATCTATCCCATACTCGAAGCAAAACCATAAAGGAGGTGCGTCACCAAATGACGATATTAGACCAGCTTGCCGCCCACGCGAAAGAACGTGTAGAACAGGCAAAAAAGAATGTGCCGCTTGACACTCTCAAGGCACAGGCATTGTCACTTTCCGGGAATATACCTGACAGTGATAAATTTTCTTTTGAGAAAGCGCTGCAACAGCCGGAAATCTCTTTTATCTGCGAGTGCAAAAAAGCATCTCCCTCCAAGGGTCTGATTGCTCCAGATTTCCCTTATCTGCAGATTGCTAAGGATTATGAAGCGGCTGGCGCCGACTGTATTTCTGTCCTCACAGAACCCAAATGGTTTCTGGGCAGCGATATTTATTTGAAAGAAATTGCAGATACGGTTTCCATTCCCTGTCTGCGCAAGGATTTCACCGTGGACGAATACATGATCTACGAAGCCAGACTGCTAGGCGCCTCCGCCGTACTTCTGATCTGCTCAATCCTAAGCGAAGAACAGATCAAAGCATACATCCGTATCTGTGACAAACTGGGATTATCAGCACTGGTAGAAGTCCATGATGAGAAAGAAGTTCAAACGGCACTAAATTCAGGCGCACGTATTATCGGTGTTAACAACCGCAATCTCAAGGATTTTTCTGTTGATACCGACAACAGCCGAAGGCTGCGTGAATTAATTGCGCAGAATGTCTTGTTCGTCTCCGAAAGCGGCGTAAGCACTGCCGAGGACGTGAACATACTTCGTGAAATCGGTGCGGATGCAGTCCTGATCGGAGAGACGCTTATGAAATCCACGGATAAGAAAACAAAACTTGCCGAACTGCGCGGTAATTAGGAGACTACTATGACCAAAATCAAACTCTGCGGTCTATCCCGCCCTTGCGATATAGAAGCCGTAAACAAATTACAGCCTTCCTATATCGGTTTCGTGTTTGCCCCGAAAAGCATACGGTATGTCAGTATGGAAAAAGCAGCCGGACTAAAGGAGCTGCTCTCTCCCTCTATCAAAGCTGTGGGCGTATTCGTCCGCGAAGATTCCGAAACGGTCGCCGGACTTTTAAGAAAAGGCACTATAGACATTGCACAGCTTCACGGCGGAGAATCGGAAGAATACATCAAACAGCTTCAGGCCCTCACTGATAAACCAATCATCAAAGCATTCCGCATAGACACAGAACAGGATGTAGAAGCCGCCAACAAGAGTATTGCCGACTATGTTCTGTTAGATTCCGGTCAAGGAGGCACCGGCACAATATTTGACTGGAACTTACTTGGTAAAATCAGCCGCCCCTATTTTCTGGCGGGCGGACTCAACACAGACAATG
The DNA here is from genome assembly GCA_947179245.1 of uncultured Lachnospiraceae bacterium. Taxonomy (GTDB): domain Bacteria; phylum Bacillota; class Clostridia; order Lachnospirales; family Lachnospiraceae; genus UBA3282. Next base: position 5,632 of record CAMXBD010000154.1, on the reverse strand, counting down.
TGCACGATGCCATAGAAAGACTGCACCCATACGCGGTTGATGTCAGTTCCGGCATTGAGACTGACGGTTACAAAGACAGTCAGAAAATGGAACACTTCGTCCGCGTTGTTAGAACATGCACACCATATGGAAGGAGCATAAAAAAATGACAAACCCAAACGGACGCTTCGGCATCCATGGCGGTCAGTATATTCCTGAAACACTGATGAACGCCGTAATCGAATTGGAAGAAGCGTATAACTACTACAAAAACGATCCTGAATTTAATAAGGAACTGTCCGAACTTTTTAACGAATATGCGGGCAGACCGTCGCGGCTTTATTATGCCGTGAAAATGACCAAAGACCTCGGAGGAGCGAAAATTTACCTCAAGAGAGAAGACCTTAACCACACAGGCGCCCACAAGATCAATAACGTACTCGGGCAGGCGTTGCTTGCCAAGAAAATGGGCAAGGTACGTCTGATTGCTGAGACAGGCGCCGGACAGCATGGCGTGGCTACAGCTACAGCCGCTGCACTTATGGGCATGGAATGCGTCGTGTTCATGGGCGAGGAAGACACCATTCGTCAGGCGCTCAACGTATACCGTATGCGCCTGCTTGGAGCCGAAGTGATCCCTGTGAAATCCGGAACCGCCACCTTAAAAGACGCCGTATCGGAAGCGATGCGCGAGTGGACTTCACGTATTGCCGATACACATTACTGTCTTGGTTCCGTGATGGGTCCCCACCCTTTCCCGACTATTGTACGCGATTTCCAAGCAGTCATTTCTAAGGAGATCAAAGAACAGATTCTTGCAAAAGAAGGCAGACTGCCCGATGCCGTCATTGCCTGTGTCGGTGGCGGCTCCAATGCCATCGGCAGCTTCTACCATTTTATTGAAGATGAGACTGTAAAGTTGATTGGCTGCGAGGCCGCCGGGCGCGGTATTGACACTTTTGAGACCGCAGCTACCATGAACACCGGAAAAATCGGTATCTTCCACGGTATGAAATCCTACTTCTGTCAGGATGAATATGGTCAGATTGCCCCTGTTTATTCCATATCTGCCGGTCTGGATTATCCCGGTGTAGGACCGGAACATGCCTACCTGCACGACATCGGCAGAGCAGAATATGTACCCGTAACTGACGACGAAGCTGTATGTGCTTTCGAGTATCTGGCTAAGACAGAAGGAATTATTCCCGCCATCGAGTCGTCCCATGCCGTTGCACATGCCTTGAAGATAGCACCGAAGATGAATAAAGACCAGATTATCGTCATTACCATTTCCGGAAGAGGCGATAAGGACTGTGCTGCCATCGCCCGCTACAGAGGGGAGGATATCCATGAGTAAAATAAAATCAGCTTTTGAAAACGGTAAAGCTTTTATTGCCTTTGTCACCTGCGGCGATCCCGACTTAGAGACTACTGCCGCCACTGTCCGCGCTGCCGCAGAAAACGGTGCAGACTTGATCGAGCTGGGTATTCCCTTTTCCGATCCTACCGCAGAAGGTCCTGTGATTCAGGGTGCCAACATTCGCGCATTAAACGGTGGTGTTACCACCGACAAGATTTTTACATTCGTAAAAAATCTTCGACAGGATGTTAAGATTCCGATGGTATTTATGACCTACGCCAACGTTATCTTTTCCTATGGGACAGAGCGCTTTATCTCAGCATGTCACGATATCGGCATCGACGGTCTCATTCTGCCTGACCTGCCTTTTGAGGAAAAAGAGGAATTTCTCCCCGTATGCCGTGAATACGGAGTGGATCTGATTTCCCTGATCGCACCTACGTCCGAAAACCGTATTGCCATGATTGCAAAAGAGGCTGATGGTTTCCTATACATCGTATCGTCACTGGGCGTTACCGGCACGCGAAGCGAGATCAACACTGACCTTTCATCAATTGTCGATGTAGTCCGCCACAATACCGATATTCCCTGCGCTATCGGCTTTGGTATATCCACACCCGGACAGGCAAAGAAAATGGCGGATATTTCCGACGGCGCCATTGTCGGTTCCGCGATTATCAAGCTGTTAGAGAAATATGGGAAAAACGCGCCGAAGTATGTTGGAGAATACGTGAAATCGATGAAGGATGCGCTGCGGTAAGGTAAAATAAAACATTCATAATTACATTAGTCAGGACTGCCTTACACTGTAAGAGCAGTCCTGCATTACACCATTGGTATCTGTCCTATCTCGTTCTTTCTACTACCTCGCCCTCACAAACACCCTCCGAATCAGCAACAACGCCATAACACTGATCACCGTATACACAATCACAATCATTCCCACATAAGGGATAATAACATTCCCCATCGTGTAACTCACATACAATCCCATCACTTCCTTTAGGTTAGCTGCCCTGACCGGGAAAAGATAATTGATATGATTCCATAATCCGCTCTCTTTGCTCATAGGGAAAAATGCCGGTGCTATAATAATTGCCGCACCTATAACCAACGTTGCAAGCGAGGAACGTAAACCTGCAGAACTGCACAGCAGCACCAATGCGATCGTGATCCCGATCAGCATAATAATTGCAAGGCTGCCCAGACATGCCTGCCCGATAGTGAGATTGTACGGTATCACCGAATTCCATAATTGAACCGGAAGGTTCGCACCCGGAAGTCCAAGAATCAAAGCGGTTGAACCTGCCGACAGCAGTGTGCCACCCGTCAGATATCCCACTACAAAAAGCACCGAAACAGTGATCTTAGACCAGATCATCCTGTCTTTTCCATATTTAGTCGTCAGCAACAGGAATGCCGCACCCGACTCATATTCGGCGGAAAAGACCGAACTCGTACATATGACAACGACAAACAGCAAATATACTCCCACAAAGACAAGCTCCCATAAGTTGCTCATAACACTCTTACTCCCCCAACGAAACGGAATATTCGTATTCTCCGCTTTTTCAATCCAATACGCCTTCTCCGCTTCCGTATAGTTGCCATAAGAGAAATCACAATTGAGATAATCCCTTATCTTCTCCATACGATGCTCATAAAACCTCGCGCCGTTCGCCAAATCAAGTTTACTCAGAGCATTACGATCAATAGTATTTTCTCTCATGTCCGTATAACTTTTTGCCACGAAATAGAAGATATCTCCCAACGGGCGGATAATCTCCGTGTATGCCTCATCACTCTCCAAATCCATATTGTAACTCTGTATCTCACTAATCAGCTCCGTCATATACTCCTCGGTGATCACATCCGTCTGTGCCTCTGCTCTTGCCTGCTCCATCCGCAGCGCCTCGATTCCCTCTATGTAACTGTCCGTCTTTTCATCATAGAATCTCTCCTGTGAAATATAAGAAAAGATGCATATGCCAATCAACATATATCCTAACAGCATAGCGATCACATTCAGTCTGCGCTCAAATATTTTCTTCCACTCATACCGCATCATATTCCTCATCCCCTTCCTCAAAATAAAACAGATACAGCTTCTCCAAGTTAAATATCTCTGCCTCACCTGCACCGGTCACTTCGAGATAGTGTTCTTTCAAATCCTCCAACGTTCCCTGTGCAATAAACTGACCCTGTTTCATCAGAAAAATCCAGTCTGCAATTTCTTCCACGTCCGACACTATATGGGTGGACAGAATGACAATACGGTTCTTACCCAGTTCCGCAATCATGTTACGAAACCGCACCCGCTCTTTTGGGTCGAGTCCCGCCGTCGGCTCATCTAACACAAGTATCTTCGGATCATTTAATAGTGCCTGCGCAATACCAAGCCTCTGCCGCATACCGCCGGAAAATGTTTTAATTTTATGGCGCATCTCGTTTGCCAGTCCCACCTTCTGTAAAAGAGTTTTACTCTGCTTCTTGGCATAACTGCGGTCCAAACCTTTTAATGACGCAATGTATAACATAAATTCCATGGCAGTAAAATTAGGATAATACCCAAAATCCTGCGGCAGATATCCAAGCAGATCCCTGTATCTTCCACCCATCACTCCAATTTCTTCACCGCCAAGCCGAATTTCACCACTACTGATTTCGGCAATCCCACAAATCATACGCATCAAAGTTGTCTTGCCAGCACCGTTTGCACCGAGAAGTCCATAAACACCTTCTTTTAAGGTTGTACTCAGACGGTCTACTGCAATTTTGTTTTTATACTGTTTTGTCACCCGGTCTAATATCAGTTCCATCCCCACATTCCTTTCTTTATCTTCCATTTTACATTCTTAACATTTTTGTCACTCATACTGTACGATCTGCTCATAGCTTGCTAATTTACCATTTAGCCGCACAAACTGCTGAATACCGAATACAATACTGACTGCACACACCACACACCACACCTTAAAGTAAGCCGGCTGATACCATCTAAAATATCCGGTATTCCCGACAATCGACAAAGCTGCCGTCAACACATATATTGCCACTGTCGCGCTCCTCAGAAGATCCCCTTGATAGTACTGCATTAGTTTCAACAAAATCCCTGTCACAAGGAGCATTGGAGTAAAACCATAGACAAGAAGTATGCCTATGTTTGATTCCATACGGCTATGCAGGCAAATAATACATATCACCAGCATAAGGAAATGCATCACGCACAAAACTGCCATACGAATCATAACGGCACTTCGCAGCGAATACTTCGTCGCATACTCAATCTCCAGCATGCTCCTCTGATATACCTTTGTAACTTCCTCCACAGTGAGAAGTACGAGAAGCGGTGGCAGAAGCGAAATCGCAGCCAGAATTTCATTCTCATTTTTTCCTCCAAAAAACTGCTCTACTCCGTACTGCATCATGTACCAGAAAAGAGCGATCCACACAGCCTGCCAGACAAGACAATATTTTCCCAGATAGCCAATCTGCTCACATATGAAATCCCATAAATTACCTCTTGTGCGGGACATAGAATCTCCAGCTGTATTCTTTATCTGCAAAGCATCTTCCGTTTGCAAAAGTTCCTGTATTCTGGATTCTTTTTCCGCGGGTACAATTTTCTTGCCTGCTGCCGCATATTGTTTTAATTTCCGCTTAATTTCTCTCTGTTCCATGGACGTCTCCTTCCATTTCAGATAACAGTTCTAACCCCTTCTGCACTCTGTATTTGGCAAGTGAGGTGCTGACTTTAAGAATAACTGCAATATCCTTGTATTTCAGATTCTGGAAATACCGCAGCATGACCGCCTCCCTAAACTCTTCCGGCAGATTCATGACCATCTGCTTAATGATGACTGACTCCTCTATACTCTGCAATGTTTCCTGTTCCGGAACTTCCTCCATGAAAAGCGGTGTCTTTTTCTTGTAATAATCCCTGCATTTATTTTTTGCGATTGTATAGAGATAGTTCTTCGCTTTGCCCTCATGGCGGTATTCCCCGTAGTGCTCGATGAAACTCACAAAAGTATCCTGACACAAATCTTCCGCCATGGCACGGCTTGCTACATGATGGTAACAATACCGGAATATCTCGTCATAATACTTCCGTATGATTTTCTCAAGCACATGATCACCTCCCTATCCCTTATAACGAATCACGAATCAAAAAAGTCAAACTTAATTTTATATTTTTAAAAATGGTCAATATTAATTTATCATATTCTTACCACTTTACTAAATGCCGGTTAACGGCTATGATAATATCATAAGACGTCTTAAAAACAAGCA
>CAMXBD010000153.1 GCA_947179245.1 uncultured Lachnospiraceae bacterium | reverse complement strand
ATTAATATCAATTTTTTAATACTATATGTCAAGATATTTATTAAATGCTAATTTCTTGATTTCATGTTGAATTTTATCAACTCTTTCATCTCTACATATTTGATCATCATCATCTTTTTTCTGAGTAAGTGGCTTTATTGCACTTATATATTTTCTCTCAATATCTTCATAAAATATATCTCGTTTACCTTCTCTCTTTTTTTCAATCTTCTCTAAAACACTAAAACGTAAAATTAAATCATCTCTTTTTAAATCGTTTGGTAATAGTCCAAAATAACTGGCATCTTTAAATAGCTCATAAAGATGTTCACCACATCTTTTTACCATATACCCAGATTCTCCGATATATAAACGTATTGAATCTTCACAATTATATTGTAATAATTCTATTAAATATACACCACCGTTTATTGCTCTACTATCTAACCCTTTAACATTTTCAAAAAATTGTATTTTCATTACGTTCTCCATTTACAAATAAATATTGTCTATAAAATCAATCATTTAAGTGCATATTTACTTCTGCTATACAATTATGAGTTTCATCATCCCAATGTTCTTCATGCAAATCCACCCATTTTCCATCATATGTTCCATATCTTCCATTACAAATCATTTTATATATTTCGCCTTTGCCACCCTCCCAAACCTTATGGCTCCCTTTAAAGATGCACACAGGATAAATATATTCCTTATATGGAGGCATCCAGCTTAAGCGTAGTAGACACATTTTTTCTCCGCTTCATCGTGATTGTGCAGACCGTTTTTTTCTTGTCAAGTTTTTCTCCCCGTGCGCAGATCAGGCGTACTTTCGGTTTCATGGAAACATAAGTGAACTCCGCATCCGTCCACACACGGCTCCCTCTACAACCCATACAGTCCACATCCAGAATACTCGTATCCCGACAGTTTTCCACCTCGGAAATACAGCCCAGATCCAACGGCTCTGCGGACAGGAACCAGAGCTTCATGTATGCCTGCACCAGCCCGTAAAATTCCGTATGTGAAAAGTGCGGATCCTGCTTTTGCATTGCATACCCCACCTTAGCTACCCGTCCGTTTGAAAGGTTCAGGGATACGAAAATCGGTATAAACAAAAGGTTTCCGAACAACACACCCATCAAAAAACTCATAATGGAAACCGATATTGTCGTTGTGAGTAAAGATAAAAAACTGCACCCCCAGAAAAAGCCGCTTTTGATACCAGTCGCCGGACATTTCCCTGTCAATCGTCACAATCTTCTTATGTACCTCGCGTATCCGTATCGCGCTGCCGCAATGCGGACACCCCACGTATTCCTTTGTCACATCCATCAGCGCACCGCTGCTATAGCTTCTCAAAGATATCAAAACAGTCAAATGTTGCAAAATAGTCTTTCGGCGTCTCGGCACGTCTGATCAGTTGCACACTGCCGTCCTCTTTCAGCAATAATTCCGCCGATTTTAATTTCCCGTTGTAATTATATCCCATCGCAAAACCGTGTGCACCAGTATCATGAATCACAAGATAATCTCCCTTTTCAATCTCCGGAAGCATTCTGTCAATGGCAAATTTATCATTATTCTCACACAATGATCCTGTCACATCATATTGATGATCGCAGGCAGCATCTTCTTTGCCTAATACCGTAATATGATGATATGCACCATACATTGCGGGGCGCATCAGATTAACCGCACACGCATCCACTCCGATATACTCCTTGTGAGTATGTTTCTCGTGAATCGCCTGTGTCACTAAAGCTCCGTAAGGTCCCATCATAAAGCGTCCCATTTCTGTGTAAATCGCCACGTTTCCCATTCCCACAGGTACAAGCACTTCCTCATAAACCTGCCTTACCCCTTCACCAATCACCCGAATATCATTTCCCGTCTGTTCAGGTGTATACGGAATGCCTACTCCACCGGAAAGATTGATAAATTCCAATTCCACGCCAACCTGCTCTTTAATCTGGACAGCCAGCTCAAAAAGCTGCTTTGCCAGCTGCGGATAATACTCGTTCGTCACCGTGTTGCTTGCAAGAAACGCATGCAGACCAAAATGTTTAACTCCTTTGTCTTTTAAAATCTTATAACCTTCAAACAACTGTTCCGTCGTAAATCCGTATTTTGCATCTCCCGGATTGTCCATAATACCGTTGCTCATCTGGAACACCCCGCCGGGATTATATCTGCAGCTCATTGTTTCGGGCAGTTTCCCCAGAATTTTCTCTACAAATTCAATATGCGTAATATCATCTAAATTAATGATACCTCCCACTTTAGCGCAGTACTCATAGTCCTCCGCCGGTGTATCATTCGAGGAAAACATGATATCTTGTCCAGTAATTCCCAAGGCATTACTCAGCATCAGTTCTGTCAATGACGAGCAGTCACATCCTGCCCCATACTCATGCAGAATCTGAATCAAAAACGGATTGGGACATGCTTTTACAGCAAAATATTCTTTAAACCCTTTATTCCATGCAAAAGCTTCTCTTACCGCCTCAGCATTTTGTCTGATTCCTTTTTCATCATAAATATGAAAAGGCGTCGGATATGTCTTAACAATCTCCTCAATCTTCTCTTTTGTCACAAACGGCACTTTTTTCATCTTTAGAACACTACTCCTCTCTTATCTCGCAATCTTGCAGTCAAATTGCGGATATATCCATATCTTTAGCAGGTTTATCTTATCACTGTAAGATACAATTTGTAAATATGATTATATGGATATCAGTAATTTGTTTGTTCGATAAAAATAGAAATTATTAAATCACTTCACAATCACGTAAAATTGACGTGCTACCTCTTTTGTGATACACTTTTTCACAATACAGCAGTATTACATTAAATTGCAGACAAATGCAGAAATGAGGGGAATTATGAGTATTCACATTATTGTTGATTCCGCATCGGATATCACAAATCAAGCACGGGAAGACGTTACAGTTCTGCCAATGACCATTACCTTCGGCAGTACACAATACCAAGACGGCATAGATATTTCTCACCAGCAATTTTATGAGAAACTGATTGAAAATGACGATCTTCCCACTACAAGCCAGATTCCACCCTACGAATTTGAGACGGCGGTCAAAAAAGTTTTGTCGGAGGAAACAGATGTAATCATTATTACCATGTCTTCCAAGCTGTCCGGCACTTATCAAAGTGCCTGCATTGCCGCGGCGGAATTTGATAAAAACGTCTATGTTGTTGACAGTGAAAATGTTACCGTAGGGGAACGTGCACTGATCGAATATGCCATTCAATTGAAAGATCAAGGTATGGATGCGGCCTCCATCGTAGAAAAATTAAATGCAGAAAAGAAAAATATCCATCTAATCGCTCTTTTAGACACTCTGGAATATCTGAAAAAGGGCGGACGTGTAGGAAAAGCCGCCGCTTTTGCAGGCGGTATCTTATCAATCAAGCCGGTCATAGCTATAGAAGATGGAGAAGTTGCCTTTCTCGGCAAGGCCAGAGGCTCTAAACAGGGGAACAATTTTCTTGCACAGAAAATAAAAGAATGCGGGATTGATTCCCGCAAACCATATTTTCTCGGATATACCGGTCTGAATGATACACTTCTTCAAAAATACATAGAAGACAGTAAAGAACTGTGGCAGGATCACGCCGATAGCCTTGCCATCAGTACTGTGGGCGGCACCATCGGCACACATGTGGGCCCCGGCGCCATTGCAGTTGCTTTCTTTGCACTGAATCAGTAAAAAATCGAGCAAGCTCGATTACGAGATTCGCTTTGCGACCTCAAAAGAACGGATCAATTTCCTATAGAATAAAAAATTGAGCTTGGCTCAATTATATACTCTCAATCTGCCAGTCGATCGGTGCAACACCGTTAGTTTTCAGGAAATCATTGCACTGGCTGAAATGCCTGCAGCCAAAAAATCCCCGATATGCTGACAACGGACTGGGATGCGGCGCTTTTAAGATCAGATGCTTCGGATTCGTCAGCATTGGGATCTTACTTTGCGCCGGCCGTCCCCATAGCAGATAAACGATTGGACGATCCTGCGCGTTTACCGCTTGAATAACTGCATCCGTAAACTGTTCCCACCCTTTGCCCTGATGGGAATTTGCCTGATGCGCACGCACCGTCAACACTGTATTGAGTAAAAGCACTCCTTGATCTGCCCATTTCTTCAGATAACCGTTATTAGGGATATAACAGCCCAGATCATCATGCAATTCCTGATAGATATTCTGCAAGGAAGGCGGTATATCCTTCTGGTCCTGAGGTACAGAAAAACTCATACCATGAGCCTGATGCTCATTATGATAGGGATCTTGTCCCAAAAGCAGCACCTTAACCTCGTGCAGGGGCGTAAAATGAAACGCACTGAATATTTCTTCCGAAGGCGGATAAATCACCTTTTTACTGTATTCATCTCTTACAAAAGTATATAATTCTTTATAGTATGCTTTATGAAATTCTCCATCCAGTGCAGCCGCCCAATCATTACTCAGCATTGCCATAATATGTGTCTCCTGTTTCCATGCATTACAGTTTATCGCTAAATCTAAATTCTCACTGAAACGCCTTTTTCCTTTAAGTACTGTTTCAAACTATGAATTTCCATCTCTTTAAAATGAAATAATGAAGCCGCCAGCGCCGCATCTGCTTTTCCTATGGTAAACGCCTCATAGAAATGTTCCATCGTACCGGCTCCTCCGGATGCAATGACCGGAATAGACACATTTTCAGAAACTGCTTTGGTCAGCTCCAGATCATATCCCGCCTTAGTGCCGTCACCATCCATACTTGTCAAAAGTATCTCTCCGGCTCCCAGTTTATCAGCTTTCATAGCCCACTCTACAGCGTCGATACCCATATCTACCCGCCCGCCGTTCTTATAAATATTCCAACCACTCCCGTCTGGACGGCGTTTTGCATCAATCGCCACGACCACACACTGGCTGCCGAATTTATCCGCGGCATCCGAAATGAGCTGTGGATTCATGATTGCCGCAGAATTAACGGATACTTTATCCGCCCCTTCCCGCAAAATTGCTTTGAAATCTTCTACTGTCCTGATTCCTCCGCCCACCGTAAAAGGGATGAACACCTTTTCCGCAACCTTACGTACCATCTCAACTGCTGTCGCTCTCGCGTCAGAAGATGCTGTAATATCCAGAAAAACCAGTTCATCCGCACCGGACCGATCATAGGCGGCTCCGACTTCCGCCGGATCGCCTGCATCTTTAAAATTAATAAAATTAACACCCTTAACTACTCTGCCATTCTTTACATCAAGACAAGGGATTATTCTTTTTGTATACATTCCCATTTTAGGGTCTCCTCTACAATCCATTCATCCTAGCAGGATATACTGAGAAAATTCTTCAGAATCCGCATTCCTGTATCAGAACTCTTCTCAGGATGAAATTGACATGCAAAAACATTGCCTTTCTCTACAGAAGCATGTATTAAAGCCGCATATTCCGTCGTCGCTGTAACAATCTCTGGTTCCTCTGCCCGCAGATAATAAGAGTGAACAAAATATACATAAGGCTCTTCGGGAATATCCTCAAAAAGTCTTCCTTGATTCGGATATCTAAGACAGTTCCAGCCTACATGTGGTATTTTAAGTCCCTGATCTTCGGGTAATTTCACAATGTGCCCCTTCAGGATACCAAGTCCCTCCACGCCCTCACATTCTTCACTGCTTTCAAACAATAACTGCAAACCAAGGCATATACCAAGAAACGGTGTACCTTGGTTTACAACATTCCTAATTACCCGCGTTAATCCATATTTATGAAGTTTCTCCATCGCTTCCCCGAAAGCGCCTACACCCGGAAGAATAACGTGATCTGCAGACATAATCTCATTCTCATCCCGTGTCACCACAACGTCCTCTCCCAGTGCAATCATCGCCTTCTCTACGCTTCTGATATTGCCGGCATCATAATCGATTACTGCAACCATATTTTACTACTCCTGCCTATTCTCCCAAAGTCTCTTCTTCCGCTTGCATCACCTCATCAATTTCTTCCGGTTGAGACTGAGATGCTGTATCATCCTCTTCAGCCTGAGATGCTTCGTCATTTACTTCAACGCTCTCCGTGTCCTGAAGTCTGTCAATAATCTCCTCTTCTTCAGGCAGTATATCCTGTTTGACTTCCGGAAGGCTCTCTTCATCACTACTAAAAACATCGCCGCGTACAATTGCCTCCAGCATCTGTGAATATGTTACGTCATCTCCTGCTGAAAGAATCTCTAATGCCTCAGATTCTGAGATTCCATAACTGTCTGTCAGAGCGGCAAGTATCTGCTCATATACATCATACAGTTCGTTACTGATGTTGTATAATTCTGCTTCATCCCTCAAATTCTGATACAGACCCACACCTTCAACTAATGCATTTATTGCTTCTAAGGGCATATCAAGCTTTCTGTAATTCTCGTAAGATTCCAGTTTGCGCTTTGCCTGCAGAATAATATTACTCTTCTGGAACAGCATATCTTCCTCTTCACTAAGCTTTTTGCCGTACAGCAGTTCATATACCTGTTCATACTGTCCATAATCATATGCCACACGGGCTTCCTGCTTCTCTATCTGGTCAGGGAGTAATGACGATAATATTATAATACATGCAGCGACAGTCCCACAGAATAAGAAAATTGTAATCACTTTCTTCTTTGAAAGCCTTTTCTCCGGTACTTTAACCTCATCCTCAGCTTTCTTTTCTTTCTTCTTTTTCTCTTTCTTGGGTTTCTTATTCTTTGCTTCGGTTGCAGCCCCCTTCTTGTCCTTCTTGTCCTTCTTCTCTTTTTTCTCTTTCTTTTCTTTCTTCTTAGCGTTCTTCTTATCTTCCGCTCTTAATTCTGCCAAAAGCTCCTTATTCTCGTCAGATAGACTCCCGATTTCCGATCCATCTTCACCGGCAGCCATTTCTTCTTCATCCTCTTCCAGCAAATTCTCCAAAATCTTCGCAAAAAAACCTTGCTTCTTAGGTTTTTCTTCAGGCACATCCATACTTTCCAGCAGACTATTCAGTTCATCGTCTTCGTCACCACTGGTTCCCTCGCCGCCTTCTTCCTGCGCACCTTTTTTCTTCTTATTTTTTTTGGCTAACTTCTCTTTCTTCTTTCTTTCCTTTTCCGCCTTCTTCTTTTCCTTTTTATTCCCCTTGGAATTTTCTCTCTCTTCCAATTCCTTCGGCGTAATCTCACGGATGTTCTCGTGCTCTCCTTCTACTGCTTCCTCGCCCCCAAAAAGACTGAAATCTCCTTCCGTGTCATCTGCTCCCGAAACATCTCCCAGCAGAGCCAGCATATCTTCGTCACCTGACATACCTTGATCTGCTTTCTCCAGCAAATCATTAATCTCAGCCAGATCCTCATCTGATTCCATACCCGCGAGCAGCGCAGACAGCTCTTCATCATCTTCACCTGACTCCGCCAGCGCAAAATCATCTAGTGATTCTCCTCCGGCAAGAGCGTCTTCATCATCCTGACCCGCATCTTCCAAGCCCAGATCATCCAATCCAAGATCATCTAAACCTAAATCACTTAATGCCAAATCATCTGACTCCCTTTCTCCCGGTAATTCTTCTTCTAATTCCAGCTCATCTGGCATAAGACTCTCATCCAGCGCGAAATCACCTATCGGCTCTTCTGGTAATTCCTCCGGTATTTCTTCCTCTTCTAATTCCAGCTCTTCCGGCATGA
>CAMXBD010000152.1 GCA_947179245.1 uncultured Lachnospiraceae bacterium | reverse complement strand
GTTCATCCCCATGACTGGGGTGACGCTGACGTTTGTCAGCTATGGAGGCAGTTCGATATTGACGTCGTTGATGATGTTTTTTATTATAGAAGGGCTTTACATCATCAGGAGAGAAGAGGAAGCAAAGCGTGTCAAAAAGAAGAAGCGAAGACGAAGAACAGAATATGAAACCGTCCAAGAAGAACAGGAAACGGAAGAAGAGTAATAAGCAGATACTCATGGTTACTTATTTCTTTGTCACCGTATTTTTAGGTTTGATGGGTTATACATGCCATTATGCCATCACACATCAGCAGGAATTGATCAACAACAGCTATAACGGCAGACAGGAAATACTCATATCACAGAATACACGAGGGACGATCTATGCGGCAGGAGGACAGGTACTTGCAGAGACTAAGACTGATGAGAACGGGAAAGAAGTCAGGTCATATCCTTACGCGAATTTGTTTTCACATGTTGTAGGATATGCCTCCAACGGTAAGTTTGGTATTGAGTCAAGCAGTAACTATTATCTGATCAATTCCAATGCAAAGCTTGCGGATAAAGTAGCGAGCGAGGTGGCAGGGGACAAGTATCCCGGCGACAGCGTATACACGACGCTTGACGTGGGCGTTCAGGAGGTGGCTGACCAGTCATTAGGCGTTTATAAAGGTGCAATCATCGTCTCCGAACCGTCTACGGGCAAGATTATTGCCATGGTATCAAAACCAGACTTTGATCCGAATGAAATAGACAGTATATGGGATGAACTTATAGAGGATAAAGAAAGTACGGTACTCTTAAACCGGGTTACGCAGGGGTTGTATCCGCCGGGATCAACATTTAAGATTGTGACCGCACTGGAATACATTCGTGAAAATCCTGACACCTATAATCAGTATACCTATCAGTGCGGCGGCAGATTTACTCTCGGAGAAGACAGAATCAACTGTTATCATGGTACTGTTCACGGTTATGAGGATTTTACGAAATCCTTTGCAAAATCCTGCAATGCCTCTTTCGCGAACATCGGAGTACAGCTTGACCGCGCCCAGTTCGGAAATACGCTAAACAGCCTGTTGTTTAACAAAGAGTTACCGGTATCTTTTGCCTATAATCAGAGCAGGCTGATAATTGATGAATCTACGTCGGATTCGGATGTTATGCAGGCAGCGATCGGGCAGGGCACTACACAGATCACCCCGCTGCATTTAAATATGATTACTTGTGCGATTGCCAATAAGGGTGTCTTGATGAAGCCTTATCTGGTAGAGTGTGTGAAGAATAATGAAGGAAATATCATCAAACAATTTGAACCTGACACTTATAGGAAATTAATATCCGAAGAAGAAGCGGCGGCATTGACCGGTCTGATGCAGGAAGTAGTTACAAGCGGAACAGGAACAAAATTGTCGGGATTATCATATACAGCGGCAGGAAAGACGGGCTCGGCAGAGTATAATAGCGTCAAGACAGATTCACATGCATGGTTTACGGGATTCGCTCCGGCAGAGGATCCGGAAGTATGTGTGACCATTATTATTGAGGGTGCAGGGAGCGGAGGCGATTATGCAGTTCCTATTGCCAAGCGTATTTTCAATGAGTATTTTGGTTTATGATAAGAAAAGGAGTTAATATGATCGAAGCGGTAAGCTGCGGGGGTGTAGTCATCTTTCGTGGGAAAATACTTGTACTATATAAACATTTTTATAATAAATACGAAGGATGGGTGCTGCCAAAGGGAACGATGGAAGAAGGTGAATCGCGTGTCGATACTGCCCTCAGAGAAGTGTATGAGGAATCAGGCGTAGAGGCATCCATTATGAAGTATATCGGAAAGAGCCAGTATACATTTACCGTGCCAGAGGATACTGTGTCTAAAGAAGTGCACTGGTATCTTATGATAGCAGACAGCTATTACAGCAAGCCCCAAAAAGAGGAATATTTCACCGATTCCGGATATTATAAATATCATGAGGCATACCACCTTCTGAAATTCCCTAACGAGAAGCAGATTTTGGAGCAGGCATATAATAGCTATCTGGAACTGAAAAAAGAAAATATGTGGTTCAAAAGCAATCAATAGATAGCAGCAATATCAAGCTCAGGTTCTTTTGCGAGATCGATTTCTGTATCATCATCAGTTTTTAACAGTGGTCTGGTGAGATGCTCCTGATTAATCTGTATAATCTGTGCTTCTATGTCATTGGTGAGACGCACGTTAAATCCTAACTGCGTTGCGGCGATATGGGACAGAATCGGTTTTAAGAGCGCCGCATCATATTTGGCGTAGCCTTCTTTCTCAAAATTGGCGATTACTTGGAAAGGATTTAGCGAAACTCTGTAAGTTCTGGCAGAAGTCATTGCCTCATATGCATCTATGATCGCTATATATTTTGCAAACATATCGATCTTATTGGAACGCAGTTTGGAAGGATAACCGGAACCGTCGCAGCGTTCATGATGCATTAGTGTCGCCTTCAAAACATGCTCATTCACATCCTTATCTTTCAGCATATCAAATCCGAGCATTGTATGAGTCTTTAGTTTAGTAAATTCCAAATCAGTCAGCCTGCCTGACTTCCACAACAAATCCTGAGGCAGTTTAAGCTTGCCGATATCGTAGAAAAATCCACACTGAATCAGAAGGAAGATATCTTCCTTGGAAAGTTCTAACCATGTACCGAACACGCCTGCAATCAAGGCTGAATTGAGACAGTGAGCATAGGTCATATCATCTTCGCTGGGCAGCATATTATAGAGAAAATCAAGTAACTGTTCGCCGCTTCGCGCGCGTGAAGATATTTTTACATAGATCTCCATCAAGGTGCTCATCTTAACTTCTTTCCCCTGTTCTATGAACCCGCGCATCTGCTTGCGGTAAATCGCCATACAGTTGTTGTATGTAAGTTCAAAAGATTTAAATTCAGGGCTGAGACGAACTTTCTCAAAATGAGTTGTTGCATAGTCTATTTCTTCTTTGATAGATACGCACATGATGGAATAGCGTGCCAGCCTCGCGACTACAGAATCGTCAACGACGGTATCTTTCGGATAAATTAACTTGTTTTTGTAGCTGTAAACATCTTCACCGATCACCATCCCGTTTTCAAGTGCCATACGTGCTACATTTTTCATAGTACATGCCCCCTTTAGCTGGATATGCAGACATCCTAAAATATACAGAAGAATTGAATGCCGCTCAACAATATATGCCAGATTATGGCAATTGTCTGATAATAGTATAAAACTTTTGCGTAATATGTGTCAATATTTTAAAAAAGACCATTATTACATCTGATACAGGCATTTCAGTCTGCTCTTTTTATTTTGATAAAAGTGTGTTAGAATAAATTGGATTAATAGATTAAATGTATAGAGATTAGTTTTCGGCAGGAAATTATTATGAAATTTTATAAAAATCTTTATATCGGGGATACTATCAATAATCCCGATAAAATTAAAAGAAAACTGAAAAAATATGCGAAACTCACAAATGTCTATGTGATTGTATACGTGGAGAAGGACAAACGGCTTGAAATTTTTCACAGTGTGATGCTGCAGCAGTATTTTTATAAGGAGAATCCGCCGTACGTTATAGGGATTGCAGGAAGTCAGGAGGAGGCAAATGAAATTATATGCCGGATTGCGAAGGAATCCGTTCAAAAGACGGGAGAGGCAGATCTGGTCGCATATCTGTTTTCAGTTTAGGAAAAGGAATCACTTATAAATCGTATGTTACATATTATTTTACTTATTTTAAAAATCATAGGTATCGTCCTGCTGTGTATTCTGGGTATCTTGATTCTTGCGATTGTCTGCGCATTATTTGTGCCAGTGAGATATCGCATCAGACTGACCGGAGAAGAGGGCGAAGACAAACCGCCGTTTATGGCTTATGTTAAGATTACATGGCTGCTGCATCTGGTGAATATCGTTGTATGTTATCCAGCCGATGTGATCCTGCGTGTGAGGCTTATGTTTATTACACTTTTCAAGCTGCCTCAGAATGAAAAAACGGACAAAAAAGAGGCAGGAAAAGCGAAAAAGACGGAAACCCAGCCGAAAGAACATAAAGAAGAACGAAAAGTACAAAATGAGGAACCGAAAGAAGAAAAGAAAGAGCAAAGCGGAGAACAGGTGCAACAAGTAGAAACCCCGTCATATGAGGATATACCGCAGACGCATATCGATACATCTGTTCCTCAGAAGAATATTTCCGAAAGCCGTGTAAATGATGAGTATGTGGCATTTGAGAGTGATTTTACACAAATTGACGATTCGCTTGACCAAGAACAGGAAGCAGATTCGGAGGAGGCAGAAGAAAACTTACGCACCAAAGAAAAAAATTCTTTGATATCAAAAATCAAGGAAATCATAGATAAAATCAAGCAGATTGTCGAAAAAATAAAGGCGTTCTTTGAAAATATACAGTACACAATCCGAAAGTTCTGTGATAAAATAAAATCTATGTTGGATAATATAGAATATTATCAGCAGGTTATTGAGAGTGAAACATTTAAACACTCTTTACAGTTATGCAAGAAGGAACTTAAATCACTTTATAAAGGCGTGAAACCTGATAAATTTGAAGCCGAAATCACAATTGGTATGGAGGATCCGGCGGCCACCGGTAAAATACTTGCCATCTATGGGATGCTTTATCCATTTATCGGGCAGAATGTACAGATCGTCGGAGACTTTGAACGGACACATATTGAAGGCGATATATATATTCGAGGCAGGATCAGAGCATTCACATTTTTAAGAATTGCGATACGGGTTTATTTTAACAAGGATATTAAGAAATTGATCAAGCTATTAAAGAAGGAGGCTGTATAATGGCAGATAATAATTTTACAGGCGTAATCGAATCGTTAATGAAAGGTATGAATGCTGTAATCGGAACGAAGACAGTGGTGGGTGATGCAACACAGGTCGGAGATACGATTATCCTGCCATTAGTGGATGTCAGTTTTGGTGTAGGTGCGGGTGCCAGCGCGGCGGACAAGAAAAATGGCGGCGCCGGAGGATTTACTGCCAAGTTGTCTCCAAGTGCAGTGCTGGTGATCAAGAATGGTTCTACGAAGCTTGTCAATATCAAGAATCAGGATACCGTTACTAAGGTACTTGACATGATTCCGGATATCGTGGATAAGTTTACAGCACCTAAAGAAGATATGATTGAAGACGATGCGGCAGTCGATATTGCTTTTCCAGAAGAAGAATAAGTTGCTGTAATATATGAATTGAGATTTTATAGAACTATTTGGCAATACGTTTCATATACTATATAAAGAAGCATAAACAGGGAGCGTATATGAAGAAATTAATAGGTCTTATTGCCTTTTGTATTGCTGCCGGCATGCTGTTTATGCTCTTTTTGGTCAATCGGTTTGTCGGTCTAGTTCTTATCGTCTTACTGTTACTGATTGGTTATAATTTTTTTTGCTGTGATTGACTTAGGTTACACGGCAGGGGTTTATCTGATGAAAAATATTGGGGAAACATTTGAGGAAACATTGGTTCGTGGCTCGGAGGATGAATTGCAGGAACTTAAAGCATGGCTTTTCCGGGAAAATATAAGATTAGTGACCGCGGCAAAAGAACTGGAACATATGCAGGAGCAGTTTCTTAAAGAGAAAATACAGTTTCAGGAAGAGATGAAGCTGTTGAATCATAAGATTTCCAGTGAACGTCAAAGGCTGAAAGAGGACAACCTGTTTTTTGAAAAGAAAATGGAAATTCTTCAAGCCGGATTCAGCCAGCTGGATATTGACCGTCGGCGATTGGAGAAAGAATGGGCAAAACTTTCTGTCGAAAAAGAGCTGTTAGGAGACCGGAGCGTATACGACAGTGGTCTGGACGTATCCGTTTTCTTTCAGGGTGTCCGCAATCCGCTTGCTTTAAAGAAGCGTTATAAGGATCTGATTAAAATATTCCATCCGGACAATCTGGCGGGAGATAAGGAGATCATCCAGCGGATCAATAAGGAATATGAGAGTTTAAAAGGAAATTATGAGGGATTTAAGCAGGCATAGAAGATTGTGCAAAGCTTAAGTGTGAAATTTGTTTTGCAAACTTGTCTAAGTCGTCGTCATCTGTTGAATGGGTGGCGGCGATTATTTTGAACCAACACAAAAAGAAGCTGACCAAATCAGTCAACTTCTTTCATCATCTCACTTAAAATAATCAAATATTAAGCTCTCTCAACTTTTCCGGATCTTAAGCAGCGAGTACAAACGTGCAGTTTTTTGTTAGCACCGTTTACTTTACACATAACATTCTTGACATTAGAATTCCAAATTCTATTAGATCTTCTATGAGAATGGCTTACGTTATTTCCGAAATGAGCGCCTTTACCACAAATATCACATTTAGCCATCTTTGCACCTCCTAACGATACAATCGATTCTTATTTGCTTTATCTTGAAAGCATTCGTGTCTATGTCTTACACTCACACAACATTTGTATAATATCAGAAACTAATTCGGAATGCAAGCAAAAATTACATATTTTGGGCATAAAATTATGATGGAGGCAATTTCTGGATATTTTTTGTTTCATTTTTTAGTATATCGGGTTATAATATCAATGTATATTCAGAATAATAAGGAGGTAACTTATGAAAGTTTCTTCAATGGACACACACATGGGGAATATTTCAATCGATCAGGAAGTCGTTGCGCAGTATGCTGGTACGGTGGCGATGGAGTGTTTCGGTGTAGTCGGGATGGCGAGCATGAATGTTAAAGACGGGCTTGTCAGATTACTCAAAAAGGACAGTATGACGCGCGGTATTCAGGTTCTCTTAAACAATAATAAGCTAACGCTTAATTTTCATATTATTGTCTCCTACGGCGTGAGTATTCTTGCGGTCTCGGACAACCTGATCAGCAGTGTAAAGTATAAGGTGGAAGAGTTCACAGGCATTGAAATAGAAAAAATAAACATCTTCGTTGAAGGTGTCAGAGTGATTGACTAAGGGAGGACAGTGAGGTGGTTTCAAATACGATTGATGCGAAAACAATGGCGAAATTGTTTCTCGCAGGAGCAAAAAATCTTGAAAGCAAGAAAGAGTGGATCAACGAATTAAATGTTTTCCCAGTGCCGGATGGTGATACCGGTACAAATATGACACTGACAATCATGTCGGCGGCGAGAGAGGTAGCAGCGCTTCTTGATGTGGGCGATATCGATATGCAGTCACTGTGTAAGGCGATCTCTTCAGGATCATTGAGAGGTGCCAGAGGTAATTCGGGCGTTATACTGTCACAGTTATTCCGTGGTTTTACAAAAGGTGTCAAAGAATACGACGAAATTACTGTTCCGATACTGGCTTCAGCTTTTGAAAAAGCGGTGGAAACTGCATACAAGGCAGTTATGAAACCCAAGGAAGGTACGATTCTGACTGTTGCAAAGGGCGCTTCCATCAAAGCAAGAGAACTGGCGGACAGCGGTATAGAGGATATGGGTGAGTTCCTGAATCAGATTATCATCCGTGCTGATGAAGTGTTAGAGCAGACACCTGAAATGCTCCCGGTTTTGAAACAGGCAGGAGTGGTTGACTCTGGTGGTCAAGGGCTTATGCAGGTGCTAAAGGGCGTATATGATGCTTATATGGGCAAGGAAATCGATCTGACACTGAATGATGTGAGCAAAGCTCCTACAGGTGCTAAGACTTCCGGCATGAACTTGGAGGCACAGGCAAATGCAGACATCAAATTCGGTTACTGCACCGAATTTATCATAATGTTAAATAAAGTATTCAATATTAAGACGGAGATGGACTTTAAGGCATATCTTGAGTCAATCGGTGATTCTATCGTAGT
>CAMXBD010000151.1 GCA_947179245.1 uncultured Lachnospiraceae bacterium | reverse complement strand
ACCAGAGCCTGATCGCAACAAAAGCTGCCAGAGTCTCCTATGATGCACACGGAGACGGTATAATGGAATTTGGTCTTCGCCGCGCACAAGGACCCGATGCAGGTACCTACGGTGCAAGAGCTGCCATGATCGGCGGCTGTATCGGAACATCTAATGTTCTGTGCGGACAGCTTTTTGATGTACCGGTCAGAGGCACCCACGCCCATAGCTGGATCATGAGCTTTCCCGATGAATACACAGCATTTAAAACCTATGCTGACATGTACCCTTCCGCATGCATCCTGTTAGTAGATACTTATGATACGTTAAAATCCGGCGTACCCAATGCGATCCGCGTCTTTACGGAAATGAGACAGGCAGGTATCCCGCTTACTTTCTACGGTATCCGGCTAGACAGCGGCGATCTTGCCTATCTGTCCAAAAAAGCCCGCAAGATGTTAGACGATGCCGGATTCCCCGACGCTGTCATTTCTGCTTCCAATGATCTGGATGAATTTTTGATCCAAAGCTTAAAAGATCAAGGTGCAGCTATTACATCGTGGGGTGTAGGCACACACTTAATCACTTCCAAAGATTGTCCTTCCTTCGGCGGCGTCTATAAACTGGCTGCAGTAATGGGTAAAGACGGGCAATTCATTCCTAAGATCAAATTGTCCGAGAATTCGGAGAAAGTCACGAATCCGGGCAATAAGACAATCTACCGTGTCTACGAGAAAGAAACTGGCAAGATCAAAGCCGATCTGATCTGTCTGGTAGATGAGCAGTTCGATGAAAACGAGCCGATGCTTTTGTTCGATCCTAATGAACCATGGAAAAAGACAAAGCTGCCCGGTGGAAGTTACACAATAAGAGAGATTATGGTGCCGGTCTTCCAAAACGGGGAATGCTGCTACACCTCGCCCAAGGTTATGGATATCCGCGCTTACTGTCAGGAAGAACTTAACACGCTGTGGGAAGAAACCCGCCGTCTTGTGAATCCGCATAAAGTGTATGTAGATTTATCAAAGAAATTATATGATATTAAGATAGACTTGCTGAACCAGATGAATCAGTAGAAAACGTCCCTTGAAAACTACTTTTCATTCCATTACAATTAGACTGTGAGGGAAAATATTATGAAAAGAGGAATGCTATATGCTTCGTATCATTACAGACTCTGCAAGCGATCTGCCCAAGGATTATATCCGGCAGCATAACCTGCATGTAATCCCGACGCCAGTCGTAATCGATGATGTCGATTATTTTGACGGAGAGACGATTCAGACAGAAGAATTCTATCATATACTGGACGATATCAAACGTGATGTAAAGACTTATCATATTAATCCTGCCATGTTTACGGAAGCATTTCTGCCTTATGCCAAAGCTGGGGACAGTATCATTTATCTGTGTTTTTCCACAGGTATTGCAGGAACTTATAACGCCGCCAGCATCGCCAAAAATAATTTATTGGAAGATTATCCGGACTTTGACCTGACTATCATCGATTCCAAGTCAGCCTCCGCCGGCTTCGGTCTGGTCGTGAGCAAATTAGTCACTATGCTCGAAAAAGGCGCCTCCAAAGAAGAAATCATAGAGGCGGCAGACTATTTTATTTCACATATCAGACATGTTTTTACAGTGGAGACCCTCGCCTATCTGATCAAGGGCGGCAGACTCACCAAATTCAAGGGTACACTGGCAGAGACTCTGGATATGAAGCCGGTTCTGATTGTGAATGAGGAGGGTGCACTCGCAGTCATCAAGACTGTCCGCGGCAGGAAGAAATCGCTTCGCTATCTTATAGATTATGCAAAGGAAAACATATATCAGCCCGAAAATCAGACGATTGCACTCTGTCACGGGGAAGACATGGACTCCCTTGCATTTGTGAAAAATATGGTGCAGGAAACCTTTCATCCAAAAGATATCATGATTTCCGTGGTAGGCTGTGCCATCGGTGCACACACCGGACGAGGTATCGTAGGGTTCTGTTTTTTTGACGCTGACAACGGCAAATTCGCGAAATATTTTTAATATGCACAATGGAGTTTTCATATGGAAGAGCATCATCAGACTTACACTTACTTAGAGACCGACGGAGAATTTAAGATGCGGGAACTGGACCGGGGCGATCTGGAGCAGTTTAACGCGCTGCTGCAATATGCCTTTCAGGTCACTTCCTACGATCTGTTTCAGACTGGCTGGGAACAGGATGAAATCAAATATGCCAAACGCCCAATTCTGGAAGAAGCATACGTGTTGGGATGGTTTTACCATGACAAGCTGGCATCCATGATCGTTGTCTACTCTATGAAAGTAAACATACATGACACGATTATGGATATGGGCGGTATTACTGGCGTTGCCACTTACCCTGAATACACCGGACGCGGGCTGATTCATTCATTAATGAAACGCGCGCTGAATTATATTCACGAGAAGGAGATGTTAATTTCTTTTCTCTATCCGTACTCCATCCCTTTCTACCGCAAAATGGGCTGGGAAATTGTATCAGACAAACTTTCTTTTACCGTAAAAGACACACAGCTGCCCAAAGCGGTTCCCGTAGGCGGCATGGTTGAGCGTGTCAGTCTGGATTCCGAAGATTATCACAATGTACATTCCTATTTTGCTCTGCAAAGACACGGCGCGCTGATCCGTGACGCATTATCATGGGAAGAATATTGGCGCTGGGATAACGAGGATATCATTGCCGCAGTCTATTACAGCAAAGAACATAAACCTCTGGGTTATGTGGTCTATTACATCGCCAATGAAATTTTTCATATAAAAGAAATGGTCTACCTGAATATTGAGGCAAACCATGGTTTATGGAACTATATCAGCGCACATTTTTCCATGATCACACAGGTGCAGGGAGATAATTATTCCGGTGAGACGATGGCGTATTTATTTGAAGACAGTGAGATTACAGAGACAATCTCCCCCTATATTATGGCGCGCATCATAGATGTCAAAGGGTTCCTCTCCGAATATCCGTTTCAGGTGCAGCCGGAAGATCTCAAGCTTCACTTCCGTGTACATGATGAAATGGCTCCTTGGAATGAAGGCGATTATATGGTTTCATGGCACGACGGCAAAACCATCTGCGAGCGTGTTGAGGACAACCAATCTATCAATGTTGTTGAACTGTCGATCAATACACTGACCACTATGCTGATGGGTTATAAGCGTCCTTCCTATCTCTACGAGCATGAAAAGATTCAGACTGAATACTATATGCTGACATGGCTGGAACGTATTATTCCAGTGGAAAAAGCATACTTTTCAGATTATTTTTAAAAAATCTTGAAATTTCCGTCGAAATATGGAGAGAACAGAAATGCTACAATTAGTGATGTTAGGCACAGGACATGCAATGGTAACAAAATGTTACAATACATGTTTTACTATAGAAAACGATAATGAATCCATCATGATAGATGCAGGTGGTGGAAATGGCATTTTAACACAGGTTGAAAAGGCAGGTCTTGACTGGTCAAAGATACGCGCTTTATTCGTTACACATGCACATACCGACCATATTCTCGGAGCCATCTGGGTACTGCGCAAAGTGAATACCTTAATAAAGCAGAATAAGTACACTGAATTCTTTAAAGTATATGGACTCGCAGAAAATCTAAACTACCTGAAATACAACTGTGTCTTTTTGTTGAATGATTCATTGAGCGATCACATTCAGTTTATTCCGACATTTGGAGAAGATAAATTTACAGAATGCGGAATGGAATTCGAGATAATAAATATAAATTCCACCAAACAGACACAGTTAGGCTTTAGAGCTGTTATTCGTAATTATGATAAGCCCCTTACCTTAGTATGTCTGGGCGATGAACCATGTCATCAAACATGCGAGGAATACGTTAAAGATGCTGATTGGCTCTTGTCTGAAGCGTTTTGTTTAAGGAATGACAAAGAAATATTTCATCCATATGAAAAGAATCACAGTACCGCATATGATGCGGGCCTGATGGCGGAGAAGCTAGGCGTTAAAAATTTGGTTTTGTATCACACAGAGGACTCTGATCTGGAAAACCGCGCCAGAAAATATACGCAAGAAGCTATGCAGAATTTCAAAGGAAATGTATTTGTACCTGATGATTTGCAGGTAATCAGGATTTTATAGAATCCAGTCTGACTGCTTTAAATAGGGATAGGTTCATTTGAGCCTGCCCTATTTTTTAATGTTTCCGCAAACTTTTTGTAACCTTTTAGTATTTCTATTTGTATTATTAGTGAAAAGCTTTTCAAAAGAACAAAGGAGCATGCTTATGAAACCATCAGTAGAGATGCTAATCGAAAAATATAGAAACAATCTTTATGTCATGGCTTTTAATGTATGTAAAAACGCACAGGATGCAGAAGATGTTGTTCAAGATACATTCATTCAGTACTGGTCCTACAAAAAAGAGTTTGAATCGGAACAGCATATACGTGCATGGCTGATCCGGGTAGTAATTAACAAAGCGAAAAATAAAAACAACACTTTTTTCAGACGAAATTCACTACCATTGGAAGATTACATACAAACATTGACTTTCGAGTCAGAAGAATCCTCTGAACTGTTTGAGGCGGTAATGAATCTGCCTGAAAAGTATCGTATAGTGATTCACCTGTTTTATTACGAAGATTATTCTGTAAATGAAATTGCTGATATATTGAAGCTGACACAAAGTAATGTGAAAGTCAGATTGTCACGCGGAAGATTGTTGCTTAGAAACACATTGAAGGAGGGCTGGGAATATGACAAATAAAGAAAAATATAAAAAGGCATTTTCAGCAGTTCGCCCATCTGATGAATTTACTTTGGAGGTAGAAAAAATGAAAAAAATAAAAAAACAACATTTCTTTAAAACAATGGTTGCTTCTATTGCTGTCTGTGTGTTATTTATGGCGAGCGCTACAGTTGCATACGCTATGGATGTAGGCGGCATTCAGCGCACAATCCAGCTATGGATTCATGGAGATTGTACAAACGTGACTATTCAATTTGATGGAGACGGGACTTATAATATGGAATATACTGACGCCGATGGAAATGAACAATTTACGGGTGGCGGCGGTGTTGAAATCGCACCTGACGGAAGAACAATACCTTTGTCCGAAGAAGAACTAATGGAGCATCTGATGATGCCAGACGTAACATATGAAGATGACGGTTCTGTCTGGGTTTACTGGTTTGACCAGAAAGTTGATATTACAGATAAATTTGTCGATGGCGTTTGCTATGTGAAACTCGTAAAGGATGAAGAGACCATGTATGTGACAGTAAAATATAAAGGCGGCTACGCCGCGGGTCCACATAAGTTTACTGATCCCGATAGTTGGGGATGCGAATGAAGGGGTATGCTATGAATGCCGCCGAATGACAATACTAGCGAAAATGCTCATGTACGATAAAGAAGCAAGCAACCGAAAACAGCAATATCGGAAAAGATAAATGGAAAATTATGATATATAATGTAACTACCGTACGGAAAAATAAAGGGTGGAGCACATGAATGATTTTATAAACAATGCTGAAAAATTTATCGCCGAGCATTTGCAGGACGAAATTTCTCTTGATGAAATTGCGCATTTCTGCGGATATTCGTCTTTCCATTTTGCACGCAAATTCAAGGAGGCGGTAAATAAAACGGTTATGGAGTATGTCCGAGAAAAGCGGGTTTTTGCAGCTGCCGAAATGATAAAGAACGGTTTTAGCATATGCAATTCAGCAATGGAGTACGGATTTGATACACACGCAGGATTTACAAAAGCGTTCAATACCGTTTTCGGATGCTGCCCCAGAGATTATGCCGCACACTGCTGCGGTAACTATTGGAAAGGATTTGATAACATGAGCGATTCTAAGATTACAATAAGACCTGTTGCACTTGACGATGTCAATGACTTGTGGGAAAATGTGTACAGCGCGATGACTCCGAAGCAAATTACTGAAGTCAAAATTATTCCCATGATCGAACGTGAGAAAAATAAAGCAGGCATTGAGCTTGCGGCGGAGGTTGACGGAACTGTCGTTATGACGTTGCCTATGGTAAAGCCGTTTTGGATACCTATTGGATTTCTGTTTGATAACAATTATGTTATAACAGGCGACCATCGAGACGAGCTGATGAAAAAACTGCTTGCCGAAATGAAAAACAGGTGTAGGGAAATGAGCATCTCAACGCTTATCTCTCCTCAAAGGATTGAAGATAAAAGTGCCAAAGCGTTTATTGCATTGGGCTTTAAAGAGGCATGGACTTGCGATGTATGGACATATTTGGCAATGTCGGTATAACATGTATGTCTTTATGCAAAGTAGAAAAACTAGTTTTGATATAGCTTAAAAATATCCTATGTTCACAAACTTAGAGCCCTGCATGATGTGTTTAGGTGCATCAATAGCATCATTTGTCGGTAAAATATGCTATTCACTTAAATTGGCGGAAAGAATATCCTCTCAATATTCCTTCCGCCTGAAAATACCAACAGTCAACTGATAAGACAATCCAAATGCCGCCAATGAACATCCGACCAAAGCTGCCGCCTTAAATACGATAGTTGTAATCCCCGGCTCTAGCAGGCTGTTTAATATTGTAACAATTATATAATCAATACCAAACGCACAGAGTATGGCAATCATCCAGAACACTTCTCCACGCTCCTCTCCGCCTGCATAGAACAACGGGAAGAATATTGCTCCCATAAAAAGGCTCATGCTGATCCCCAGCGCAAACATTGTAAGAGCATCAATATACTGATCAAACGGACATCCATGCAAAAGCCACGACAATCCCAATTCAATTCCGGCAAAAATCGTTCCGGCAAGAAGCCATATCATCTGATTCACAAACTGGCTTTTGACAATATCCACTCTTCTTACCGGCAGAGTCAATTTATATTTTCCCCATTTTGTGGTAAACTCGTTTTTGGCAACAATGATTGCGCTTACAGAAAACCCAAGAATACTTATCATCACATAGCCGATCTGCACCGACTGGCTGATCACGGCAACACCGAACATTCCATACAGAACCATAAATCCGGAAAATACTTTCGCGTTTGAAAGCGTACCATACAAATTATTTCTCAAAAGCCCTTTCATACCCGTTCTCCCTTTACCAAAAGCAGCATAATTTCATCAAGTGAAACATGATCTATGACAGCATCTTTGTATTTGCGCTGTGCTTCTTTCCCATCGGAAACCAGCACATCAATCTGAAAATCCCTCTTCCGATATGCAATCATATCACTGGAATCCAATGCTCGGAACTGGCTTTCCCTACAGCGCATAACGGCATAATTATATACCAGATCGTTTTTTGATACTGTCATGATGAGTTTGCCATTATGAATAAAAGTGATATAATCTGCAATCTTTTCCAAATCACTTGTAATATGAGAGGACAGCAAAATAGAATGATCTTCTTCCTGTACAAAATCAAGAAAAACATCCAGCATTTCATCCCGCATAATGGGGTCCAAACCGCTGGTAGCTTCATCCAAGATCAATAATTGAGGATGGTGGGAAAGTGCCGCGGCGATTGCCAGTTTCATCGTCATACCTCTGGAATATTGCTTAATCCTCCGCTTCACTGGTAACTGAAATTTTTCTAAATATTCGGAAAACAGTCCCTCGTCCCAGTTCGTATAAAATCCCTGCATAACCTTCGACAGCTGCTCCGCGTTCCAATAGCTCGGAAAATTATCTCCATCATAGACTACCCCTATTTTCTCTCTTATATCTGTATCAGCGTCCAGCATTTCTCTGCCAAACAGCTTTACGCTGCCACCATCTTTTGCAATCGTATTTAAGATACAGCCAATCGTCGTAGTCTTGCCCGCTCCGTTTTCTCCGACGAAGCCCAAAATCGCTCCGTATGGCAATGAAAAGGA
>CAMXBD010000150.1 GCA_947179245.1 uncultured Lachnospiraceae bacterium | reverse complement strand
TAATAATATATAATAGTAATAGTTGTATTGCATAAAATGCAAAGATTATTCACAAATTTTTCCAAAAGAGTGGTTTACAAATCCACTCTTTTGTTATATGATAATTAAGGAAAACGATTTCCGAGAGCGGCAGTATGAATATTGATTGCTGCAGGCTGCTCTGATATGGATAATAAGATTGGATAAAGAATGGTATCGATCAAAGATGTCGCGAAGCATGCGGGCGTAGCAATCTCCACAGTGTCAAAAGTGTTGAATAATTACCCGAATGTCAGTGAGGAAACAAAGAAAAAAGTAAATCAGGCTGTGACAGAACTAAATTTTGTACCTAATTCCGTTGCGGCGGCATTATCATCCAAGCAGTCCGGAAGAGTGGCGCTCTTGATTGACGTAAGCGCATCTTCGCAGACGGTAGATGAGATCAACATGCAGTATATGGCGGGAACCATAGGGCAGGCTGTGGATATGAACCTCGATGTGATCACTGTATTTTATTCGATGATCAAGAATAAAAGTATTGAAGAGGTGATACGCTATCTGCAATCTCAGAGTATTACAGGACTCATTATTTTCGGTATGTCGAAGGAAGACAAAGTACTGCATAAGCTGATTGAAAGACAGATTTTCAAAATCGTGGTGGTTGATGCACCGATTGTGAATCCGAATACTTCTTCTGTATGGATTGATCAGGAGAAGGCCCAGTATGATGTGGCGAAGAAAACCGTTATGGAGAATAAATGTAAGAGTATCCTCTATCTGGCAGGCAAGAAGAATGGATACGTGACAGGGGAGAGGCTTAATGGCGTGAAGCGTCTGGCTGAGGAGAAAAATCTTCCGCTGCTTGTAAGGAACGGGGAGTTTTCCGAATTGCAGGCGAGAAATCTGGCTTTCAAATATGCAAAGAAGAAAGATGTGGTGGTATGTGCCTCTGACTTGATGGCAATCGGAGCAATGAAAGCATTGATCGAGATGGACATTTTCCGTCCGGTGTGCGGTTTTGACGGTATCACATTGATGGGATATGCAGGTAAGCAGATGAATACTGTCAGACAGAATTTCAAGAAGATAGCCTCTGAGGCGGTGAAAGAGTTAAAACGTCTGCTCGACGGCGGGGAAGGACAACAGATTGTGTTAGATTATGAATTGGTCAGAATCAAATATCTGGATATTATAGGTGATGAAGGATTAAAATAGTCAATAATAAAATATATTAACCATAAATTAGGAGGAACGAATATGGCACAAGCAAGCAACCTGAAAAGAGATGTATTAGTATTGAATCTTGAGAAAGAATTGGAAGAGCAGACACAGAGTGGCTATGGTAAGAGTGTTGCTGAATGCAGCAACGAAGAACTATACTACAGTCTGCTGCAGTTATCCAAGAAGTTGATGACAGTTTCTGAGCCGATTGAGGGAGAAAAGAAAATCTATTATATTTCCGCTGAGTTTTTGATTGGTAAGTTGTTATCCAACAATCTGATCAACTTGGGAATCTATGATAAGCTGGACGAGATACTGACCAAGAACGGCAAACAGCTCAGTGCAATTGAGGAGGTTGAGCCGGAACCGTCACTCGGTAATGGTGGTTTAGGGCGTCTTGCGGCATGTTTCCTTGATTCGATTGCCACATTGGGACTGCCCGGCGAGGGAATCGGCTTGAATTACCATTTCGGTCTGTTTAAACAGGTATTCAAAGATAAATTGCAGACAGCAGAGCCAAATGACTGGATTGAGACGCAGTCATGGCTGACTAAGACAGACACATCGTTTGAGGTTGCTTTTGGAGATAAAAAAGTGACATCCAGACTTTACGATATCGATGTTGTAGGATATGACAATGGTGTCAATAAACTGAGACTGTTTGATATTGAGACATTAGACGAGAGTATTGTTGAGAAAGGTATTGACTTTGACAAGGAGGATATTGAGAAGAACCTGACGTTATTCTTATATCCCGATGATTCTGATGAGGCGGGCAACCTTCTGCGTATCTACCAGCAATATTTTATGGTAAGCAATGCAGCGCAGCTTATCTTAAAAGAGATGAAAGAAAAGAAATACGATCTGCGTAAGATGTATGAACATGCAGTCATCCAGATCAATGATACACATCCGACCATGGTAATTCCGGAACTGATCAGGATTCTCGTGGATGAGAAGGCGTTCACTATGGATGAGGCAATCGATGTTGTGAGCAAGACATGTGCCTATACGAACCATACCATTCTTGCGGAAGCGCTGGAGAAATGGCCTTTAGAATATCTGGAAAAGGTTGTGCCTCAGTTAGTGCCTATTATCAAAGAGTTAGATAAGAGAGTGGCAGCGAAGTATAAAGATAAGAAAGTACAGATCATCGATAAAGATGAGAGAGTACACATGGCACATATCGATATCCACTATGGTTTCTCCGTAAACGGTGTGGCTGCGATCCATACAGAGATTTTGAAGGATACCGAGCTGAATGCTTTTTATAAAATCTATCCGGAGAAATTCAACAATAAGACTAACGGTATCACGTTCAGACGATGGCTGTTGTCCTGTAACCGTGAACTGGCAGGTTTCCTTTCCAAGACCATCGGTGACGGCTATAAAAAAGATGCGGATAAACTGGAGAAACTGCTTGAGTTTATCGACGATGATGCAGTGCTTGACCGTCTTGTAGAAATCAAGATGAACCGCAAGAAAGATTTGGCGGCGTATGTCAAGGAAGTGGAGGGGGTTACACTTAATCCGGATTCCATTTTTGACTTACAGAGTAAGAGACTGCATGAGTATAAACGTCAGCAGATGAACGCACTCTACATTATTCATAAATATCTGGAGATCAAAGCCGGTAAGAAGCCGGTAAGACCAATGACATTTATCTTTGGTGCAAAGGCAGCGCCCGCTTACGTGATTGCACAGGATATTATTCACCTGCTGCTTGTATTGCAGGAGATTGTCAACAACGATCCAGATGTAAGTCCGTATATGACAGTGCTTATGGTGGAAAATTACAATGTGTCTTACGCTGAGAAGATGATTCCGGCTTGTGATATCTCAGAGCAGATTTCACTTGCTTCCAAAGAGGCATCCGGAACGGGTAATATGAAATATATGTTAAACGGTGCGGTGACACTGGGAACATCCGACGGCGCTAATGTGGAGATCCATGAGCTGGTAGGAGACGACAATATCTATATTTTTGGTGAAAAATCTGAGGCTGTCATCAAGCATTATGAGAAAGCGGATTATGTGTCCAAGGATTATTACAAGAAGAGTCCTGTAATTAAAGAGGCTGTAGATTTTATCGTAAGCAAGCAGGCGCTCAAGGTAGGACATAAGGAGAATCTGGAAAGACTGTATAAGGAGCTGCTCAACAAAGACTGGTTCATGACATTGTTAGATCTGGAGGATTATATTAAGACAAAAGATCAGATGATGGCAGATTACGAAGACCGGAAGAAGTGGAGCAGGATGATGCTTGTCAATATTGCGAAGGCAGGATTCTTCTCATCCGACAGAACGATCAGGGAATATAACAGGGATATTTGGAAGTTAAGATAATAAGAGATGAAGATGTACTAGGACTGCATAGGACGCAGTCTGAGTACATCTATATCATTTCTGGAAGATACAAGGCGGACGGCGCAGGTCGTACCGCCTTGTTAGTTATAAGGGAATAATAGATTTATTCATATTGGTATGCTATACTTTTGAAAAAGACAGCTATAAAAGCATTGAGAACACTTTTTCAAAAAGGAGAATACGAAATGGAGAATGACTTGAATGATGGAAAGTTATATAAGAAGTCATTATACGCAGTAGCTGCCAGTGCTATCATAGCAGCTGTTATTTTTATGGGTCAATTCGTTTTTAAGGATAGCGGAGAGATTCAAACGGAGAATGAAGAAATAGAAGACATTCAGGCTGAATACGAAGAAATGACTGATATTCAGACAGAAGAAGTTCAAGAGGTTTCTTCGGAAAATAGTGATACAGACATGGAGATAGATGAGGGAGCTGAGATTTTAAGGCGTTTCCAGAGCATTGACTGGGAGAAGGTTCGTCCGCGGACATATATGGAAGATTCCGACTGGTATACAAATGTGTTTTGTCTTGGCAGTCTGCCTGAGAATGATATTAACATGTATGGGTATAATGATGCAGATTACCATGACAGGGGAGTTGCCATTACCATTGGTGATAGCATTTATTATTTTGACTGGGGTTATTTTAGCCCGCGCCAAATCTTGCCGCAAATGTACTGGAATGATGCAGATAAACAGCTTCAGATAACGTTATGTCATTTTACGGGAACTGGTGTGCAGGCGGAAGAACTTCATGTGTTACAACTGTCAGAAGAGAACGAACTGGAAGATTACGTTTTTGCTAATGGATCATATGATTCGTTACTTTCCGTGCGGATTGGTTTTTCTTATGAGAAAGATACTCATATGATAACATTTTATGATAATCAGGATAACAGAGAGCTTGTGCAGGCTGATTTATCGTGGATAGAGGAAAAGGAAGTTGAGGAACTTGTGTTTGGTGATATTGGACATTTTCAGCTGGGTGATGAAATCTATCTGATATTTACACCCGGATACATGGTCGAAGGATGGGCTTCACCCCAATATGATGAAATACCAGAAATGGCAGCTCAGATGCAGTTGGAAATAAGCAATAATCAAATTGTTTTCGGATTGGGAGAAATTGATTTGGTGGGAGATGAAGAATTGGATCGGAGAAACAAGTAAATATCCTTAATATAGCTGAAAAGAAATGGGATTTAAGGGTGAGAAAGGAGGGCAGGATGAAGGAAACTGAAAAAATAGTTCTTCTTCTGGAAAAATTAAAAGAAGATTCTAAGGAATACAAGCAGCTTGAAACCGAAGGGTACAGCTTAGAGGAAAAGAAAAATGCGATCCGTTCCCTTATGAATATACGAATGCCACGAGAGATTCCCGGTGAACTTGTGGAGCTGCAGGATGAGTATTTGCAGGAGGAGCGGAAAACAAAGGGTATTGTAAAATTGGAGGATATCCCGACAATAAAGGAGGCATTTAGCAGTAAATCTTCTTATGCGGACAAAATATCGCTCTGGCAGGGAGATATTACAAGACTGGAAGCCGGTGCCATCGTAAATGCTGCAAACTCACAGATGCTGGGATGTTTTGTGCCTTGCCACAGGTGCATTGACAATGCCATCCACAGCGCCGCAGGAATGCAGCTTCGCGAAGAATGCAGCCATATCATGAGCCGCAGGCGGATAAAATACGGCAGAAAGTATGAAGAACCTACAGGCACAGCCACTTTGACTGCAGGTTACAATCTTCCCTGTGATTATGTGATTCATACGGTGGGACCGATTGTATATGACGGGCTGAATGATGAGCTTTGTCAGGATTTACAAAACTGCTATGAAAATGTTTTGAAGTGTTGCATGGAAAATAATATCAAGTCAGTTGCGTTCTGCTGTATTTCAACGGGAGAATTTCACTTTCCGAATGATAAGGCTGCAGAAATTGCGGTGAAAACGGTAGCAGATTTTTTGGAAAAGCATGGCGGTTGTATGGAGCGGATTATTTTTAATGTATTTAAGGACAGTGACTTGGAAATTTATGAAAAATTGTTAGTTGTTTGAAAGCATGGTGATTAGTCTGACAAATCCCGGATGATTTGCACAATGACTGGACAGCTTCTCCCGCCTTAGAGTATAATATTTTTGATGGGAGGGATGCAATATGACTGGATTTCGTTTTTGCATGGCTTATGCCGCACACACTTTTGCTCTGCGCAGGGTCTGATATAGGACGGTAACTGTGCAGAGCGGTTTTTCTAGTTAGAAGCTATACCGTCCACATTGGGCTTTGCGCCACTTACAAATTTTAATGATGATTAAAGCAAAAGATATCATTCAAAACTGTGCAATTCCGCTGGGACTATTCATGGGTGGTATACTGGCTGACTATGTGTTTGAACCGTTTATGGCGAGAAGCTCAACTGTACAGCAGGCTTTGAGCGTTTTCTTTGGCTCTGGTAACGGAGCGGGCATTGCCGTTATGTTTTTTGTTATGGGAAGTCTTGGGGCTGTCATAAGTCTTACACGTTTGAGAAAACCGATTTACGATATCTTAGATAAAGATGAGTAGCAAAAAAATGGTAGTCTGGCAGTTGGGAGCCATATCTGTAGTATGTGTTTTTTACGAAGCGTCAAATCACAATCGGAGTTTGCAGAACAAAAAGACAAAATGAATTAAGGGAGAACAAAGCGGTGATTTTTAATGCATATGGAGACGAGACATTACCATCGCTCATACTTATTCACGGAATGGCAAATACAGCGCAGTTATGCTATGGGCGGATCCTTCCGCATCTGGGTGAATATCATGTGATTTTGTGTGAAGTGGACGGACATACCGACAAAGAAACGGGGTTCTTTATTTCAATCGAGGATTGCTGTGAGAAGATAGAAAAATATACTGCCCGGAATCTGGAGGGAAAAGTGTACGGATTATCGGGTTTTTCTATGGGTGCAACGATTGCAGTGGAATTGATGGCAAGAAATAATATTGAGATTGAAAAGGTGATTCTGGACGCCGCATTTTGTGTCAAAATGGGTATGCTTACTCCAATATATACAAACATTTTCTGCTGGGCAATCAGTAGAATCAAGTCAGGTAAAACAATACCAGATGTAATGATTGAAGGTGTTATGGGAAAAGGAAATTGTGGTATCGTCAAAACTTTTTATCAAAATATTGAAATTCAGTCGATAAAAAATGCCTGTAGAGATGTGTACAAATATGAAATATCTGACAAGATATCCAGTTTTAGCGGAGAAGTCACTTTTTGGCATGGCAGTAATGAATCTTATCCGGCTAAAACAGTTAAATTGCTAAAAAGATATCTGCATCAGATGCAGGTTGAAGTGTTTGAAGGAATGGGGCATGGACAGTTCTTGAATGAATATCCGGAAGAATATGCGGATAAAATGAAAAAATTCCTGAATTAAGTTGTGGTTTGTTATAGAAGAAACCGTTACCATGATACAGGAAAACATTGCGGGAAAATCGTTCTTACTGGATGCAAATCCCAAGAACTGCTGATAGTAGTATCATTAAAATCGGCGAAGGCGCTTTTCTTTTTACTTTCCTAAAGGTGACTCCTATACATAGCAATATCAGAAAAATAATAATTCTATCAGATTGTAAGCTGAATGAATCATTTATGTATTTGACACCGCAGAAGATATCCAGTCCCATGATGATTGCTGTTGCCAGTATCAGGGCAATAATGCAGGGACGGACGGCCGCAAGAAATGCCTGTACGCCTGAATATTTCAGCAGGTTATTAATAAGTGAAGCGATCATAAGCATAATTATAAAAGCGGGAGTTACCACACCAAGAGTCGCCAGAAATGAGCCCAATATCCCTCCTTGCGAGGCACCGATAAAAGTAGCCATGTTTACGGCAATCGGACCCGGCGTTGATTCAGAAACAGCAATAAAAGCCATCAGTTCATTTTCTGTCAGCCAATTATTTGTCAATACAGTTTCGCGAATCAAAGAAATCATACCGTAGCCGCCACCGAATGAAACAGCTCCTATTTTAAAGAACTGTAAAAATAATTGAAGATATATCATTTTTTTCTTCCTTTCTTCTGTGATAATGATTTCATTACATGTCCGATCGTTCCTATTACGCCGCAAATAAGGATATATGATACTGTTGAAAAGCCAACGGACAGTATGGAAAATAGGAGCATGGTTATTAATACGATGATTAGGATTGCCATGTTAAAAAGAGTTTTTCTGCTTTCTTTAAACATCTGTACCGCGGCAGAGAGTATTAAGTACACCACGCACACTTGTATGCCGGCAAAAGCGGATTTGACAATGGATATTTTTAAGAAATTATCAAAATACAATGAGATAGCATATATAATTGTGAAAGATGGTGTACAGACAGCGATTGTGGTCGCAAGGGAACCCCGAAATCCGGCTATGTGATAGCCAATGTAAGTAGCGCTGTT
>CAMXBD010000149.1 GCA_947179245.1 uncultured Lachnospiraceae bacterium | reverse complement strand
ATATTTATGTTGCTGTATCCCATGGCTCTGACGGATATCTTCATGCAGTCAAAATCACGAGCGGAGCGCAGACATCTACAGTTACGCTTGATTCGTCATCTTCTGCGACTGTTACGGGTATAATCAGTGATAGGTCAAAGGAGGATGTTTTAGTAGTTAAGACGCTTCAAGGTGAGATGCAGATCAAATTAGATACGACTACTAATTTGAGCGGATGTTCTGTTCTGGTGGCTGATAAAACTTACAGTATTACCTGTGTGAGAGGTTCCGATGCGTATATGCATGCAACCAGTATTACAGATGCATCGGGCGTCGCTTTAGGAAGTTCTACAAGTTCGACAACACCCGCATCGTCTTTGACACCTGCACCTGAATCACCTGTCAGTGCGAATACATCGACAGTTACGGGAACGGTAAATGACAAGACGAAAGATAATCTTTTGTATTTGTCAACGAATGCAGGTGAAATGCAGATTGTGATCGATGCCAATACGGATTCCAGAAATGGTATATTCCTTGTACCGGGCAGGAAACTGGCGGTTTCCGTTTACCGCGGTTCCGATGCATATATGCATGCGGCAACGATTGTCGGGGTGAAGGATGGTTCTGTGGCGGCACAGGTTGATACATCTTCTACGTCTACGGTATCTGGAACTGTGGGAAGCAAATCAACTGAGAACATATTGTATCTGAATACTGCCGGGGGAGAAATGGAACTTAAGCTGGACGTGGTAAGAAGCGTCAGCGGTTGCAAAGTGTTGGTTGCAGACAGGAAAGTTACTGTAACCTGTGCA
The DNA here is from genome assembly GCA_947179245.1 of uncultured Lachnospiraceae bacterium. Classification (GTDB taxonomy): domain Bacteria; phylum Bacillota; class Clostridia; order Lachnospirales; family Lachnospiraceae; genus UBA3282. The sequence goes on along the minus strand of CAMXBD010000149.1, from coordinate 7,413 downwards.
CGTGGTTCCGATGCATATATGCATGCGGTAGATATCATTGGAAACTGATAAAGCTGATTGGAAATAGACAAGAGTTTTCAGTCTGGATATCTGAGCAAAATCGTAAGTTGAATTTATGATAAAGACCAAGATATGTAATTAGGTATCATGGTCTTTATTTTTGTGTCGAAATGTAAAGTAATATGTTATACTGTTAGACAGAATCGTTACAATGATATATTGGTGAAAATGTAAGGGAGGAAAATAAATGTCAGATTATTTTGGCAAAGAAGTACCAAAACTCGGCTTCGGACTGATGAGGCTGCCCAAAAAGGGATTACATACAGATATTGAACAGGTGAAGCATATGGTGGATCTGTTCATGGAAACCGGGTTCACATATTTTGATACAGCATATGTATATTTAGGGTCTGAGGCGGCAATCAAGAAAGCACTTGTTGACAGGTATCCGCGTGAGACATATACGCTGGCAACAAAGTTGAATGCCATGCTTGCTCCCAGTGAAAAGTCCGCAAAGAACCAGTTTTATACGAGTCTTGAGCGCACAGGGGCACAATTTTTCGATTACTATTTACTTCATGCTCTTATGAAAAATAATTATGCCAAATATGATAAATTTCATCTGTGGGATTTTGCAGAAGAACAAAAGTCAAAGGGGCTGATTAAACACTTGGGATTTTCTTTTCACGCAGGACCGAAACTGTTAGATCAAATTCTTAAGGAGCATCCGGATGTGGATTTTGTGCAGCTGCAGATCAATTATGCAGACTGGGAAAATCCGTCGGTAACGGCAAGAGCAAACTATGAAGTTGCCAGAGAGCATGGAAAATCCATTGTCGTGATGGAACCCGTAAAAGGTGGAAATCTGGCGGATCCGCCGGAAGATATAAAGAAATTATTTAAAGAATACCGGCCCGATATGTCCTATGCTTCGTGGGCAATCCGGTTTGTGGCGTCGCTTGACGGAATCATAACCGTGTTGTCCGGAATGTCTAATACGGAACAGATGGAGGATAATCTGTCATATATGAAAGCATTTCAGCCTTTGAATGAAGAAGAGCAGAAGATTATTCAGAAGGCACAGCGAATCCTTGGAAAGTCTTCCACGATTCCGTGTACCGCATGCCATTACTGCACGGAAGGCTGTCCCCAAAATATCCCGATTCCGGAAATTTTCTTGGCTATGAATAAGCAGCTTGGCAACGGACAGATGGCAGAAGCAGTTTCAGATTATCAGAAGGTAACAGACTCTGTGGGAAAAGCGTCAGACTGTATTAATTGTAAGCAGTGCGAGAGAGCATGTCCTCAGCACATTGAGATTACGGACTGTCTGGGCAAGTGTGCGGAGACTTTGGAGAAAGAAGGCAAGGATTAGCAAATTTTTAATTATGAGTGCAAGTAGATAAAGTCGAATTGAAGTGTCAGAAAGTAAGAAAGTTTATGACATAGCCAAAAAAGACAATGTATAATTTGACCAGAAGGAATTGACAGTTTTTAAGGAAACTTTTATAGTGAATTTAAGAGATATTCCACAGAAACATATCTATAGAGACGGATTTGCGTTTTTGCGGAAAAATTGTGGCAGGAGAGATTTAATATGGGGTTTTTTGAACAGGTAGGAAAGAACAAGAAGAAAGAGCAAGACAGTTACACAGAAAAGATTCAGACAGTGGCAACGGGTCAGACATCTGCGGAGAATAATGAGTTGGAGAAATCTGTACTTCCTTCGATAGAAGAACGATACATTTCTCAAGTTAAAAATGAACAGCGTCCTTCCGAGGAGGAAACGATGTCCGATGATTCAGATGAGATAATTGTCCAAGATGATCCGAATATTATAAGTACTTCGGATTATCTCTTGCGTATCAATGAAACGCGGATGGAGGTTATGCTTACTATATACCACAATTTTTCGCTTGAGGAACTTAATGGTCTGTTGCAAGAGAACGGGGTTGTGTCCGGTATCAGGGAGGAAGCGCTTCAGAAGCTTGCGCAAGGAAGGAAAAATTACGAGGAGACTCTCGTTGCCACCGGCACCGCTGCAAAAGATGGGCGTGATGGCTTTTTTGAATATTATTTTGATCCGCATCCTCCGACAAAACCGATTATTTTGTCAGATGGAACGGTAGATTATAATGTATTGGGGAAGATAGAACTCGTGACAGAAGGACAGCATCTTGCCACCTATCATCCTTCATTGCCGGCGGCGGACGGTATGGACGTGATGGGGAATACCATTGAGGCATATGTGGGAAAAGAACAGCAGCCGTTACAATGTAAACGCTGTGAGGCGGATGAAAGCGGCAGCCAATATTATGCCAATACTGAGGGGAATGTCACTGTGGCAGACGGATGCCTGACTGTAACGCCTGTTTATGTGGTCAAAGGTAATCTGGGCGCAGCTACCGGAAATGTGGATTTTCATGGAGATGTGTTTGTAGAGGGTAATGTATACGCGGGTGTGACCGTGAAAACAACTGGAAATATTACCGTAAACGGACATGTGGAAACGGCGAAACTTTATGCAGGAAAAGATGTTATCTTGAAAAACGGAATGCAGGGTTCCGGGAATGGCATCATTCGTGCAGGGTGTAATGTTATGGCACGCTTTATAGAGCAGACGCAGGTTTATGCCGGAAATGAAATCAACACGGGCGCGCTGATGAATTGTGAAGTCGAAGCGGGGAATAGTGTGGTAATCGCTGGAAACCGGGGCAGCATCATCGGCGGTACTGTCACGGCGGTGGAACAGATAACAGCGTCTTCCATCGGAAACCGTGCGGGAGTAACGACGCAGATTGTTATCGGTTTAGACTGTGAATTCAAGTACAAGATGGCAAAAATCGATTATCAGATTGGAGAATATCAGAGTAAGATGATGGATGCCGAGAATGCGCTGGAACGTATTGCATGGCAGCTGCAGTCACAGCCCCTGACCCCCGAATTGAGGGAGCAAAAAGCGGAGCAGATGCGAAATAAGATTCATTATCAGTTGAAACTAAAGGAGATTACTACGAAGCGAGAACAGTTGATTGATATCAACAGACGTTCTGTGGATGGAAAAGTTGTTGTCACCGGAGCAGTCAATGCGGGGTGTATTATTATCATAAACGGGATGCGGGAGGTGCTGCATTCAGGGTTTAAGGATGTAACCTTTAAAAAGGGCAGAAAGGAAATGCGGATTGTTTCGAATAAGTGGTGAGAGAGTAGAACATGAATGGAACTGTGCTGCTGTTGTATTTCAATTTCACTTTTTGGGGATAATACATACAAAAGGTTAACAAAAATAATCCTAAGTTTTGTATGGTGAGGATGAATGATTATGGATTTTTACGCAAGGGCATTGGAACTGCGGGAAGAAACAGTCGCCCATCGTCGCTGGCTGCACAGCAATGCGGAAGTGGGTCTGTATATGCCAAAGGGGCAAAACTATGTTATGGAGCAGTTGAGAGGATATGGTCTGGAGCCGCATCCCTGTGGGCATGGAGTGACAGCAGAGCTGGGCAGGGAAGGGGGCAGGACGCTCCTGCTCCGGGCGGATATGGATGCGCTGCCCATGCCGGAGGAAAGTGGTGAAAGTTTTTCCTGCCCAACCGGTAGAGAGGCGCATACCTGCGGTCATGATTTCCATGCGGCCATGCTGTTGACAGCGGCAAAGATGTTAAAAGAAAATGAAAGTATGCTGTCTGGCAGGGTACGTTTTATGTTCCAGCCTGCGGAAGAAACATTTGAGGGTGCGAAGGATATGATGGCAAACGGAGTACTGGAGGGTGTGGATGCAGCGCTGGCTTATCACGTTGGCCCCGGCAGGATGCCTGTGGGCTTATTCATGTATAACAGCGGCAAAACCATGATGTACTCTGTGGATGGTTTTCGGATTACAATTCATGGCCGGGGTGCCCACGGCGCGTATCCACACAACTCCATCGATCCGATTAATATAGGTGTCAATATTTACCTTGCTCTGGAATCGCTGATTACACGGGAGGCGGATCCCAGCAAAGCCTGTGTGCTGACCATTGGTAATTTTTCGGCAGGCTCGGCACCCAACATAATCCCTGATATTGCTGTTCTCCAAGGAACCCTGCGCACCAATGACGGAGCCAGCCGTGAGAAACTGGTCCGGCGGCTGAAGGAGGTTGTCCAAAAGACTGCGGAGGTATTTGGGGGAACGGCAGAAGTTGAGATGATTTCTGAGGTGCCGCCGCTGGTTTGTAATGCTGCCATGACTGACGAGTTGGTAAGTTATATGGAAGAACTGCCGATTCCCGGTCTGACCCCGGTCCCCGATACGTCAGCCAGCGCTTCTGAGGACTTTGCGACTATTGCAGAGAAAGTTCCCAGCGTATTCATGTATCTTTCGGCAGGATATATGGATGAGAGAGGTGACGCCCCTGCCCACAATCCGAAGGTTCGGTTCAATGAGAATGTCTGTCCAATCGGCTCCGCCTGTTTGGCACACTGTGCGGTCCGCTGGCTGGAAGAGCATCAATAATCTTGTAGATAGGAGTAACAGCTTCAGCACGATACATTTTTTTTAAGAGTATCAGCTTTCAACTGTTGTAGAAATGCACTGGAGGCTCTCGAAAGAACCTGATGCTTTTTCCAAACAATGCAAAGTTCTGCTTCTAATGTGGGAGAAAGCGGTTTAAAACATAGATTGCTGTCCCCTGACGTGTTGATCAATTTATCTAATGCAATGACATATCCAAAGCCTTTCTTAACAAATTGCGCTGCGTTATAAATCAAATCATAAGTTGCAACGATATTGAGCTTGGAAATGTCCGTTTTTAACCAATGGAACATTTCCGCGTTGATTGAGGTCTGATGTGATACAATCAGAGGCTTATCCCACAAATCTTCTGCAAAAATCACTTCCTTTTCTGCCAAAGGGCTGTCCTTGCGCATCAGGACGCCCCATAAATCTTTTTGCGGAAGTTTAAGGTAATCATATTTGTTCATATCTGCTTCTCCGACTAACAGTCCGAAGTCAATCAAGCCCTTATCCAATTTTTCTGTAACACGTTCCGCATCGCCGCTGTAAATGTGGTAGTGGATGAGAGGGTGCTTTTTTTGCAAATCCCAAGCTGCCTGTGCCAAAAAGGAAATACTTTCAGTTTCTCCGCAGCCAATGTAAATATCGCCATTGATATTCTCGCTGGAAGATGTCAGTTCCATCTTTGTTTTTTCCATTAAATCAACTAATTCTTCCGCACGTTTGCGAAGCAGTATTCCGTCCTCAGTAAGCGTGATTTTTTTACTTCCACGAATGAATAACTGCTTTCCCAATTCTTCTTCCAAATCTTTTAATTGTCTTGAAAGCGGCGGTTGTGTCATGCGTAAAGCCTCCGCAGCCTTTGTTATGCTTTCTTCTCTTGCAACTGCAAGGAAATACTGTAACACCCGGATATCCATGTAGAACTCCTCCTATAAAAGTCTTTGACTAAACAATAACAGAAAAACCCATACCTTTCAAGTATGAAAAGATATTCTATATATGTATTTGATATTATTTCTATGGCAGATTAAAATAGAGTCAAGAAGGGTGAGAGATGGCAGAAGCGGATATAATTTTTGGATTATTTTACGAACCAGTTGGGGAAGTTTTTTAAAGAAAAATTGAGGAGGATTTGAGATGAGTACAGTTATACCGAAAATTGCACTAGGAGCGTGGTCTTGGGGTGCGGGAGCAGCCGGAGGGGATCAGGTATTTGGAAACCATTTGTTTGAAGCGGATTTGAAACCTGTGTTTGAGAAAGCAATGGAGTGTGGACTGAACCTGTGGGATACGGCAGCGGTTTACGGAGAAGGGACATCTGAGCGGATTCTTGGAAGTTTTGTGAAAGATGTGCGCCGGGACAGCGTTATCCTTTCCACAAAATTCACGCCACAGATAGCCGGAAGTTCGCCAGATGCCATGCAGGAAATGATTGACGGCAGCAAAGAACGTCTGCATACAGATGTGATTGATGTTTATTGGATACACAATCCGATGGATGTTGAAAAATGGACGCCAGATTTAATCCCGTTAGCAAAAAGCGGGCAGATCAAGACAATTGGCGTTTCCAATCACAACCTTGCAGAGATAAAAAGGGCAAATGAAATTCTCTCGGCGGAGGGCTTGAAAGTCTCCGCGGTGCAGAACCATTTCAGTTTGTTACACCGCTCTTCGGAGCGTGCGGGTATCCTTGATTACTGTAAGGAGAACGGCATTACATTCTATTCCTATATGGTGTTGGAGCAGGGGGTGCTTACCGGACGGTACAGTGAGGAAAATCCATTTCCGGAGGGAACCGGGAGGGGAGAAGCTTATAACCCGCATTTGAAAGAACTGACGGCATTGATTGATGAACTAAAAATCGTAGGTACACGTTTTGATGCCAGTCCTGCGCAGGTTGCAACAGCATGGGCGATTGCAAAAGGTACGCTCCCGATTATTGGAGTAACGAAGGTGGGTCAGGTAGAGGAGGCCGCAAAGGCGACACAGATTGAACTGACTGCTGACGAAATCAGCCGATTGGAAAGATTGGGCGATGAAACAGGCGTCCATACGCTGCGGGAGTGGGAAAAGGAGATGTAGACCATGACAGTAAACGAAGTGGATATTAAAGATGTGATAGACGGATTTCGGGAAGGGGCAGGAGAAAATGCCGAACGTGATGCGTATGCAAATGAGCTTTTTCAAGAAGCTGTCCGCATTGGAATGGAACTTAATACGAAGTACCATACACCAGAGGAGCTTCGGGAGATTATGGGCAGGTTGACCGGGAAAAAGATAGACTGTTCTTTTCGGATGTTTCCCCCGTTCTATACGGATTTTGGAAAAAATATTACAATCGGGAAAGAAGTCTTTATCAATTCGGGATGCCATTTTCAGGATCAGGGCGGAATTGAAATCGGGGACGGTGCACTGATTGGTCATAATGTCGTGCTGGCAACGATCAACCATGACCTGAACCCAAAGGAAAACCGGAAAAATCATTATGCGCCGATAAAGGTTGGTGCTCGTGTATGGATTGGTTCTAATGCCGTCATACTGCCGGGAGTGACGATTGGCGATTATGCGGTAGTTGCGGCGGGAGCAGTAGTGACACGGGATGTTCCTGCCATGACGGTAGTGGGAGGGGTTCCTGCGAAAGTGCTGAAAGTGATACAGGAAAAAAAGGAGGAGCGGTATGAAACGGCTGTATAATCTTATGCTGGCTTGTCTGTTTATCGTTATGTTATCAGCCTGTGGAAAACAGGCAGTGACAGATTCCTCTGCGGATAAAGTGTCGGAGCAGTATGTGCAGACAGAAAGTGTAGAAGCAATAGAGCAGGCAGAACAGCAGATGCAGGAAGGTGACAATGCAGTGGCAGGAGATATTTCTTTTAACTTTGAAACAAAGACGGTTTTATTGAACAGTGGGTATG
>CAMXBD010000148.1 GCA_947179245.1 uncultured Lachnospiraceae bacterium | reverse complement strand
GAACTTCCTTCTGTCGTGCATAGGTCATACGCGTATTTCTGCCGGCGGCAGTCTTGCGAATCCTGTTCTTTTCCATCGACAATTTCACCCCGTTCTTTATGATTTATTGCTTATCAGATCGCTTGTCAGCAAAAAATTATAATCCAAATAAGCATACCACACCACAATAGTGCATTATCCATTCTACTACAAATTTTTAGGAGAGTCAATTACTATTTTCAGAAATATTTATTAAAAAATATACCGCAGATACGGCTGAGAACATAAAGCAGATACTTTTGAACAGACATAAATATAACAAGCACAAAACCGTTCATGCAGACTGAGCAAATGCGCCAGCCGGCGATGAACGGTTTTCTTTACTTATGATTGATCCGATTGGATTATTTCAAAGTAACCTTAGCACCTTCAGCTTCTAACTTAGCCTTGATGTCATCAGCCTCTTCCTTGGAAGCAGCCTCTTTCAACACCTTCGGAGCAGAATCAACTAAGTCTTTAGCTTCCTTCAGACCAAGGCCTGTTGCCTCACGAACAACTTTGATAACCTTAACCTTGTTAGGACCAACCTCTGTCAACTCAACGTCGAACTCTGTCTTCTCCTCAGCTGCTGCTGCGCCTGCGTCACCGCCTGCTGCCGCAACGACAACACCTGCTGCTGCAGATACGCCGAACTCTTCTTCACATGCTTTAACTAAATCATTTAATTCTAATACTGTCAACTCTTTGATCGCGTCAATCAATTCCTGAGTAGATAATTTTGCCATTACTGTTTACCTCCGTTATTTTTGTTTATTGTGACTCAATTTTTATTATATAGGAATTTCTCCGCCTTTTCGAGTTTGCGGAGCAAACCTCGCAATCGAGCGCAGCTCGATTTTTTATTCTGCCGGTGTCTCTTCTGCTGCGGGTGCCTCAGCAGCAGGTGCTTCTGCAGCAGGAGTTTCCTCTACGGGTGCTGCCGCTTCTTCTGCCGGAGCTTCCTCAGCCGCAGGCGCTGCTTCGCATTCGGATGCGCCGCCTTTTTCCGCTAACTGATTCATAACACGAGCAAAATTGGTAATCGGTGACTGGATGCTTCCAAGCAACTTGGAGAGCAGCTCTTCTCTGGAAGGAATCTTAGAAATGTTCTCAATTCCCTTAGCATCGTAAGCCACACCTTCCACAACACCGCCCTTGACTTCAAGAGCATTTGCTGTCTTAGCGAATTTGCATAATACTCTTGCAGGCGCCGTAGCATCTTCTGTGGAAATAGCGACTGCGCTGGGTCCCTCAAGATAAGGAGTCAGTGACTCGAAATCCGTACCCTTAAATGCAAAATTCATCATTGTGTTCTTGTAAACCTTGTAGGTGATACCTGCTTCACGAAGCTGCTTACGAAGCTCTGTGTCCTGCTCTACCGTGAGTCCACGATAGTCAACAAGAACAACTGACTGTGCATCTTTAATGGAAGCTGCGATTTCTTCTACGATAGGTTTTTTCAGTTCGACTTTTGCCATTACATTTACCTCCTTATAGATTTTACGCCGAAAGGAGTTCTCTATCAAAAAATCCCTCCTGAAGACAGGAAGGATCTACTTTACAAAGCAACTCTTCTCCTCGGTAGGCGGTATTCTTACGCCGGCATTACGGCACCTACTGTCTTCGGCATGGTTGTAACAACCTTGAACAATATAGCACATACCATCCATGGCTGTCAACCGCTTTCTGCTTATGTTTCTGCTTTTTTGTTTTTATGTTTTCAGTTTTTGTATTTCTGGTTTCGTGTTCTCTTCCGCGTCAGCTCATTCCGCCACGCTGCCTCTGGTATCGTTTAGCAGCTTTCCTTCTATCTTATATGCATCGCCGTTAAGAGAAATCTTCCCCTCAATAATTCCGAGAATAATCTCTCCTGCCTTTTGCCCCATCTCAAACAACGGCATCTCAACCGTAGTCAGCTTAGGCCGCAGGATATCTCCAAACTGGCTGCCGATTCCTCCTACAAAGAGGTCTTTACCAATGACAAGACCTTTTTCTCCGGCATAATCATATATTCCCATTGCCATACTGTCATTCATAGAAAATATCACCCGAATCCCCTGCTCAAGCAGCCTGCCCGCCGCCTGATACCCGAACTCTCTGCTCCAATCCCCATAATAAACCAGCTCCGGATTATATAAGATACCTTTCTGGTACATTGCTTTCTGACAGCCCAGCAGACGTTCGCTTGTGTGCAGGCTGCCGCGGTCTCCTGCAATAATTCCTACTCTTTCCGTCTCCGTCCGCAGCAGTCTTTGCACTACTGTATAAGCAGCCTGTTCATCATGAAAAACAACAGACGGAATATTCATGTCCTTCGCAAAACCGTAGACTACGACTACCGGCATAGAATTATCCTGTTTGAGAATCCCCGACAGGTTTCTTCTGTGCGAGCTGACATAGATGATTCCTTCCACTTGATTCGCGCGCATAATGCCCAGTTCCTCTTCAAGGCTATCCTTAAACTCCTCGTGATAACAGAACTCCTCTCCATACTTCCGGTAGATGCGCAGATTTCCCAGCAAAAAGTTGTACCTGCGCCCCTCCAGATACTCATCTATCCCATCCACGATTTCCGGCGCGTTAAATACCGTAAGGTCCTCCGTTATGACTCCTATGGTTCTGGTTGCTCTCTGTTTCAAATTCTTGGCTACTACATTCGGGACGTAATTCATCTTTTCGATTTTTTCCAGAACCATTTTTCTGGTTTCCTCGCCTACTTTTCCCTTGTTATTCAAGATATTTGAAACCGTCGCTATAGAAACATTGCATTCCTTTGCTATTTCCTTTATTGTCGCCATACCTCTCCTCTAAACGCCGCTTTCCGTCCTCTATTTTCCACGCGGAACAAGACAGAACATATCTTTATTATAGATAATCCCGCTCTTTTTGTCCATGTCTGCTTACATACCAAACCACGAGTATGCTTTCTTACGGTTATCCGCTTCATTAACTTCCGTGGCTCTCTTGTCTATTTCTTCTACATCCATGCTGCCGAATCGTTCTTTGAATCTGGTCAAGGATTCTATTTCCGCAATAGTACACCACGGGAGCCATTTCCCCAATCCGTTGTGATACTGCATCGCCAGTTCTCCGCTTTCCTCGACCAATCCCGGATAGACATGCCCCAATTCTCCCGACCAGTCCATAGTCTGCTTTGTGTTTCCATTGAGAAACAGACCAAACTCACGATAATGTGCATCCGCTGTGTGCAGATACAGCCGATAATATTCATAAGGCATATACCCCATCATGACATCGGCATGTGAATGCCCTGTGGCGATCAGGCTCAACCCCGTAATGCCCACCTTATCAAATACCGCGTTCCCTTTGTAGGGTTTCACTTCGTAATTCCACGCATAAGTCCAAGTCTCAGCAAAATCCGCCGCTCCTTTTGCAGCCTCCAGCCAGCGTTCCTGTCCATCCATATCATACAGTGTCATAAACGCATATACAGCAATCATACCAGCCTCTTTGTCGATTGTATTGTCATTATCCGCCGTTCCTCCCACGTACTGCATGGGGAGATAAATATTCGCATAACTAAAATCGCCTGCCCTGCGTGCCGCTTCCCCGTATTCTTTCCTGTCCGCCGCCCAATACATATTCACCAGAAACCGAATCACATTCGTGGTATTGAATTTTCCCTTATGTACCGGATTTCCTTTTTCATCATAAGCCCGGTAAAAAGAGCCGTCCTCATTCTGATTCCGCACCAGCCAGTCAGCATATTTGATGCAGAAATCCAGCCACCGGTTTTCTGCTCTGCCTGCTTTCAAGGCATACAGATAACACGCTAGGATTCCCTCCATGCCGTCAGCTACAGTCCTCGTGTATGTAGGATAGTCTGTTCTGAAAGTATCCGGAAACGCATTGTACCACACTCTCGGAATCACGCTGTCTTTCATCGACTCATTTACCCAGAAATCAACGATCTCGCACGCCTTTTTCACCATTGCTTCATTCTGGTGCAGATATCCATATCGCATCAGATGGTAAGCGCACATTGTCTGCTGTCCGACGAATCCCATCTGAAAGCTGATATCGCATACACTTCCTTCCGGCACCGCAGTCCAGAAAGGAAGTCCCATTGCCCCGTTATATTTCTGGCAATACACATCCAGAAGTTCTATGCTGTGCTGATATACTTTTTCCGGATCCGCGCTGATATGTTCCGGCGTTCTCTGTTCATAGCAAAACCGCCACACATCACGCATCGCTTCATAAGCCCCTTTTGCCTTTCCGCTTACCACGCCAAAAGAATACTCCTGCGTAAAGCCTGTCCGTAACGGATGGCTTCTCTTAGCCCACGCCCTGCTGCCGTCAATGTAATTCTTCTCACCCTCACTTCCCGGAAAATTATAGACGAGTTCCGCCGAGTCATTATTTCTGATTCCCATCGATGCATACTGAAAAGAACTATCCATGATCCAATCCGCACTGGTCTCTTTCATTCCGGTGGAAGGTTCTGGCGAAAGGTGTCTCACCGCAACATACCTGCCGCTTTCCGGTCTGTACAGTTCCACATAAGGCATCGCCATCCTCGTGATCCTGATATAATAATAGCGGTCTCTTAGATCGCTGCCGAAAGCTTTGTCCACTACATTCTCATTTTTCCGGTACCAGATACCCGGAATAAACACGTCGTAGTCTTTCAGTTGATACCCGTCTTTTTCTTTCAAGCTGAAAGAAGAGGAAAATCCCGACTCACGCCCGTCCTCCTGCAGCACTTCTGCTTTTCTCGCAAAAACAAGCTCTTCTCCTCTCCATTGATAGGTATCCGAAAACCCGATCCTGCTGCCGTTTACAGTCTCTATCACCGCAAAGCAACGGTATTCTTCCTCTGTTTTTTCTATCCTTTCATATCCTTTCTGATATATACGAAAACCATCCGCCGTCTCTTTCACTTCGATTTCTACAGGAGTCTCGGAAAAAAACACCGCATCTTCGAAACATATCTCAACCCCTTGTTCTTTCTCCTTATTCTGCACAAAACGAATTTCTGTCCCCATAAATTACTTCTCCCATCATCCTTTTATTCCTGTCATAGAAATTCCCTCAACAAAATATTTATTTCCAATCAGAAAAAATATCAGCGCCGGTATACTGATGACAGCCGCCAGCGCCAGTACGGCTCCATAGTTTGTCGAATACACGCCTTTAAACATATACAGCCCCAGCGTCAGTGTTTTCAACTTCTGGTGCCCGTTCAGATAAATAACTGTATAGAAAAATTCATTCCATGCATTCACAAACGCAAACAGCGCCACCACAATCAATGCCGGTTTCGTAAGCGGAAGAATAATCCTTAAATAAATTCTGAAATATCCCGCTCCATCCACCCTCGCCGCCTCGTCCAGCTCCTTCGGTATTGTCTGAAAAAATTGTCTGAGCATAAAGGTAAAATACGCACTTCCCCCGAACCACGCCGGAACGACCATAGGTGCAATCGTTCCCAGAAGGTGAAGCTTGTTCCACATCCGGTACTGTGGGATCAGTGTGACAGCCGCTGGGAGCATCATTGTCGAAATGATCAGCATGAACCAGACCTTTTTATATTTAAAATCAAATCTGGAAAACCCATAGGCAGTCAGGCTGGAAGATATAACAGACCCTGCCACGCACAACGCCGTTATCACACATGAATTACGAAACTGCAAGAGCAAATCACTCTGTTTGAGCGCTTCTGCATAATTTTTCAACGTAGCCATCCGGGGAATAATAACAGGCGGCGTCCTGTACAATTCTTCCAACCCCATAAAGGAACTTCTCACCATCCAGAATATAGGAAACAGAAAAACCACTCCTGCAAACACCGCGATGGCAATCAAAATGCCATTCAACACCTTTTTCCTCTTTCTCAATATGTGTCACCTCCGCATTTTAGTTCCTTTTCTAGTCATTATCATAAACCCAATATTTCTTTGTTCCGAAAAGAATGCCTGTAATCAATATAATTACCAAAAACATCCCCCAGCTTTCCGCACTGGCAAGTCCCATTTTCAATTGCTTGAACGCATGATCATATACCATGACATTCATAAAATAAGTCATCCGGTCCGGGCTTCCGTTGTCCGATAGCATAATACTCTGCGCATAAATCTGAAGAGAATTAACCAGACACATCACAAGCTGGAAGAACACCACCGGAGATATCGAGGGAAATGCCGCATAGCGAAATCTATGCCATGCACTTCCTCCGTCCACCTCGACCGCCTCTATCAAGCTCTTCGGAACATCCTGCAGGGCAGCAATCATAATGACAACAGACCCTCCGCACGTCCACAAGCTCATAATGAATAGAGATACAAATATCAGCTTTTCATCCATAAGCCAATTCAGTGAACCGATTCCCATCATCCGCAGTACCTGATTAATCAGACCGTTCCGGTAATCCAATATCCAATTCCAGATTACCGTAGTCGCCACAACAGGTACCACGGAGGGAAGGAAATAAATTGCTCTTAAGATTCCCCTCCCTTTGAAATTCCGATTCAAAAGCAGCGCCGTCAAAACTGAAAACACCATGACAAGCACCGCATTGATACCCGCATAAAACAATGTAACCTTTAGAGATTTAACAAAAAGCGCGGACGGGCTCGTAATCATATTCACATAATTCTTAATTCCAATCCACTTCGGACTGCTTAGAACAGAAAACTCCGTAAAGCTGTAATAAAAACTCATAAACATCGGTCCAGCCGTAAATATCAGAAACCCCAATATTCCGGGTGCAGCGAACAAATACCCTGCCCTGTTTTCCGAAATCTGTTTTCTTTTGTTTCCGCATCTTTTTTTCATAGAAATCTCCATTCCCGCCTAAACCGCTATCTTGCAAATTCAGCCTTAATCTCATCCATCACCGGACTAAGCGCCGACTCCACCGTACTGCTTCCGTTCCACACTGAATCCATGACCGAATCACTGATTGACATCATGTCTCCCCAGCCCGGAACATAATATACCGGCCACTGCGCAATCGCACCTTCTGTATTTGTATAGCTTAAAATAACCTCTTTCGCCTCTTGCGTAACATTCTCCCCCGATGTCCACAGCGCAATTTTATCTTCATCCGTATACCAAGCCGCCTCATTCGGAAGCCATGCACCTGTTTTCAGAATATCAACCACCCGTTCCGGATCCATCATGTAAGAGTAAAATTCCAGCACTTCCTTCGGATGTTGTGTCGTATTAAACATGACTGCCGGACCACCGCAGTTCATTGTAATTGCTTTCTGCATTTTAGGAAGCACCGCTACGCCATAATTTACTCCCGCTTCCTTGTTGGCATTAATCACATTGGACAGATCCCACGAGCCATTGATATACATAGCCACGTCGCCTGAAATCATAGCCTTGTCCGCAGATCCAATGCTGCTGACCAGACTGGAAGTTGTTGCCGGCGCAACCTGATCCACATTAAACAGATCAGCTATCTTCTGGATTCCTTCGATAGACTCTGTCTTATCCCAAAGCAGTTGTGTACCATCCGCCGAAACGATTCCACCGCCATTTGCATAAGCCGACCACATATATTGGAACTGATACATGGAATTAAAAGCTACACCATACTGCTCAATCTGGGAAGCGTCAAATCCCGCATCACCCGGATGGTTTCCGCCGGCATCTACAGTGAGTTTTTTGGCAATATCCACGAACTCGTCCCACTCCCATGCTTCCTCCACAAGCGTGGAAGGATACTCAATATCGTATTCGTCAAAAATATCCTTATTATAATACATAAAAATCAACTGGTTCGACAAACCTATTCCGTATGTCTTTCCATCCAGACCACGGATAGTAACCGAATCAAGTTTCTCTCCAATCGTTCCGTCTGCTATCGCATCATCCAAGCTGTAAAGCACACCCGCATCCGCATATTTGATCACATCCGCCTCTGCCATATAGCTGATGTCCGGCAAATCATTTGATGATGCCAGAGTGGCTATAGTGGTTGTTATGGAACCGTCCGCCGGAACAACTGTCTGCTCTATTGTAATTCCCGGATGACTTTCCTCATATGCTGCACATGCGGACTCTATAATTGCTTTCTGTGTATCATCCGCATAATAGAGAAATTGTATTGTAACATCTTCACCGTCGGACGCCCCATCCTGCTCCGTCACATTTACGGCTGTTTCTGCCTCGCTGTCTGAATCATCCTGCTGTGATGCCGCATCTGTGCTTTCGGGTGCATTCTGGCTGCCATCCGCCTGCTCCCCGCATCCGCATATTGTAAGGCTGAGCGTACACGCCAGCAAAAGCGCAATCATCTTCCTTTTCATAAGTTTCCTCCTTTTCTGTATTAGGGTTGCTTTGATTAAACGTTTAATCTGTATTTGTAATATATCATTATAT
>CAMXBD010000147.1 GCA_947179245.1 uncultured Lachnospiraceae bacterium | reverse complement strand
AAAAAAGGGAGATAATACAAAATGGATGATGAAAAGAAAATGGAAGACGTATGCGCCTGCTGTCATCATAAGAATACACCGAGAGATGCTAAGGAACAGAAGCAGCTTCAAAATCGTATCAGCCGTATTATCGGGCAGCTTAACGGAATTAAGAATATGATTGATGATAACAGATATTGTGGAGACATATTAGTTCAGATTGGAGCGGTGGAGAGTGCACTGCAGAGCCTTGGCTATATTATTTTGCAGGATCATATGCAGACCTGCGTTGTGGAGGAAGTGAAGAAAGGCAATGAGGCAATAATGGAAGAAGCGGTGGAGTTGATTAAGAAGTTGAAGTAATAATAGAAAGGTATGAGCAGTAATATGATAAATGGAAAATTTCAAGTGACCGGTATGACATGTGCCGCCTGCAGTGCTCATGTGGAGAAAGCGGCAGCGAGTGTTACGGGAGTTGATAAAGTCAGTGTAAGTTTATTGATGAACAGCATGACAGTAGAATATGATGCGCCTGCATCGCCGCAGGCAATCTGTGAGGCAGTAGTGGCGGCAGGATACGGAGCAAGTCCGGTGGGAGCGGACGGGGCAGATACAGGAAATGGTGCATCCGCCGGAAGAGATGCGCTGGAGGATCATGAAACGCCTAAGATAAGACGCAGACTTATCGTGTCACTGTGTCTTTTGATACCGCTTATGTATGTTTCAATGGGGCATTTGATGTGGGGCTGGTATGTTCCTGAGGCATTTGCTTCAGACCCGTGGGCGATAGCGCTGTATCAATTATTGCTGACTGGTTTAGTTATGATAATCAATCAGAAATTTTTTATCAGTGGTTTTCAGAGCCTTATGCACAGGGCGCCTAATATGGATACTCTGGTGGCGCTTGGCAGCGGGGCGGCTTTTGTATACAGTACGGCAGTTATGTTTCGTATGGGTTCCTATGTAGGAGCAGATCATAGAGAAATGGCAGTACACTGTCTGCATGATATGTATTTTGAATCGGCGGCGATGATTCTGACGCTGATCACTGTGGGCAAGATGCTGGAGGCGTACAGCAAAGGCAAGACGACTAATGCGATCAAGAGTCTGATGGATCTGGCGCCTAAGACAGCACATGTAATAAGAGACGGAGCGGAGGTTACTGTTCCGGCACAGGATGTCATGGCAGGGGAGACTTTTATCGTCAGACCGGGCGAGAGCATTCCTGTGGACGGCGAGGTGCTGGATGGTGAGAGTGCGGTGGATGAATCCGCTTTGACAGGTGAGAGCCTGCCGGTAGATAAACATGCGGGTGACCGTGTAAGTGCTGCAACGATGAACCAGAACGGTGCATTAACATGCAGAGCGGTGCGCGTAGGCAAGGACACAACCTTGCAGCAGATCATTGACATGGTGGAAAATGCTGTGGCGACCAAAGCGCCCATTGCACAGATTGCAGATAAAGTATCGGGAGTGTTTGTGCCCGTAGTTATCATACTGGCAGTCATAACGGGTATGATATGGCTGGCGGCAGGTGCGGGTATCGGTAAGGCGCTGTCTTATGCGATCAGCGTGCTGGTAATCAGTTGTCCCTGTTCCTTGGGGCTTGCCACGCCGGTAGCAATCATGGTAGGAAATGGTATGGGAGCCAGACAGGGCATTCTGTTCAAAAACGCGACAGCTCTTGAGCATGCCGGGAAGATGGACTTTGTGGTATTGGATAAGACCGGCACTGTCACAGAGGGAAAACCTACGGTTACGGATTTGTATCCGGCGCAGGGAGTAACGGAAGAACAGCTTATACAGACTGCCGCGGCGCTGGAAGCAAGAAGCGAACATCCGCTTGCAAAAGCAATCTGTGAGTATGCTGATGAGAGGCAGATTCAGATACAGCCGGTCGAAGGATTCCGTGCTTTGCCGGGATGGGGCGTGGAAGGTGTGCTGGCAGGAACGAAAGCGGCGGGCGGTAACGGCGCGCTTCTCTCGGAGAGAAAAATGCTTACGGAGAGTATGCGGACAGCCGGAGAAAGGATGGCTGAGGAAGGGAAGACACCCCTCTATTTTGCAGCCGGCGACAGACTGTTGGGAATCATTGCTGTGGCGGATGTAGTCAAGCAGGACAGCCGGCAGGCGATCAGTGAATTGCGCAACATGGGGATACAGGTAGTCATGCTTACGGGCGATAACAAACGGACAGCGCAGGCGATCGGAAGACAGGTGGGACTTACGGCAATCGTGTCCGATGTTCTTCCGAATGATAAGGAGGCAGTAGTCAGAAGGTTGTCCGAAAGCGGCCGCGTCGCCATGGTTGGCGACGGCATCAATGATGCACCGGCATTGACGAGAGCGGACGTAGGTATTGCCATAGGTGCGGGCTCGGATGTGGCGCTGGAAGCTGCCGATATCGTTTTGATGAAATCCAAGCTGACCGATGTATCCGCAGCAATCAGACTTTCCAGACAGGTGCTTAAAAATATTCATGAGAATTTATTCTGGGCATTTTTCTACAACTGTGTCGGCATACCGCTGGCGGCGGGTATTCTTGTTCCGGTGATGGGATTAAGTCTAAATCCTATGTTTGCGGCGGCGGCAATGAGCCTGTCCAGCTTCTGCGTGGTGACAAATGCTTTGCGGTTGAATCTTTTTGCGGTACAGTCAGACAGAAGAGATAAGAAGAA
Source organism: uncultured Lachnospiraceae bacterium (assembly GCA_947179245.1). Taxonomy (GTDB): domain Bacteria; phylum Bacillota; class Clostridia; order Lachnospirales; family Lachnospiraceae; genus UBA3282. Next base: position 5,830 of record CAMXBD010000147.1, on the reverse strand, counting down.
AGACGAAGTCGCCATGCCGGACTTTATAAATGGTATCAGCAAAGCGGAAGAAAGAAATGAAGACAGCAAAAACAATGAGAATAAGGAGGAGAACAAAATGGTAAAAACATTGGAAATCGAGGGTATGATGTGTGCGCATTGTCAGGCACATGTGCAGAAAGCGCTGGAGGGTGTAGCAGGGGTGACGCAGGTGGTGGTCAGCCTTGAAGAAAACAAGGCAACAGTGACAGCGGACACAGAGGTAGAAGATCAAAAACTGATCGACGCGGTGGCAGAGAGCGGCTATAAAGTCTTGGCATGTCATGCATAAATAATGTTTTGTTAAATGTGCATAGGAAAAACGTAAATTCTTGGTCAACTTGTCTAGGAGAGTGAAAAATGCGGTTTAAAGTAAGCAATTTCTACAATGGAAAGCAAAATCTTTGTGAAATAATGGCATGGCAAAGGAGAAAAAAGTCCGTTATACTATGTTCAGAGTCAAAAATTGATGAATAATCATTGAGACAACAAAAAAATTATAAATTAGGAGGCAATCATGGCAAGTTTATCTTTAAAAAATGTCTGCAAAGTTTATCCGAACGGCTTTGAGGCAGTAAAAGATTTCAATCTTGAAATCGCAGATCAGGAATTTATTATTTTCGTAGGTCCTTCAGGTTGTGGTAAATCTACAACACTTCGTATGATCGCAGGTCTGGAAGATATTTCTTCTGGTGAGTTGAAGATCGGTGACAGAGTTGTAAACGATGTAGAGCCTAAAGATAGAGATATCGCGATGGTATTCCAGAACTACGCTCTGTATCCTCATATGTCCGTATACGACAATATGGCATTCGGACTTAAGTTGAGAAAAGTTCCGAAGGATGAGATTGATAAGATGGTTAAAGAGGCAGCTAAGATCCTTGATCTGACAGCTCTTCTGGATCGTAAACCGAAGGCTTTGTCCGGTGGTCAGAGACAGCGTGTTGCTATGGGTCGTGCTATCGTTCGTAACCCTAAGGTATTCCTCATGGATGAGCCTCTTTCTAACTTGGATGCAAAACTTCGTGTACAGATGCGTGTTGAGATTTCTAAATTGCATCAGAGACTGGGCACAACCATCATCTATGTAACACATGACCAGACAGAGGCTATGACACTTGGTACAAGAATCGTCGTTATGAAAGACGGTGTTGTTCAGCAGGTAGATACACCTCAGAACTTATATCAGAAGCCTCAGAACCTGTTCGTAGCAGGATTCATGGGATCACCGCAGATGAACTTCTTAGACGCAGTTGTTGAAGTGAGCGGCGATGTTGCTAGCTTGAAGGTAGCTGGTAAGACTATTCCGTTACCGCCTTCTAAATCCAAGAAGCTGATTGATGGCGGTTATGCAGGCAAGACTGTAACATTCGGTATCCGTCCTGAAGATGTATATGATTCCGAAATGTTCATTGAGACAGCTAAGTGCGTATTTGAGTCTACCATCAAGGTTTATGAATTGCTTGGTGCAGAAGTTTACTTATACTTTGATCTTGCAGAGTTCCCGATTACAGCTAGAGTAGATTCCCGTACAACAGCAAGACCCGGTGATACAGTTAAGTTTGCTTTCGATGTTGAGAAGATTCATGTATTCGACAAAGAGACAGAGCATACCATCACCAACTAATTAAAATGATATGAAGGGGATGCCTTGGCATCCCCTTTATTTTTGAAGAGAGGTTAATATATGATTTCAAGTCAAGTGATCAGAGGCAGCATTGAAGAGTTGAAGGCTATTTCCAAAGTTGATCTGAGTGTTTGGGATTTAGAGGGCAAGATTATGGCATCAACCTTTGAATCCGATGAGATAACACCGGCGCTTATCGCAGGGTTTGTCAATTCGCCTGCGGATAGTCAGGTGATAGGTGCGCATCATTTGATGAAGATTTTAGATGAAGAAGAAGTGCTATTTGTCCTCGATGCGAAAGGAAACAGTGAGGATACTTATATGCTAGGCAAGATTGCAGTCAGCCAGCTGCAGCAGTTGATTATTGCCTATAAGGAAAGATATGACCGCAATAATTTTTTCCAGAATTTGTTATTGGATAACATGCTTCTTGTGGATATCTATAATAGAGCCAAGAAGCTGCATATAGAGGCGGCAGTGCCCAGAGCAGTATTTCTGATAGAGACAGACAAAGAAAAAGACAGAGAGAGAGAGTCAGCCGCGACGGAACTGCTAAATGGTATGTTTTCCACACAGGTGGGGGACTATATTACGGCAGTGGATGAGAGCGATGTAATATTGATCAAGGAACTTGAGCCGGATGAAGATTATACCAGATTAGATCAGGTTGCCAATACCATTGTGGACATGATGAATATGGAAGCAATGATGAATGTGCGTGTAGCATACGGCACAATTGTAGGAGAGCTGAAGGAGGTTTCTAAATCCTATAAAGAGGCTAAGATGGCGCTTGATGTTGGTAAGATATTCTATGCAGAGAGAAAAGTGACTGCATATAACACACTCGGAATCGGACGTCTGATTTATCAGTTGCCGATTAATCTGTGTCGTATCTTTATTGACGAGATATTTGGTTCAAATGTACCAAGCAACTTAGATGAAGAGACATTGACAACAATCAATAAGTTCTTTGAAAATAATCTGAATGTGTCGGAGACTTCCAGACAGCTTTTTGTGCACCGAAATACACTAGTGTATCGTATTGAGAAACTGGAGGCAAGCACGGGACTGGATATCAGGACTTTTGAGGATGCATTGACATTTAAGATTGCTTTGATGGTCGTTAATTATATGAAATATTTGGATTCATTAGAGTATTGATTAAGTAAACCCACCTGTTTTCATATGTGATTGGTAGTATGCCGGATGGTATCTGTGTGATATCTATCCGGCATTTTTTGCTGTTATACAGCATATATATACCTAGTATCATCATATGGGAGAGAGGGAGAGGCTATGTACCAGAAAGAGATCATATACATAGGACTGTATAAAGAGGGAAGCCGGGTGGGAAGCGCTGGATTTCTTAAGGTTGAGAATCGGGAACGTGAGAGCAGACTGCATTTGAAAGTACAGAATATTCCCCTAGGCATAAGTGGTAGATTCCCTATTCGCGTCCATAACGGAAATGGTTGGAAAGAAATAAATGGTATTACAGTTCAGGATGGCAGCGGAAGCTGGGAAGAAAAACTGCTGGAGGCGGCGGATAGAGTAATCGTGCAAGTCATATTGCCGGGTGAGTATTATCTGGAAGGAAGAAGTAAAACGGCTGGTGAGATGGCTGTGCCGGGAAAGTCAGATGCCGTAAAAGAGGAGGAACCTGTAAAGGAAGAAAGCGTTGTGAGAGCGTTAAATACTGTAAAAAAGGAAAGCACAGTGAAGGAGGTAGATGCTGTAAAAAAGGAAAGTGCTGTGAGAGAGACGGATGCTGTAAAAGAAGAAAGCGCTGTGAGAGAGATGAATGTTGTAAAGAAAGAAGGCACTATGAAAAAAACAGGTACACGGACGGAAACAATTCTGATTAAAGAAGAGTTGCCGCGCCGCGCGACAGAGAGTACGTTTACAGTGCCGCAGACTATGCCTGAACATAACTTAAAAGAGGACAAGTGGGAACAGATACTGGATACATATGAGAAGATACATCCTTACGATGATGAGAGGGTCTATGTCAAGCTGGAGCCGAAGGACTTCGTGATCTTACAGTCGAAATATCAGCATCTTGTCAATAACAGCTTTCTTCTGCACGGATTCTATAATTACCGCTATATCATTCTGGGAAAAGAACAGGATTACTATCTGGGTGTACCGGGAGTGTTCTATGAACGGGAGAAGATGGTCGCATTAATGTTTGGATTTGAGGCTTTTGAGTGTCCGGGTGGCAATGTAAGGGCGGGAGAGTTCGGATATTATCTTAGAAAAGTAGAATTGTAAACTAAACGCGAATTTATATTTGGTATGATAGATATATATATGATACAATACATGTAAGTAAATGTGAGCTTCAGACTGCTTTGGTTACCGCAGAAGCAAAGGTTCATTATTACTGACAATGAAGCTATAGATTGGGTACAGGGTTACAGTTGGTGGAAGGTACGGTGGCAGGGGGATAGATAAGATGAAGATTGCGGTACTGCTTGGTGGAATCAGCTATGATTCCCAGAAAAGAACAATTAACGGTATACTTGACAAAGCGATTTTGGATAGGGCAAATGTTCATATTTTTACGTGCGACGGATGGAAGTATGAGGTGCCCTCCAAATATGAACAAGGTGAGTACAACATTTACAAATTGCCGGATTTCACGAAATATGACGGTGTAATACTGAATACCGATACGATTCATGAACCGGATATTGTGAAAGAGATTGCGGATAAGATTGGCATTGTAGGAATACCATGCGTTGATTTGAACATTACAAATCCATATTTTATGCATGTGGAAATGGAGAACAGAAGCGGTGTAGAGGAGATTGTCGAACATCTCATTACACAGCATAATGCCACAAACATTTTCTTTATTTCGGGACCGGCGGACAGCCATGATGCACGCCTCAGACTGCGTGCTTACGAAGATACGCTGACGGCAAATCACATTAAATGGAGCGAAGACCAAATTTACCACGGAGATTACAGTTATGAGAGTGGAAGAAGAGCCGTCAGAAAATTTTTAGATGAAGCGCAAGTGAAACCTGATACAATCGTTGCGGCTAATGACGAGATGGCGATAGGCGCAGTATTAGCTTTGAAGGAAGCGGGATATCGAGTGCCAGAAGATGTGATGGTGACGGGCTATGATGACAGTGAGATTGCAGCATACAGCTATCCGAGACTAACTACGGTGAGAAGGGGAGAGTATGAAGCAGGGCAGATTGCCTACGATAAAATTGTTATGGCAAATCAAGGACATGAGGTGGAGGTTCATACGATCATTCAGGGACATGCAATGTTTTCTGAATCCTGTGGATGTGCCGGCTGGAGAGACGGGGATGCTGTACATATGCGCGAAAATTATATGAAGCAGCATGTTAAAGCGTATCAGGAGATGGAAATCATCAAAAATGCTTCGGTGGAATTTACGAAATTAGCAGACATGGATGATCTTTTAGAGAGTTTGGAGCATTATATACGCGAAATCGGTATAGAATACTTTTATTTATGTATCTGTGGCAGCTATGACAATTACTGTAAGGAGCTGGAAAGTATAGCGAATGGAGAAGTCGGCTTCAAGGATACTTCGGGCTATAGTGATGAAATATGGGTGCCGTTTGCATATGAAAGAGGAAAGGTCAACAGTTATGGAGCGTTTCATAAAAGCATGCTATTGCCGGAAGAGTGTGCGATGAAGAGGTCGGGCGCATTCTATATTATTATGCCAATTCATTTTCAGGATCATTGTTATGGCTATTGTGTGGCCGGGGATTATCGCCCGGCGTTTGAAGGGCGGTTTTACCAGAACTTTATATTGAATCTGGATAATGCAATGGAGACGATTCGTAAGCAGGATATAATGAAAGCTATGCTTCAGAGATTGAATGATAAATAACTGAGAGTTCCAAATAGAATATTGATGTGTAAAACAGTTGGGCGCACGGTGTATATTAAAACCGTGCGCTTTATGTCGAACTTAACTCACATACGTTACCTTTACAGTTAACTCCGCCAGGCACCCTCACGGCACATGAAAGCTTCTACTTAGTGCTGCTGTGTTCCCACCCTGACACGGTTCATAGATTTCCATTGCGTAAGACCCAAACTTCAACGCCACTTATAAAGGGCAGCTACACAAGCGAACGCCCTCGATAAAGCATCACCCCCACTAGAGCGGATTGTGGGTACAGGGCACCG
>CAMXBD010000146.1 GCA_947179245.1 uncultured Lachnospiraceae bacterium | reverse complement strand
TTATATAATATTGTTTCTGTAGATACTATACGTCATATAATATTATTTGTCAACAGATATTTTAAAAAATCATTTTACGTGCAAAAATGTAAAATGACTGCTGAAATACTCAATATAAATTGAGATGGATAACTGAAACACATATGATACACGAATATAATAATATAACGACTTGGGCACCCGAATCTCTTCATTCACATTAAAATTAGGATTCGGCTGATAAAAGATTCCTATATAATATAGAAAGGCACACAATACATAAAGGAACGATACAATGAATACTAGCAAATCAAACGGAACATTTCTCATTTTACTTGCAGGCATCTTCTGGGGAAGCATGGGCATCTTTGTCCGCGGACTGACAGATCTCGCCGGATTTACTTCGATTCAAGTCGTCAGCATCCGTTTGACCGTCGCCGCTTTAACTTTTTCACTCATATTGTTACTCAAAGATCCCAAAGGCTTCAGAATTAAAATGAAAGATATCCCTCTCTTTCTGGGATTGGGATTCGGCAGTATTCTCTTCTTCACTACGTGCTACTTTACGGCTATACGCATGATGACCCTGTCCATTGCGGCAATCCTTCTCTATACCTCGCCGATCTGGGTCATGTTATTGTCTCTTTGTCTTTTCCACGAGAAAATGACAAGAAATAAACTGCTCGCCCTCATCATTTCTTTTGTGGGATGCGTGCTTGTCTCTGGTCTCGGCTCAGCTGACAGTAATGTGTCTCTCATCGGAATACTCATCGGCCTCGGCTCCGGATTAGGTTACGGGCTCTACAGCATACTCGGAACAATAGCATTGCGCAAATATTCGACCTATACAGTCACCACCTATACCTTTCTGACTGCCGCAGTTGGTTCCCTCTTTCTCTGTTCATTACCGGATTTATGGCATAAAATAACGGTTTGCCCACGCAAACCGTTTCTGTCTGTTTTTATTATATTGACCGGGTTAGTCACAGCAGTTATTCCTTTTCTGCTCTACACTCTGGGCTTAGAGCAGGTTGAGGCCAGCCGAGCAGCTATCCTTGCCACCATTGAACCGATGGTCGCCACTTTGATAGGCGTAGTCGTTTTCCACGAATACATGACAGTATTGTCAGTCATTGGCATCCTATGTATTCTATGCGCAATCGTGCTGCTAAACTGCCGTCGTCCCCGGTAATAGGACTGACATTCTGTTACAGTCCAAATTCCCGGAATAACTTTTTCTGGTATTCAGAATCTTCCAGCAGCATTCCTAACACCTCCACACGATGTTCTCTTAATGTTTCATATAAAATATCATGCTCTATACAGTAATCTATCGCCAAATTCAATGCTTCCTGTAATTTTATACCATCATCGATATATTGTCTGGATATTGCCACAAACTCCGCATACTCTTCCAGCATCCGGCATCTGCCTCGTCTATGCCATCGGTTTCTATTACTTTCTCCCATATCTTGTCCTCCCGTATGACGACAGGATTCCGATATGAGTATATTACATATCGCCATCCGGTTCCTGTCCTATTTAGTTGATGTCTAGAAAATCTGACAGAAACTGTCTGAATGTGCGGAACGCACACTGTGTAGAATTTCTTCGATTAAAAGTATCATAATATAAGGTTGATCATTTGTCAATTATTTATTTGCGAAATTATATATTATTAAGAAGCCGGGACTCTCCTGCCCGGCTTCTTAATCACTACTCCTGCAATTCAAACGTCACATAAATCATCTCATCATCAGGGTCTGTCGGCGCTGCCTCCGGTTCTCCTGCTTCTGCATAAGACATAAGGCGGCTGCTCACTTTAATATCAACCGACTGGGATGTGTGATCCGAATACTGAACGGTGCAGGTGATGATTGTGCTGTCCAGCATCTTCTGCATTCCCTCGTTAAACGCCTGTTGATCTGTACCTCCATCCTCCCAGAGCAGTTTCATAATCTCTTCACTGTCAGGAAGTATATTGACTATATTAATCCATGTACTATCATCTGACTGCCTATGATAGTCCAATGTAAAGGATTTATAGAATTTCATCTCAACAGGTTCCTGTGACAGTCCGCTCCCATCATCATAGTGCCCCCCTATGCTTCCACAATTCGCCCCGTTGATACGGTCATCCTCAACATAGACTTCTCCATCAACGATAATGCTTTCCCCACCTTCCTGAACAATCTGGAATGCTCCTTTATTAATGCTGTACGAGACTTTCTCAATATGCTCGCCCTCGCAGGTAAAGGGTATATTGATGCAGTACGATACCTCCTTACTTTCGTTGTCACCCCCAAGGTTCCAAGTAGATGCCTTGTCTCTTGAGACTAAAGGAATCTGACGCCCCGCTTCTAACGAGACGAACTCCTCTTCTGCCGCCTGTTGTATTTCTCCCGACTGTCCCTCCTTAGATTCTGCCGCCCTGACACGCAGCGTAAACATCTTATCCAGCGCAGAGAGAAGATCCCCCTCATCCTCTGTTTCGATCTGTTCCTGAACTGTCTTTGCAATATTCTCTTCTTCCATACCGGATTGCCCTGTTCTTTCTGTCACGCCGCTCACCGCAACAACAACCGCTGCACATGCAGCCATCCCGGCTGCCCCTATTATTATTTGTCTGAATCTGGACTGTTTTTTCATAGTACCTTTTTCCTCCGCAATAATGATCGAAAAGGCTTCGTCCGCTTTCTTCTGCACAACATCCGGCAGTTCAATATCAGATAGAAAAATATTCTCTTTAGCCATAAGATTCACACCTTCCTCTCAATCCCGTAGTAGTCCTTTGCCAATTTTGCCCGACCTCTCTGAAGTCTTGTCTGCACTGTACTTTTAGGGATTTTTAGCATTTTTGCAATCTCGTCAATATGATATCCTTCACTGTAAAACAATGTCATAACAATACGATATTTCTCGTCTAAGATTGACAATGCTTCCCGCAATTCAAGATTAGACTCATCATAAACCGCCGGTTCCTCGTATTCTTCCAGCACGTCCGTATCCTTTACACTCCTTCTGATCTTATAGCATTTATTAATCAGAATTCTGGTCATCCATGTTTTAAAATATTGAACATGCTTCAATGTATCTATTTTCTCCCAGCAGACAAGTATTGTATCCTGAATGGCATCAGCTGCATCTTCATCATTCATCAAGATAGCTAAAGCAACTCTATACATATCTTTCAAATAAAGCTGCATGAGTTCTGTAAAAGCATCCGGTTCCCGCCTTTTCGCCTTTTTGATCAGATTTTCAGTTTCTTTGCCCTTCATGAAGCTTTCCTCCTGTGCGCACAGTTAGTTTCGGGCTATTCCGGAATATTCCCTCGCTCTGCCCTACATACATTAGATATCATATCCATACATAAAATCCCATGAGAGTCAGATTTTTTTCATGCAGAGATTGACTTAACTACAGCATCTTATAGAAAAACCCGCCACAAATGCGAAAAAACGGCTTGCCGAAGCAAGCCGTATCTAATCCCTACTATATTGACTGTACTAGTTATATCAGAACTTTTCTTTGCCACATGTCAGATCTCAAAGCATGGCAAAATACTAATGAAAAAATCAGAATAAATTTACTTTACCCACAACGCCATCATTGATTACATAATATGCCGTGAAATCCTCAGGTTTAACGTATATCTGCATATCCTCGATTGATCCGCTCGGATGTCCCTTAGCATAATAATGTGCCTTGACCCGATCAGCCACTGCTTCCATATTTACCTCGTATTCCCGATATTGCAGAAATACTTCCGGAGATACATTTTTCTTGGGTGCTGCCGTAACTTCTGTGCCCGCTGCAGCTGTTTCCTTTCCGGATACTGCCTGAACTTCCGCTGTTTCCTTCTTTGCTGTTTCCATTGTGTTCCCTGTCAAATTCTTCTTTTCCATTGAATTCTCCCTCTTCTGTCTGCCTGACAGCCCGTCCTGTACTATTATCCGCAACCATCATATAGCTTATACTACATATACCTGATTACTGCTATTGTAACACTGTTTGCATTTTCGCACAAGGATATATTTATTTAAGTTCCCTAATTTTTCCAAATCTCCGCTCCCAGCGATTCAATAAACTCTGACAGTTCCGCTGCCATCTCCTCTGCTTCTGGAATACGGATATGACCCGGCGTGCCAGCTCCGGTTCTGCTGTAATGGAAATAATGGATATGCCCGTCTGTCATCTCTTCACACACCTGCCCGATTGCCCGGTCCCAATTAGCATCATGACATAATATAGTTGTAGCAAGAATGATCTCTGCATCAGGATAGATTTCCCGAAGCCTTCTTATAAAAGCACGATAAGCGTTTCGCCAATGCCGTGCCTTCTCTCCTTCATAATCTGACGCCATATAATCTTCAGGATTCGCGTCATTCTGACCAATCGCAACAATCACAACATGAGGCCGGTATGCCTGAAAATCCCATTTGACTACCTCAGACAATGCTGGGTAAAACTGAATCTTATCATAAATACTTTCCATTCCTATGAAGTCCGGTCCCGCAAACCAGCCTGTACCGTCTAAAAGCGCCGCACCTCCTTGGGCAATATCATGAATTTCCGCTCCCAGTCTGCGCGCTGTCATCCATGTATAGGAATAATAACTATTGGAAAACTCGCCGTCATGTTCCGGATCTGATTGACCTACATAGTCAACAGCCTCCGATACCTCTCCCGCCGATACACTGTCGCCGTATACTTCTATTCTTCGCGCTGGTTTTGTCTCCAATTCTACAAGGCGCGCCCCTTCATCCACCTCAAATCCATAGAACGTAAAGATATGACAGGAGTCCATCCGCTTAAAAAGCATTAATTCATGCTCCCGATCTGCCAGCCCCTCTGCCAGCATGATCGTCTCCCTTCCGCACTCTGCCATCTTAACACACTTCTGCTCCCCATCAATAAAATAACCCAAAAAGCTGCTAAAATATGCTTTATGATTTTCCACCACCGCTGCCACACATGTTCCGGTAAACTTCATTTTAATATAGCTGCACGGATAAACAAAGACCGGCGCCTCCCTTTTTGACCAGTCAATTCTCCCAGAATATTGTAACAACGGATTGTCCGGTTTGATCAACATATCGCTCACCCTCTCTATTCCATAAAAAACACCGGCACTGCATACAGTTAGTTCCATATGCATGCCGGCGCACTTCATTATTCTTGTATTTATAGCTGTCAGATATCGAAGCCATTATCACCCTGTCCGGTGATTATCTGATTCCGATCTCTGTATCAGACTCTGTCACATGGCTGTGTGTCTTGATATAATCTACAATCTCATCCAGTTTTGTAAATGCAAGCCCTACATAACTGTCCGCACATCCATAATATAATGCAATCTTTCCGCTCTCGGAATCATGAATGGTTGCGCATGGGAAACATACATTCGGCACGAATCCTCTCTCCTCATACCACTCTTCCGGTGTCAGCAGGAAATTCTCACATCTGTACAATACCTTAGACGGATTGTCGATATCAAGAATCGCACCGCCAATGGAATATACCAATCCATTACAAGTTCCGCTTACACCGTGATAGAATAACAGCCAGCCTTCGCTTGTCTCAATCGGAGCAGCGCCGCCGCCGATCTTAACTGACTCCCACCATTCACTGCTTCTGCCCATAACATGTCTGTGTCTGCCCCAGTATACCATATCCGGGCTCTCGCTTAAGAATATATCACCGAAAGGTGTATGTCCTGAATCTGAAGGACGGCTTAAAAGCATAAACTTACCGTTAATCTTACGAGGGAACAATACCGCATTTCTGTTAAACGGAATAAAGGGATTCTCAATTCTCGTAAATGTCTTGAAATCTGTTGTCTTTGCCATACCGATAGAAGCGCCATAGAAATCCTGACACCAGATAATGTAATATGTATCCTCCACTTTAACCAGACGCGGATCATACGCATATACGGGCATAAAATCATTTCCATCTTCATCTTTAAAGGGAATTTTGTTCTCCTCAAACTCCCAGTGGATTGCATCTTTGCTGTGTCCGAGATAGATGTACGGTATTCCGTTAGTCTGTTCTCCTCTGAACACCCCGATAAATTCATCACCGTAAGGCATAACCGCACTGTTAAAAATTCTTGCCACACCTTCTACCGGATTTCTTCCGATAATGGGATTCTCTGTATATCTCCAAATCGGTGCACCTTTTAAGCCCGCAGGTCTCTCCTGCCACGGCACATTCTTAACTGCCGGGCTGATCATTTTTACTTCGCTCATCTTGATTCTTTCGCTCCTTTCAGCTTCATCTCCTTATTTTTGGTTGGATAAGAACTCCAAATTTTTCTTAATCAAATCGCATCTCTGTGCCACACACTCTACGGAACGCAGCGGATCTGAAGGTGTATTAAATACATAATCGAGCAGCTTGTCAATCGTCGTTGTTGCCACATGCATTCTCGTATCGCTGGATGCATAGTAAATATATACTTCTCCATTATCTCTGGCGATAGCTCCATTAGTAAATACTACATTGGATACATCACCAACGCGCTCTCCCTCTCTCGGTCCGATGAGCATACCAGAAGGCTCTGCGATCACCTTGGACGGATCGTTTAAATCCGTTGCAAACGCATAAATTACATAACGCAGACCTGCTGCCGTATTTCTGACACCGTGCGCAATGTGTATCCAGCCCCTGTCTGTCTTGATTGGTGTCGCACCCGCGCCGTTTTTCGCCTCTGTAATGGTATGATACTTACGAAGTGAAGTCATCTTCTCCTCATCAACCACTGCATGAGTGATATCATCGCACAGCCCGAAACCGATACCGCCGCCGGAACCCGTCTCGATAAAATCATCCATCGGCCTTGTATAGAAAGCATACTTGCCGTCCACAAACTCAGGATGAAGCACTACGTTTCTCTGCTGGGGCGAACGCAGTGTCGTCAGATTATCCAGTCTCTCCCAGTTCTTTAAGTCTTTCGTTCTCACAATGCCAGCTGCCGCAACTGCCGCTGACAGGTCATTCACCGTCTTATCCTTGCTCTCTGAGCAGAAAACACCGTATATATAGCCGTCTTCATGCTTGGTCAGACGCATATCGTATACATTTGTCTCCTCCGGACATGTGTCAGGCAGTAAGATCGGGTAATCCCAGAACTTAAAACCATCAATACCATTGTCGCTCTCTGCTACACCGAAGAAAGACTTCCTGTCATTTCCCTCAATACGCGCCACCAGATAGAACTTGCCATTTAACTCGATGGCACCGGAATTCATGACCGCATTGACCCCAAGACGCTCCATGAAATACGGGTTTGTCTCAGGATTTAAGTCATACTTCCATGAAAGCGGAATATGCTCTCTGGTCAGAACCGGATACTCATATCTGTCATAAACCCCATTATAAATCGGTGATTTTACATTTTTTCTATTAACCAGTTTATTGTACTTCTCTAATTCCACATAATAATTACCGTGTAACATCGTCGCTCCTCCTTATAACCTCCAGACACATTCTGCCATTGTGATACGGACATTTCCACGGCTCCACGATCGGTTTGCCGCTCACTGCCTCCCCTTTGTCATTTACATCCCAGAACCACTCGGAACCCTCTCTCTTATCAACCACATGCTCTTTGATAAAATCCCATTCCGCCTTGGCTGCTTCCAGATACTCCTTGTGTTCCGGCGCCAGCTTGTAAGCGTTTAAGAATCCCACGACCGCTTCAGCCTGAACCCACCATATTCTGTTCTGGTCAACAACGCCTTTCTCGCATTCATTTGCAAAGGAATGTCCGTCGAATGCCACCTTATATACTTGACTAGTTAAGTCAAGTATAATCGGAAGCATTTTATCTTCATATATCTTCTCCCCTAATACATCAGTACCTCTGCGGATCAGCCACGCTGTCTCAATATCATGTCCGTAAGAATGCAGATCAAGGATTGAATTCATCTTACTGTCGAAGAATACCTCTTGTCTGTGCAGCTCAGGATTGTAAATTTTCCCGGCAATGGTATCTAAAATCCATTCTAACCGTTTCTTAACATCAGCGTTACCGCTCACACGGTACAATTCCGTATATGCCTCGAATACATGCAGCAAAGTGTTCATCGTCTTCTCGGCAATCACACCGTTTTCCGACAATTTATCATTCTCGACTTCATGAAACTCTCTGTCAAACGCTTCCTTGTAGCCGATTTCATCCATACACCGCTCTTCGATAATATGGAACAGATCCATTGCCGTATCTAAAGCTTCCTTGTCACCCGAAGCATCATAATAGGAAGACAGTGCATAGATGGAAAATGCCTGATTGTATGTGTGCTTCGTCGTATCTTCCGGCGTACCATCATAAGAAACTGACCAGTATACGCCTCCTTTTTCCTTATCTACACAGTACTTCTGCATAAATTCATATCCGTGTTTTGCCTCATCAAGCAGTGTCTCATCACGTAAAACCAGATACGCGTTTGCAAAAAACCATGTGATACGGCTGTTTAAAATGCATCCTTTGACAGCTTTCCGGTCCACTTGCAGATCATAGTCCATGTACCCGTAATAGCCGCCGTGTTCATCATCCCTAAGCTTCTTCCAGAAAGGGATGATACAATCAGACAGGTGATTCCTGATCTCTTCTACCATCATTGCCTGCTACCTCTCCTCCTCTTTTAATTCACTTTTTACTCTTTTGTAAGCC
>CAMXBD010000145.1 GCA_947179245.1 uncultured Lachnospiraceae bacterium | reverse complement strand
AGCGGAGTTGGAGGGATTCGAACCCTCGTGCCCCGGAGGGCTAACGCATTTCGAGTGCGCCCCGTTATGACCACTTCGATACAACTCCGTACGAATAAGATTATAATTTGAATTGCGGTGATTGTCCACTGTTTTTCGCAAAACTTTTTACAGAGTGTTTATACAATCATTATTATACAGTATTTTGCGACAGGATAAATGATATTGACTGGGAGCGGCAGAAATATATGACACAAGACGAAAAATATATGAAAGAAGCATTAAAACAGGCAAAAAAAGCATATGAGCTGGGAGAGGTGCCGATTGGCTGTGTGATCGTCTATGAGGACAAGATCATTGGCAGAGGATATAACAGGCGAAATACTGACAAAAATACTCTTGCCCACGCCGAGATCACCGCGATTAATAAAGCAAGCAAAAAGATAGGGGACTGGCGGCTGGAGGGTTGTACGCTGTATGTGACGCTGGAACCCTGCCAGATGTGCGCGGGCGCCATCGTACAGGCGCGGATAACAGAAGTGGTCATGGGAAGTATGAACCCCAAAGCAGGATGCGGCGGTTCAATTCTGAATATATTAGAAATGCCCGAATTTAATCATCAGGTTCAGGTAAAGCGGGGAGTGCTCGCAGAGGAGTGTACGCAGATGCTGACCACCTTTTTCAAGGAGCTGAGGATACGCAACAAACAGGAGAAAGAAAAGAAGAATCAGTTGTGATGATTAAAAAAATAGGCTATAATGTTCAAGTAAGCATTGAGCGGTGCGGAATCGAGCGGCGCCGCGGGGGATAATTCAAAACAGAGACGAGGAGGAAATGCAATGAAGAGAATAGGTATGTTGACCAGCGGTGGAGATTGTCAGGCGCTGAATGCTGCTATGCGTGGCGTGGTTAAATGTTTGTCCTGTAGTGGAGAAGACGTTGAGATCTATGGTTTTTTGGATGGCTATAAGGGATTCATCTATGGTGATTTCCGTATGCTGACAGGGCATGATTTTGCGGGTATCCTGACTAAGGGCGGCACGATTCTCGGCAGTTCCAGAACACCTTTTAAACTGATGCGTGAGCCGGATGAGAACGGTCTGGATAAAGTGGAGGCAATGAAACAGAATTACTATAAGTTAAAATTGGATTGTATGGTGATTTTAGGCGGTAACGGTACTCATAAGACAGCAAACTTACTGCGTGAAGAAGGACTTAATGTGATTACACTCCCGAAGACGATTGATAATGATCTGTGGGGTACAGATATGACATTCGGTTTCCAGAGCGCGGTTAATATTGCAACAGACTGTATTGACTGCATCCATACGACAGCTTCTTCCCATGGACGTATCTTTATTGTGGAAGTTATGGGGCATAAGGTGGGATGGCTTACGCTTAATGCCGGTATGGCAGGCGGTGCAGACATCATATTAATTCCTGAGATCCCTTATGATATTAATAAAGTGATCAAGGCTATCAATGAGCGTGAAGCCAGAGGATCCAGATTTACAATTATGGCAGTGGCAGAAGGCGCTATTTCTAAAGAAGATGCTAAACTGTCTAAGAAAGAATATAAAGAGAAGATGAAGAATTATCCGTATCCTTCTGTTTCTTATGAAATCGCGGATAAGATTCAGAAAAAGAGCGGCAAGGAAGTGCGTGTTACTGTTCCGGGACATACACAGCGTGGCGGCAGTCCGTGCCCGTATGACCGTGTATTTGCAACCAGACTCGGTGCGGAAGCAGGAAAGCTGATCCTTCAGGGAGAATATGGCTTTATGGTAGGCTACAAGAACAGGGAAGTAGTCAGAGTACCTCTTGAGGAAGTGGCAGGTAAACTCAAAATGGTAGCGCCGGATGCAACCATTGTACAGGAAGCTAAGATGGTTGGTATCAGCTTTGGTGATTAATAGGAGAAGTAATGTCATATACAGCGCTTTATCGTAAGTTTCGCCCGGGTTGTTTTGAAGATGTGAAAGGGCAGGAACATATTGTTACTACATTACAAAATCAAATAAAAGCCGAGAGAATCGGTCATGCATACCTGTTCTGCGGAACCCGCGGAACAGGTAAAACATCAATTGCTAAGATTTTTGCGAAAGCGGTCAACTGCGAACATCCGACGGACGGAAGTCCTTGCGGTGAATGTGCCGCATGTAAGGCGATTGCAGCAGGGGCAAGCATGAATGTGATAGAGATTGATGCGGCTTCCAATAATGGTGTGGATAATATCCGTGAGATCGTAGAAGAGGTGTCCTATTCTCCTGCTGAGGGGAAATATAAAGTTTACATTATCGATGAGGTCCATATGCTTTCTATAGGCGCCTTTAATGCACTTCTTAAGACATTGGAGGAACCGCCATCCTACGCGATTTTTATTTTGGCAACGACGGAGGTTCACAAGATACCGATCACTATATTGTCCCGATGTCAGAGATACGATTTCAAGCGGATTACCATTGACACGATTGCTGACAGGCTTCACGAATTGATGGATAAGGAACAGATTCAGGTGGAAGAGAAGGCGCTCCGGTACGTGGCGAAAACAGCGGACGGTTCTATGCGTGACGCCTTAAGTCTGCTGGATCAGTGTATTGCTTTTCATTTTGGAAAAGAACTGACTTACGATAAGGTGCTGGATGTGTTAGGAGCTGTGGACACGGAAGTGTTCGGCAGACTGCTTAAGTATGTGCTTGGACGAAATGTGACCAGCTGCATCGGTCTTTTGGAAGAGATTGTAATGCAGGGCAGGGAACTTACCCAGTTTGTGGCAGATTTCACATGGTATCTGCGCAACCTTTTGCTGGTCAAATCTTCCGATGATATAGAGGATGTGATTGATGTTTCTTCGGATAATCTTATCAGACTGCGGGAAGAAGCTGATATGATCGAAGTGGATGCTATTATGCGTTACATCCGTATCTTCTCAGAATTGTCAGGACAGATTAAGTATGCGGTGCAGAAACGTATTTTGATAGAGATCGCATTGATCAAACTTTGCCGTCCGGATATGGAGAAAGATTATGAGTCTATTGTCGAGCGTATCAGGGCGGTGGAAGAGAAAATAGAAAATGGTGCGGCATTCGTGCCGGCAGGTGGAGGATTTCCTTCAGATGGAAACGGCATGCATGGCGGTGGCACTCTAATGACGGCAGGGGCTTCCAAAGAGCGGCCTCCTCTTCCCAAGGCGATTCCGGAAGATGTGCAGGCAGTGGTTGATAAATGGTCAATGATTGTGGGTCAGGCATCTATGCCGATGAAGCAGTATCTTAAGAATGCAGGGCTCAGTCTGGGCGGAGATAACAAACTGATGATCGTGGTGGAAGACGGACTTGCTTCTGATTATTTCATGAAGCAGGAGGGGCATAAAGAGCTATTGATACAGATGCTCTCGGAGGCGGTCGGCAAAGAGATAGATGTGACGATACAGAGCGTGCCCGATCGAAACACTTTTGTACAGGACTATGTGGATTTAAGTCAGGTGATCCATATGGATATAGAAGTAGAAGAATGAATGGAGGATTAACATGGCAAAACGTGGTGGATTTCCGGGCGGCGGTATGCCGGGCAATATGAACAATCTGATGAAGCAGGCGCAGAGGATGCAGCGTCAGATGGAAGAGAGCCAGAAAGAATTAGAAGTAAAGGAATTTGTGGCAAAAGCAGGCGGCGGTGCAGTGGAAGTGACCGTAACAGGTAAAAAAGAGATCACCAAGGTCAAATTATCTGAGGAAGTGGTAGATCCAGATGACATTGAAATGTTGGAGGATCTTGTGATGGCAGCAGCCAATGAGGCTCTGCGTATGGCGGAGGATGCCAGCGCGGAGATGATGAACAAGATGACTGGAGGCTTAGGCGGAGGATTTCCGTTCTAATGGAACTATACAGCGGACATATCAATAAGTTAATAGAAGAGCTGGCGGGACTTCCGGGGATTGGTTCCAAATCTGCACAGAGGCTTGCTTTTCATCTCATCAATATGCCGAAGGCACGGGTGGAAAGACTGGCACATGCGATTCTTGATGCAAAAGAAAATGTGCGGTATTGTGAAGAGTGTTATACTCTGACAGATAGGGAAATGTGCCCGGTATGTTCAAATGGAAATAGAGATCACAGCATGATCATGGTAGTGGAAAATTCCAGAGACTTGGCGGCTTATGAGAAGACTGGAAAATACACGGGCGTATATCATGTGCTTCACGGAGCGATTTCCCCGATGCTGGGCATTGGTCCGAACGACATTAAACTCAAAGAGCTGATGCATCGCTTAGAGGGGGACGTGAGCGAGGTGATCATTGCGACCAATTCCAGTCTGGAAGGCGAGACAACAGCTATGTATATCAGCAAGCTGATCAAACCTACAGGAATCAAAGTGACGAGGATAGCCAGTGGTGTGCCGGTTGGCGGTGATCTGGAATATATTGATGAGGTTACACTGCTTAGGGCGTTGGAAGGAAGGATTGAATTATAACATTAGGTATGGATGGAAACGTATGAGCGTTTCGGAAGGGAGATGGCAATGGGGGTAGATAAAGAAAAATTCGGAACTACAAGAGACGGCAAAGATGTGTATGCATATACGCTGTCCAATGCAAATGGTATGCGCGCCAAGATCATTAATTTTGGTGCAAATCTGGTGAGCCTTCTCGTGCCGGATAAAGACGGTAATTTGGATGATGTAGTACTCGGATATGATACGGTGGAAGAATATTACGGTAACGGAAGCTTTTTCGGAGCGACGATCGGACCAAGCGCTAACCGGATCGCAGGAGCCAGTTTTGAGATAAACGGTAAGACTTATCAGATCGATGTCAATGACGGAGTAAACAATCTGCACAGTCATATGGAGAACGGTTATCATAAACTTCTCTGGGATGCGAAAGAGGGAGATAACAGTGTGACTCTCACTCTTGAAGGCAAGGATGGAGAGATGGGATTTCCGGGCAATAAAAAGATTTCTATGACTTTTAGTCTGTCTGAGGATAATGCGCTCAAGCTGAGTTATCATGCAGCTTCCGATGCTGACACGATCATCAACCTGACAAATCACACATATTTTAATTTGTCAGGGCATAAATCCGGCAAAATAGAGGATCATCTGTTGAAGATTAATGCATCTTGCTATACTCCTGCAGTTCCCGGATCGATTCCTACAGGAAAGATTGCTCCGGTAGCGGGCACGCCTATGGATTTTACTACGATGAAGCCGATTGGTCAGGATATTAATGCTGATTGTGAGCAGCTAAAGATTGGTCAGGGGTATGACCACAACTTTGCGATTGACAATGCCGATGGAACGCTCAGAGAGATTGCTGAGGCGCAGGATCCTAAGAGCGGAAGAAAAATGAAAGTATTTACAAATCTGCCCGGTGTACAATTCTATGCAGGCAACTGTATCGGAGAGGAAACCGGCAAGGACAATACTGCATACGGACCGCGCAAAGGTTTCTGTCTGGAAACACAGTATTTTCCGGATAACATTCACCATCCGAATTTTGAACAGGCTGTTTTCGGACCGGGCAAGGATTATGATTCTGTGACGGTGTATCAGTTTCTGTAAGATGGGCGAGTAAGATATAAATAAAAATGAAAGGGCATGGTGCTATCACATGTCCTTTTTAGTTTGCCGTAAGCATCGCATATTTTGTCATTTTTCTTATAGCAGACATGCTATAGTAACTATATAGTGCTACAGAATTGCCTGAGGACAGGCTGTTATGAGAGAACTTCAGAATGGAGTGAATGAAATGGAACAGTCATCAATTATCATTCACAAAGGAGGAAGAGAAGATAAGTACCAATTTTATGTGGAGGATTATGTACTTTCTTTTTTAAAAGAAGAAACCGGAACGCTGGAACTGTCAGAATTTTATTTCTATGGGTTTAAAGAAAAAAATGATAGGAAGTACATGATATACGGGGCGGGAAGAAATAGGGATCTGGCTGTTTTTGATAAATATGACTTGCTGGAAGAAGTCGGATGCCGCTTAACACAGGCAGGCCCCGTCTTCTTGATAAAGGAAGAGGATGATACAAAATATGAGATAAACGGATATGAAGTCTTTTACCAAGATAACCGGGAGATGCAGAATTATCTGATCGAACATAAGAAGAACGATGTCAGAAATGTTCAAAGCAGCAGGAATGATCGGACAGATTGGCCCGCTTATGCTGGCAGGACAGGGAAAACCAAGGCGGCAGCAAAAAAAACACCTCACAACGTTATTACAGTACAGCTTGGTGTGATACTTACTGCACTGGTCGCCATTGTGATTAATTCCACAAATAGCTATGATAAGATTCAGGAGCTGAATCAATCGGCGGAAGAAGTTTTTTTTGCAATGGAGAATCAAGAGGCGAAAGATGTGATGCCGGGTAATGAGAAGGCAGAAATCGTCGTGGAACGTGTTGTGCCGGAAGAGGAAGATTTATTAAAACTTGCAACGCTTGAAAATGAGGGACAGGGAGGAGAAGGGGAAGAGACTCAGACCGAAAAACAAGAGGAAACACCGGCGTCAGCAAAGCAGGAGACTGGGGAACCTGCTGCAGGAGAGACAACACAGCAAAAAGGTGAGGAATCTGTGGCAGGAGAGACGGCGCAGCAAAGCGCTGAGGGGGATGCGTCCGGCAAAGATGATTCGGGACAAGCCATTTCAGACGAGGAGGAGAAGGTAGAAGCGCTGTCCCGGAATGTGACAAGATATTACGAAGTGGAGCGGGGGGATACCTTATATACAATCAGTCAGAAAATATATGGCGACACCACTTATGTGCAAAAAATTTGTGAATTAAACCAAATAACGGATCCGGATAATATTCGTTACGGACAAAAAATAATACTGCCATAAGAAAATGTGTGATACAATAGACGCAGACATTGCCATAGGGAAGAGGAACAACGTATGACTAACGTTAGAGACTACCTGAAAAATAAAAAGAACAGGGAAGAAGAAAAAGTCAGAATCAGTTACCGCGAGAAAATCAAAAGTCACAAGTTTACAATCTTTTATCGGACGATTTTGGTTATCGTATTGATAGCGGCAATCATTGCAGCACTTTATATTCAATGGAAAAATAAGATCTATTCTCAGGCAGTTGTCTTGTCTTCTACGGAGATAAGTATAAAGCAGGATTCTAATCTTATGCCTTTTTCAAATTATCTTCTGACTTACAGTAAAGATGGTGCAGCATGTATGGATGTCAAGGGGAATGCAGTCTGGAACCAGACATTTGAAATGCAGAACCCCATTGTAGATATATGCCAGAATGCAGTTGCAATAGGCGATTATAATGGCAGAACGATTTATGTCATGAATACCAGTGGCGTTATAGGAAATATAATGACAAATAAGCCGATACGTGATTTTTGTGTGGCATCTAATGGTGTTGTGGCTGTGGTTTTAGATGATACGGATACGACATGGATCTATTTATATGATTCACAGGGAGAAGAGCTGATCTATTTTCGGACAACAATGAAAGAAAGCGGTTATCCGGTCAATGTATCTATCTCACCCAACGGACAATTGGTTTGCGTATCATATCTGTTTGTGGATAGTGGACAGATGAAATCCAGTGTGGCTTTCTATAATTTTGGAGACGTTGGACAGAATAGCACAAACAATTATGTCAGTGGATACGATTATATGAATGCCGTGGTGCCCTTCACAAGATTTTTGGACAACAGATCAATATTTGCTGTGGCAGATAACAGAATTATGTTTTATGACGGCGCGCAGAAACCGACAAGTATGGCGGAGAACCTGATTGACGATGATATACAGAGCATATATTATGGTGGCGAGTATGTGGGGCTGATATTTAACAGTACCGAGAGCAGTAGCAGATACAGACTGGATGTATATCATAAATCAGGAGACCTAAAGCAGTCGATTGAGTTTGACATAGATTATAAGGATATTCTCTTCCATGATGATCAGATTATTATTTATAATGAAACCGAGTGTTGTATCTACAACGGAAATGGAACAGAAAAATACAGGGGCAGATTTGAAAAGTCGGCAGTGATGCTGATACCGCAGAGCAACGCATACAGGTATATGGTGGTGACGCCGGATTCTATTGACATGATTGAACTGCAGTAGAATAGGTGGTGCTGTGAATGCAAAAGATATTCGGGACGGGAAAGTTGTGGATTAGATGATCAGATTTATTTTTGTATTGATTATATTTTTACTATTTGTATGGAGAATTAAAAGAGGATTCGACAACGGAATGATGCAGGAAATTGTCACGATTCTTTCGGGCGCGCTTTCGTTAATCTGTGTAGCGCTTGTGTTTTTTGCGATTTCAAGTGTGGAAGCTGGAGCAATGAGTACATTGACATTGTGTATAGTAGGTTTGATTGTGCTGGGAATTGCTTTTAAATTGTGCAGTTTGATATTCAAACCTATTTTGGGACTCAGTAATATCTGTATTATAGGCGGTTTGGATAAGTTTCTCGGTGTAATCATGGGAGTAGTGGAGGCGCTGGTACTCTCTTGTGTGATCTATTTTGTGCTGGACCACATAGGAATATATGTGTTGTAATTTAGGAAAGGAAATTTTTTTAAAAATTTTTTAAAAAAACCGTTGACATCTAATAGCGCATCTGATATTATATGAAAGTCGCACGTCGGTACTTTTATGAAAGCGTGCAACACAGAACCTTGACAAATAAACAGTAATGCAACCCTGAAAATTCAAGAGAA
>CAMXBD010000144.1 GCA_947179245.1 uncultured Lachnospiraceae bacterium | reverse complement strand
GCAAAAATAAGGGAAAGAAAAACCTGTAACAAATTATAACACAGAATAAATTGGGCATGAAGAACTGATAGAAATGCTTTCTTAAATTTCTATTCATATATGCATATAGGGGTGGACGTGGAAGATTCATTAGAACTGTGGTAATATTTTTTCTTTATATAGAGGACTGGCTAAAAATAAACAGTCCTCTATCCATATGATACTAATGCTTTATTCAAATTTTCTGTCATAAAGCAATGCTGCAACCAGTACCACAAAACAAGAGCCTGCATTATGCACCAAAGCGCCCGTTGTCGGATTTAAAACGCCTAATACGGAACAGGTCACTGCTATAAAATTGATACACATAGAAAGGGTAATACTTAATTTGATTGTTGCTACGGTAGCATTTGACAATCTTTTCAGATAGGGAATTTTGGAAATATCATCGCTCATAAGGGCAATATCTGCTGCTTCCACTGCAATATCACTTCCCATGCTCCCCATTGCCACACCGACATCGGCAATTTTAAGTGCGGGTGCGTCATTTACACCATCTCCGATCATACATACTCTGTTACCCTGTCCACGAATTTCAGAAATACTCTGTACTTTTTCTTCCGGTAATAAATCCGCCTTTACTTTTGTTATTCCTGCCTGCGTTGCAAAATAAGCGGCAGTCTTTTGGTTATCACCTGTCAACAATACGGTGTCTGTGTTCATCTCTGACAATTTTGCAGCCATTGTTGCTGCTTCCGGTCTTAATACATCAGATAATGCAAGCATGCCTAAACAGGAACTGCCATCAGCAACGATAATGGAGGCTTTTCCCTGAACACGCAGTTTTTCCAATTCATTTTCCACATTTTTCGGAATCGTCATACCGCTTTGTAGAATGTATTTTTCATTTCCGAGATATAATTTTCTGCCGGATACTTCTGCACAGATACCTTTTCCACTTTGCATCTGAAAAAAATCAGAATCCTTTAGCACTATGCCTTTTTCCTTGGCATGAGCGACAATCGCCTTTCCTAATGGGTGTTCGCTTTTGGCTTCAGCAGAAGCTGTCAGGGAAAGCAGTTCACTTTCACTTATATTTTTATCAAACGATATAATGTCGCTTACTTCTAATCTCCCATAGGTCAGTGTACCTGTTTTATCAAAAGCTATGGTATTCACCTTTCCCATTTTTTCAAGTGCTTCGCCGGATTTAATAATCACGCCATGTTTCGTTGCCTGCCCTATTGCTGCCATGATAGCGGTTGGTGTGGCAAGCACTAACGCACATGGGCAGAATACAACCAAAACGGTTACTGCCCTTACAATATCCTGTGTTGCAAGTCCTGTAATAATGGCAATCATCATGGCAACAGGTACAAGCCAGCTTGCACATTTATCAGCGATTCTCTGCATGGGAGCCTGCTTGTTCTCCGCATCCTGAACCATTCGTATCAGCTTTTGCAGGGAACTGTCCTCGCCTACTTTGGTTGCCCTCATATCAATAGAACCAAAACGGTTGATTGTCCCGCAAAAAACATCTTCTCCGATACCTTTATCAACTGGAAGCGATTCGCCTGTCATAATGGACTGGTCAATAGAAGTTTCCCCTTGAATAATGATACCATCTACAGGAATTGTTTCTCCCGGCAACACCCGAAGTACATCATTTTGACGGATTTGCTCTGCCGGAATCATTTCTTCCAATCCATTTATGGATTTTCCATTTATGGATTTTCCATTTATGGATTTGTCATCTGTGATTCGTCGTCCCTGTGTGGGTGCAAGGCTAATCAGCTTTTTCAGTCCCTTTTTAGCCCTGTTCGTTGTCATATCCTCTAAAATAGCACCGATTTCCATGATGAAAGCAACTTCTCCAGCAGCGAATAAATCTCCGATTGCAATCGCTGCAATCATGGCAATGCTAATCAGCAGGGCAGAAGATATTTTACTAATTCCTTTATTATAAATGACTCTCCATACCGCAAGATATAATAAAGGAATCCCACAGATAATAACGGTCACCCATGCAGGATCAAAAGGCAATACATTGCCCGGCAAAACAAAGTCTGTTCTTGGAAATACAAAACTCATAATAAGAAAAACACCGCCCACAACCGTCATTGGCAGACCTTCCAAAAAATCATTCATACGTTTTATCATAATGATACCACCTTTCTGAGAACACCTTGTTCCTTGTTGACAACCATTTTTAATAGTTGTACAATCTATATGTTATCAAACACTTTGTTTTGTATTTATCTTATCAATTTCAAAGATTAAATCAACAACCAGAAAGTTCTTTATGTACGATACGGAACATTTTTACTAAAATGTACGGAGGTTTTATGGATAGACGACAGCAGAAAACAAGACAGGCTATTTTTAACGCATTCAGTACCCTGCTTGAAAGAAAAAGTTTTGGAAATATCACAGTGCAGGAAATCATAGACGAGGCTAATGTGGGGAGAAGCACTTTTTATGCCCACTTTGAAACAAAAGACAGTTTATTAAAGGCGATGTGTACGGACATATTTCAGCACGTTTTTTCAGATGATTTGGGAAAGGAGGGCAATCACGATTTTTCCCATGCCGGACATGATTTTGAAAAGGAACTCACACATATTTTATATCATCTGCAAGATAACAGAAAAAATCTGAAAGGACTTCTTTCCTGCGACAGTGGAGAAATTTTTATGGGATATTTCAAAGAATATCTGGAACAGGCATTTCCAATATTTATTAACGGACTGCATTATAATGTTCCTGCTGATTATGTATTAAATCATGTTGTGTGCAGTTTTTCCGAAACAGTACGGTGGTGGATTACAGGACATGAACAATACACGCCTGAACAGATAGCGGGATTTTTTATGGAATGTATACGGAGGCAGGGATAAAAGGGGCAATTATCTTGCGCTTTCATCAGGTACAGCATAACCAAAAACCTGCCCGCAAACTGCCAAAAAGAAAAATCATGCCGAAGCCCGTCCCATGCCCACAGATACACTCCTAAAACAACCAACAGTATTCCAATAATAAACAACGAAATTTTCAGGAATGTCATCCTGCTGATGATGCATGGTATGCCATTGTATACAGCGATGTAATTCTGTTCCTTCTTAAAAATCTTCGCAGACTTTGTTTTTTTCTCCCAATAGGCAAGATTTTTGCAATATATAGGTTAGCTAAGACTAACCTATATATTTAACAAAAGCGGCTATCTCGTGTTAGTAGCCGCTAACTCAATTTCAAGTATACCTCTTATGCATTATTTTTGTCAATAGGCTGGAAAACTGTTTGCAGATTTTCGGACTCTGAGCACGGTTTTATCACAGTCCTGTCATTTCTCATGTCCTTAAGAAACTTATTGTAGAGCTCATCTTCACTAAGCGTATCATCATACTCGATCAATGTTGTCAAGTCAACTTTATCTTCCAGATACATATCCCAAAATTCTTCATGCTTCAAATATGCTCTGTATCGAAATACAAAACCTCCTGCTGCTACATCTTTATAATTATCAAACAGCATATCACACTTCTCCATCTCCTCATGTGAGAGGGTTTTACTCCACAAAGCATGCCTGCCGGGACGACTATCTCTGTCATTGACACAACTGACTTCCCCAGTATCTTCATTAAAATAGAATGAGACCCCGTTGGGAAGAGACGCAACTGAAATCTCCGTTACTTTTGTATCAGGACTCAAGCCAGCCGAAGCAGCTAACCCCTTTACGTCACTCTCCTCAACAGGCTTATCCTTGCATTCTTCATCCTGCCCTGCTTCTATCAATGCCTTACCTGTGCCGCTCAGTCTCTCATATGCTTCCTGCATAGAAATGCCGGAAGACTCGGTGCTTACAGTCTGGGAATCCTCATAAAGCTGTTTTGCTGTACTTTCCAGATTACTATATCTAATCCGGACATGATTCTGCTTCTCTGCCTGCGGCGCACTCCTGTAGGCGTACGAACTATTACTGCTAATTGTATTCATAAATGTATATCCCTCTGTTTTCTATGCTGCTATATATACAGCCCAGTCAATATGATGCGCAACTAAAAGGCTGAAAAAATTGTACTCTTTCAGCCTTAAAAATATATCTTTACAGCTGCCAGTTCCCGAACAAGCTGCTGTTCAGTGTATTATTCATTACATTCCCGTAAGCCGATGCCGCCATACCACTGATCCCATAGGGTGAATATCCATATCCCGTCAATCCCAGACTCTGGCCGCCGATCAGACTCTGTATCAGATAGTTCTGCAAGGCGCTGCTGCTCTGTCCCATAAGATTCAGGTAACTTCTCTGCGTACTGTCCACAGTATAGTCTCCGGTGTAATAATCCTTCACTTTATCCATAACTGACTCTTCCCACTCCGGATCAGTCTCCATCTTTTTAAAAGCTTCCTGAATAATAATATCACCTGCTGTTGTAAACGAGGGCGTCACTGTAGATTTCTGATTATCTACTGCTTTTTGCATCGCTGTGGCATAATCACTTGAAGTCTTCCTGCTGGTTTTATTTGCTATTCTCGCGATGTTGTTCCTATTATTAACGGAAGAGATTCTGCTTACACTGTTATCAGTGTCGATTCTGCTAAGGTCGTTAATATACATATGTACATCCCCTTTCAAACTGCTTTAGTTATTGTAACACATCATATTTTATTTGTGCGCATAGATGTCACCAACAATGTCAAAAGTGTCACGAATTAATTTCCTTCGTATCACGCCATCCCCCGACACCGCTTCAGCCAGTTCCCTCTCAGATAATAGATAATAAACAAAAGCGATGTTGCCGCCCAAGTTAATGGATAGCTGAATGCCACCGTGGACATTTCCGGCCGCAGCGGAACCGCCGTCAGAATCCATATTACACGAAGCACGCAGATACCGACACAGGTCATTAACATCGGCGGAATGGCATCACCGCATCCTCTTGCCGTACCTCCTAATATCTCAATACAGATATAAGTCACGTAGCTTGATGAAATCACCCGCATCATTTCTAACCCGATAGAAACAACACCCGGATCATCCGTAAACAACCGGAAGAAAATACGTCCTCCCGTCAGCACAATAACGCTTAGCAGTACACTCGTAAATGCCGCCATCCCCAGACAGATACGCACGCTTTTCTTGATCCGGTCATATTTGCCCGCTCCGAAGTTCTGTCCCGCAAAAGTAGTAATCGACACACCGTACGCTCCCATAATCATCCAGAAAATACCGTCAATCTTGCCATACGCCGTCCATGCCGCAATCGTGTCCGTACCAAAAGAATTGATACTCGACTGGATAATCAGATTAGATGCGGAATACATCGTAGATTGGATTCCCGCCGGAAGACCGATGCGTATGATCTTGTGCAGAAGAAACGGCGAAAACCGGATCTCTTTGATATACAACCGGTAGGAATCCTCTGTTCTCATCAGGGCTATTGTCACCATGAGCGCACTAAGCACCTGCGACAATGCCGTAGCCATCGCCACTCCTACGACTCCCATTTCTAATACCGTCACAAAAAGAATATCCAATATGATATTCGCAATACAGGACAAAATTAAAAAATAGAGAGGTCGTTTGGAATCACCCACAGCCCTTAAAATACCCGAACCCATATTGTAGATGAGGGATGGAATGACACCGAGAAAATATACCCTCATATATACAACAGATAATGAAAGAATTTCCTCCGGCGTATTCATTGCCCGCAGTGCCGCTCCTGAAAAAAGAAGCCCTGACACCATAATAACGGCGCCGCCCGCAATGGAAAGCGCCATTGCCGTATGTACCGTATTCTTCACATCATCCTGTTTCTTTGCACCATAATATTGGGAAATGATCACAGTCGCACCAGAAGAAAGCCCGGTAAAAAAACCGATCAGCAGATTGATCAGCGTAGCCGCCGGACCTCCCACTGCCGCCAGAGCCTCTTTTCCCACAAACTGCCCTACAATCACCGCATCCGTGGTATTGTAGAGCTGCTGGAAAAAGGTCCCGAACAGAATCGGGAAAAAGAAAAAAAGGAGCTGTTTCCAGATGACGCCTTCCGTTATTTGATTGGAAATCTGATGATTTTCTGCTTTCATAATACCTCCTGTTACTGCACATCCCATTCTTCATGCCGCTCCATTGCATCATCTATGGCTTCTTCCGCGTATCTCCAATATCTGTCGTACTCTCCTATTATCTCCTTCAGTTCTTCATCGGAACATCTGTCAGATTCCAGATTATATAATTCCATAAAATAATCCGCACGGCTTGAAAGTTCTTTAGCCTCTCTTCTCTGTTCTATGGAATGCGATGCCGCCAACACTATAAAAATACAAACCATAAGAATCGCGCCGTTCACCATACCCTGCCACTGTCCTTGAGCATCACGCAGGCATCCGATATAATCCACTTTTGATTCTCCGTAATCTAAATAAACTTTCATATATGCTATCATGTCATCTTTTCTTTTTAAATCCGGTTCCCGCCCAATCAGACTGGCGACTTTGGCTAACAACCTCTCTTGAAAATCCTTCCCTTCTTTCGTCCAGAAATGACCCGTCAAAAATACCGGAAGTTTAGGCAATGGAAATTGTCTGGCACGAAACCAGAAGAATTCTGTCTCCCATTTCCCATCCGAAGGCTCATTATCCTGCGTATGAAATCTGAGCAAATAACGTTTGAAATACAAGATAGTTTTCCACTGCCATCCGACATAATTACATACAGTCTTTACAAAATTCTTACGAAACTGCGTATTGACAAATAATTCACTATATCCATTTAGGAAATAATCCCACGCATCGATATTGTTCTTCACATAAGGATTTTTCTCAAGAAGACGAAACTGTTTAAAAAACTGTTCCCGCTCTCCATGCGCGTCTACACCTCTGTAGTCATAATAGTGTTCTTCCTCTTCCGGCTCTCCCGCAGAACTATCTGTAACCTGCGCTGTCCCCGGTTCGCCCGCTGGCATCTCCTCAGGCTCTTTTACATCTGGCTCTGGCATCTGTACCGGTGGTACATAAGGCATCGTCCCCTGTCTCTTCGCAGCCTGCACTGCAAGTTTATACGCCCTCTGCAACGCCTTAAATTCCTCTGGCTGTTCCTCCGGATGATACAGCTTCGCCTGCCTCGCATAAGCCGATTTAATCGCCGCAATATCATTTGTCGGCGGAATGTCCAACAACTTCCAAATATCCATAAATTCCCTCTCTACTTAATCGTTCTCGCAGTCGTCCTCAAAAAAGGACTCATCAAAACCATGAAAATCAAACTTATTCCGTTCAACAGCCTCCAAGTACACGGCAAGCTGCACACATGCCTCTCTCCTCGCACGTGAATTGTGTTCATACGTTATAATCTCCCGAAATCTGGAAAGCTGTTGTGCAATATACTCCCTTACTTTTGGGTTGCATTCCTGATAAAGCCGCTGTGCTTTTTCCATCAGATAACGCACACTGTCATCCTCCATAGGGCTGAGCGTCATCTTCCTTAACTGCTCAAGCCTCTCTTCCAGCTCTTCCTCGCTTAGTCCCATCCTTTTATTCATAATCACTTTGTGTAAAGACTGCTCCCCGCTGACAATCTTTATATCCAATATGCCATTGATATCGTACATAAAAGTAACTCTCGCCCCGACTCTTCCCTTCGGCTGTATTGGCAGGTCTTGTATTGTCATGGTTCCAAGCAGCAGATTGTCTCTGGCTACCATATTGTCCCCTTGATAAATCGGAAAATTCATCTTCGTCTGAAAATCCCTTACCGTCACATACTCCCGTGTATGGCTGCATGGAAGCGTATCATTCCTTTCAATAATCGGAGAAAAACTTCCGTCATAAAGTTCCGTTCCCAGAGAAAAGGGACAGATATCCGCCAGTATCATATCCTTCACATCGCCGGCACGCTCCTTGATTGACGCGGCAATGCCCACCCCTGCGGCAATGCTTTCATCCGGACTTTCATCCCGCACCACAGGAATATCAAGAAGATTTTTCAGATACTGCTCCACAACCGGCATTTTGGAAGAGCCGCCTACCAGAATAAGCTTATCGATTTCCTCTATCCCCATGCCGCTGTCATTTATAACCTGCCTGATTGGTGCAGACATTCGTATGAACAATTCCGAACCGATATGTATCAAATGCTGATTTGTCATGCGCATCGTATACTCCCGACCCTTAATGTACACCGCTCTTTCCGCTTCATCCTTTTTGGTAAGTTCCCATTTCAACAACTCCGCTTCTTTCAGGACGATTCCCCGTTCTTCTTTGGTTAGTGTCTCTTTGATAATATGGTTCTTATTATAAAAATCCTCTGTTATAATCTCATTGAAATCCTTACCGCCCAGATAATTGTCTCCTGACACTGCCTGTATCTCCACCATATTGTCGAAGGCATCCACCAGTGAAACGTCCAATGTTCCGCCTCCGAAATCGAATATGATAAATGTCTCTGCGTCCTCCACGCCCATGTGATGTTTCAGAGCCACCGCGGACGGTTCATTAATCAGTCTCTCCACCTTAAGCCCTGCCAGTTTCCCCGCATTCTTAGTGGCACACCGCTTATCATCATTAAAATACGCCGGAACGCTTATGACAGCCTCCGTCACTTCTTCTCCCAGATAGACCTCCGCATCCTCTTTCAGCCTGCGCAGTACAAAAGAAGACAAGTCCTCCGCCGTATAGTATTTTCCATTTCCGTGATACTGATATTCAGTACCCATATTCCGCTTGAACTCAGCAAAAGTATCTTCCGGTGCAGTAATAAGC
>CAMXBD010000143.1 GCA_947179245.1 uncultured Lachnospiraceae bacterium | reverse complement strand
GTATATGATTCGACATCCATATATTCTACATAGATATTTTGAATATCCAGTCCAAGCTCTTCAGCTGCAAGAGATTCTATTCCACTCTGCATTTCAGAATCAGGATTTTTTTCCTGACCTATAATCATTATATTGGCATTCGTAATTTCACCGTCTAAGTCACTCAAAAACACATATGCTTCAACGATGTTATTTTCATCATAATTACATACGGCTTTTTTCAGTTCAATCTCTTTCATATGTCTTTGATCTTGTGGCGAAGGATAATTATCCGTGTAATTATTTTCGTTTTCTATACCTTGTAATGTACCCAACCCCAAAATAACGCAAACAACCGTAACCAGAATAACGCTTGCTGTAATAACAGTTCTTTTTGAATATTTTTTATGTTTCATAATTGCATCTAACCTTTCTTTCAAACTTTTTTTGTCTTCAAACATGGCTATCAAAAGAGGCGGCTTTCTTATTGAATCGGCAGCAACTGCAATTAAAGTGTCGCCATATTGCTGCATGCCACTAATATCAAACCTCTTTATAACGGATTCATCACACGCTAATTCACATGCCTTATTCATCTCTCGGCGTACAAAATAAACAAGAGGATTAAACCAGTGTATCGCTCCAACAATAATTAACAGCCACTTAACGAAAATATCATGCCTTTTCAGATGTGTAATTTCATGCATTAGAATATTCCGAAGTTTCATATCCTCATATTTTTTATCCGGCAAAATAACCGCGGGACGGAAGAAACCAATCAAAATTGGTGTTTCCACTATTGAGTTTTTATATAATCGCAGAGTGTTTTTTCTTTCTAACAGGTTATTCACCAACTCAATTTCCTGCCGTTCTGTACTTGTATTGTGTTTGTTTAGCCTTCGGACATAAGACACATAACATATGATATTGAAGCCAAGAACCAGAATCATTCCTAATTGCCAGAAAACAAATAAAATAACTGCGGTATTTGGCAAAAAAGCAATTTGCTGAATGTTTTGTCCGTTCTCACTTTGTAATGTAAATACAAGATTTATAGGCTTTTCAGATGCTGTATCAGAAATCCACTGTGCAATATCATACATCGATTTCACTGACATTAACGAATTGTTCGATATAGGAATCACAAGGATTTTTGATACAGGCAACGTCAAAGCTATTACTACCGAAAACCACATATAATATTGGAATGACTTAGGAAGTTTATCTTTTATAATCGGTTTTAAAATAAATAAAAGAACCGATATTATACTACCAGTAAATGTCATCGAAAGAATGAGCTTAAGTATCTCTGCAGAATATTCTTCAACAACAATCATTTACTCTCATCCCCCATTCGGAAATACATCTTTAGTTCATCAATATCCGCTTCTGTGAGTTCCCCGTTTTGACAGAGAGCTGCAACAAAATTCTTTGTACTACCGTCATAAAGTTTATCTATCAAACTTTTTTTCTTAAACATAATATAATCTTCTTTTGTTATTTTTGGCATATAATAATGGATTTCTTTCTCTTGAACCGTAATGGCGCCCTTTTTCTGCAGCCTTCTTAAAAGTGTTGCAATTGTAGACTTCTCCCAACCCATTTTATCGCGTAACTCTGTACGAATATCACTAAACGATACAGCCAGTTTCTCTCTCCAAAGTATTCTCATTACCTCGAGTTCAGCGTCAGAAATCTTAAAATTTATTGTACTCATTATTATCTTCCTTCCGCGTGTTACATTTGTAACACGCTTAAATTATACATTTCCTTTTCTATTCTGTCAACAACTATATGATTACTAATGCGGTTACTAATGCGGTTCTCTGACTTCATCATCCATTATAAAAAAGACAGCACCCTTCGGAATGCTGTCCTAACACTTACAATCTTTATTTAACCCCGTGTTCCAGTCGCTCTCTGTATCCGGGTGTGTTCTTAATCTCGAACTTATTATTGAACATTTCATACTCTGCATCCGGAAGTATATCCTCAAGCTGTTCCTCAACATTCGTCTTATAGACAACACCGCATGCCACAGATGGCGCCAGTATCGGGTCTTCGTAATTCAGACATGCCGCCTGCACGTTCGCGCAATACTCCTCCGCCTCTCCGTTTTCCGCCATTGGAATCAATGTGATAAACACGTCTCCATCCACACGTCCGATAATATAATCCGGTTTTGCTTCGCTCTTCAAAATATCAGCAATAGTTTTGATCAGTCTGTCGCTTTCCTCGTCACCAAAATGATCATTGACAAATTTCCAGTCATTAATATTCGCATTGACCACGGCTACCGGAACGACTTCGGAACGATCTATCACCTGCATACGTTCCTCAAAATAGTGTTTATGATATACGCCTGTCAGCACATCTTCGTTCTCACCTTTGGCGGTCTGCACATGCTGCACTCCTACCTTCTCTTCCAATTCGTCCATATAAATAGAAGATTCCATATGCAGATATGCTTCTTCTCCCCACTGTGAGAGCATACTGGCGAATCCATCCAGCATTCTCTCTACGGCTTCGCGCTTGTCCGCTTGTACATGGTCTGTCTCAGCATACAGATGTGCGATCGTTCTGCCGTAAACTCTCACCTTGCGTCCCGGCTCGCCCACCACATCCGGTGTAAATCTCGCAAATCCGCCAACCGACACGATCTTCTCACCATGCCTTTCAGTGATCAATATCGCCACATCGGCTGCCGCGCAAAGTGCCTTACAGTATTCTGTCAGCGTGTCAAGGGTAAACAAATTATCCAATGCATAATTTCTGATGTTTTCTTTGATTCTTTTCTCAAAGGGAATTGCCTTATAATCCATAGTCGTAATCTCTCCTATCTCAATGCCTTTTCATTCTGTTTCATTAACAGTTCAAAGAAATCTTCCGCCGGCATAGGCTTTGCATAATAATAGCCCTGCACCTGATCACATCCGATGCTCTGTAACAGTTCCACCTGCTCCTTGGTCTCCACGCCCTCTGCAAGAAGTCCGAGACCTAATTTATCCGCCATGGAAACAACCTGTTCAAGTATCAGCCTTCCTTTGCTTGACAGCATCATATTCTCCATAAATTTCTTATCAAGCTTAATTACGTCAAACGGTGTTTCTAAAAGGATATTTAAAGAGGAATATCCGCTCCCGAAGTCATCCATCAACAGAGTGTATCCCTCCTCTTTTAATTCAAATGCCTTCATGCTCACCTGATGATCGTCCACCGTCTCCGTAATCTCTAATTCCAGCAATGCCTTCGGGATACCGCTCTCCCGGATAATATCGTCAAGAACTCGTATGCACTCATCATCGCGCAAATGTACCCTTGATACATTGACTGAGATCGGACAAGCATCAATTCCCACATTCTCACATTTCTTAATAAAATGACACGCTTCTCTCCATATGTAATAATCAACCTGTCGGATAAAACCATTCTCCTCAACAATGGGAATAAACTGATCCGGATAGATCATTCCCCGCTCCGGATGTTTCCATCTGACCAACGCCTCTGCTCCGATGATTTCGTTCTTTGCAATACTGTATTTCGGTTGAAGATACATCATGAACTGACGCTCCGTGATCGCCACCTGCATGTTTTCTTCAATAAATTTCCTATTATACAAAGAATCCTTAAACTGCTCTTTATAGAATAGAATATTACCTAATATATTATTCTTAGCGGCTTTTCTCGCCATAGCCGCACGGTCTTCCATCTGACGCAGTTCCATCCCTTTATCTTCGACCGTATATACACCGTAAGACATCTGAATCTTCACATTTTTGAAACTGCCTGTTCTGGCATCAAGTTTCTGTATAAACTCAACCAGTTCCTCCTCCATGTCATACTCCGTCACAACCATAAATACATCGCTGCGTAGATTGACATAGAACTGTTCATCATTACAAATCTCATTGAGCTGCTTTAAGATAAAATCTAAGACCTCGTCGCCAAACTTCTCACCATACAAATCGTTAACAATCTTAAATTTCCTGATATCAAACTGTATAAAACCAATATTTCTCTCGGTGGAAAACAGAAGATTATTGACATTTCTCCTGAATCTCCGCACCCTGCCAATACCTTTTAACACAACCTGCACTTCATCATTCTGCGGGATGTCTTTAAGATCAATATTGCTCTCCGTCATATCCTTAAAATAATCTTCAAGCATTTCTTCCAGTATTTCAATACTGTTATTGATTGCCCGCGGGCATTTCTGCAGAATCAGACCCTCTTTGCGGATGATGGCCATCTCTTCCGGTTTAGATATATCTTTGCCAAGGATATTCCGGCAATCAGTGTCACCACCCATCCTCTCTGTAAAAAGCCGGATAAATTCTTCCGTCTTCCTATTGCCGTAGACCTCCCGCTCCTTATCCTGTGAATCATAGAATCCGAGAGCCATACCCAGCACCAGTAAAGCCGCTGTAATACAGCCGCACGTTCCACCCTGACGCATTCCACCGCCAAAGCAGGTGCTGATCTTAAACGCCGTCTTTAAATCTAACCCAAAATCAGCTGCAAATGCTCCGAACAGTGCCTGTGAACAATGATACTGTTGGTGTAAAAGCTGCTCCGCTTTCTCTTTATGTGTCATACCTTACTCCATTTCTAATCCGGTAATTCCGGTTTTCTACCCCTCCTCACTATTTAATCCCCAATATACCCACATACTATACTCAACCCCCATAATCCTATTCTAACAAATAAACGTACTGTTGTGAAGTTTAAAAATATTTACTGTGCCCATGCAAGAGCCTCTTCCAGACTATCCGCGCCTAGTATGTTAAGCATGAATTCCGTATGACTCTCCGCCTCGTCAGTATCAATGTACTTGAATGTATCAAAAATATATTTTGGTGACTGATCCAGATCATAAATTCCAAAGGCGAGCCCCTGCCTGACTTCTTCCATGGCATCCGTCTGCCGGTTCATAATGAATGCATCCACATATGGATTTGCTTCAATAATATAATAGCAATATGCAAAAGCCGCCGCCTGCAATTTCTCACCCGAAACTGAGGAAAATCCAAGTTCAGTCACGGTAATGCTGCGCACATCACCGCTCCGGTCAAGATATTCCTCTTTCTCCAAAACGTCTGTTACGGTACTTAAATTCATCAACGTGAGAATCGGAGCATTCTCTGTTTTATCGTAAGTCTCCGTCCAGTAGTTTACCTTGGTAAGCGGATCAGGGTACGGGTGAATCGCCAGCCCCCAGTCATAATTTCCTTTCTGGCGTGCAATGTCATTGATTGCCGCCAGAACATCTTTGGCATTAAAATGGTCTGCATTGTCACCGTCATTGTTATTCCAATCATGGTCAATACTGAAATAGACGTTTGCATCCGCATAGTTACTTTTTGCCGCATTATAGAAAATACGCATCGCCTTTTCAAATTCGGCAGCATATAGATTAATATCATCCGTATCCATGTAATTCCAGATTCTGTATTGATTAATCTCATTGGCAATTACCCAGTTTGATACGAGTCCATATTCTTTGCCGGAGTAACGCTCTGTCAGGAAACTTGCGATTGCCTCCAGATACATGCATCCCTCTTCATCGGCAGTATTAAAAGCATAATAGTAGGCACCCGCTTCTTTATTTCTCGCCAGCGGATGAATCAGCTCCGGATATGCATCATTCCAGTCATTCAAAACGATTGCCGTGGAATTCATACCACTATCCGTCAGATACTTAAAAAGATTGTCATATCCTTTGATACTTGCACCATTGAATTTGTACTCTTTGCCTTTATATTCATATGTAATGGTCGGAAGATCCGCATTTGAGGTCTCTCCGAGAATATGTGAAAGCGGAATGTTATAGATAGCATACTTCACATCCAGATCCGTCAGCATAGGGGTATCCAGCATCTGAGGATCTAACAGCAGCCCTTTCTTGGATTCCGGCTTCGGACCGCTGATGGAACTGTCAGCCAACATCTCCGGATTGCTGATGCAGATACTATCGGAAATCGGAACATACTTTCCGTCCAAAAGCAGAGCCGGAACAAATTGCTGAAAAATCTGTCCGTACTCATAAGCCCATTTTAACTCACTCTCTGTTGACTTCTTTGCACTCGCAATCGGCTCCCTGTCAAAATCATCCGTAAAGTCGCATGTCTCATAAATTTCAAAAGCAAAGAGATAGACCATGGAATCATCGCTCTTCGGAATATCCGGCATACTCAAGGTAAGACTGACATTTTCCCTGTCCTCATCCAAAAGGCAGCCCTTAATACTTCCATATGAGGCAAGTCTCTGTCCGGTAAGGCTGATATTTCCTTCCGTAAGTTCCTCATCGAGCCTCATTTCCTCCTGCATGGGATTCTCAGTTGTAACAGGTGTTACTTTGCCACAGCCTGCCTGAAAAAGAGCAATTCCAACAGCCAAGAGAACAACTAATATAAATAAACTATGATACGTGTTTTTCTTTCTTCCGGTACTCAAGAGTCACTTTCCTCCTGCTGGTCATGATAAATAACCGTAACGGTTACCTGTGGCGGAGTATCTGCATCAATAGGGATCTGGATATCTCCGGATCTTAAACGGGCAAGTGTCTGCAAATACTCGTTTATTGTAGCAGTTTGAAAGCGCCATGCATTTCCCTGAACCGGAAGGCTGATACATTTTTCCTTAGCGCCGTAGGAGACCACATTTCCTGCAAGCTCTTCCGGCCATTTTTTACCGCTTGCAAAAAAATCGTCCAGCGCCACTATCACTGAGGAATCAATACCCTTTGTAGCAGATGTCAGAAATCGTCCGGAAATACCGCTCTGATCTGCGTCCACTCCAATCAACACACCATTGCATTCCTCTGCTGCGGATAAAACCGACTCATACAGCGAACCGCCGCAGGCAAAAATAATCTCCGTGCCCGACTGATACCATTCTGTAGAAACTTCCTCAATCTGCTTATTCGCTGAAAAAGTATCTGCATACCAATATTCTACCTGAATCTCGTCACTGTCTTCTATAGATACCGCAGCCTCATCGATTCCCTGAAGGAAACCGTAGCCGTATCCTTTCACCGCAGGAAGCGGTTCTCCACCGATAAATCCGAACTTCCTATACCCTTCTTTAACCGACATATATCCGACCAGATATCCTGCTTCCTCCTCTCTGTATGCAATACAGTGGACATTAGAAGCAATATCGACAAAATCCCCAGAAGCATCTCTCGGAACACCATCCAGTAACAGAAAATATGTATCACTATAATCATTCTGCAATTCACCCACAGCCTGTTCAAAATGAGTGCCAACACATACGATCAGTTCCGCGTTATCCTGAATGGCAGTTAAAACAGTATTTTTATATGAATCAGATGTATCGGTATCTGTGCTGTAAGTGGAATAAAATACACCGGCGCCGTCGGCATAAGTCTGTATCCCTTGAAGAGCAGCCTGATTAAAACCACTGTCCATAACAGAACTTACATCAGTGACAAGCGCAATCCTGACACCCGATTTCCGATCATCACGGGAATTCTCTGTATTATCCTCTACCGTGTCCTGTTCCGGATCATCAATTTCATCTGATGTCTGATCGGCAGGCTGCATATTGTCAGGCTCCACCGCCGGCGCAGTCTGTGTGCCGCATGCGGAGACCAAAAGCATAAGCGTAACGATCATAAACAAAATATTTATTTTCTTTTTCATCTGTTACCCGTTCCTCTGTCTTTCTTTTTTACTGTGTATTCATAATTTTCCAATATAAGTATATAACTAATATGGATTTTTCGCAAGTAAGACAAAAAAGTGGTTCGATTCATCAAACCGCTAATATGTATCATTTCAACTCGAAAGACGTATTTCTAAATGTATAACAAATTAGTCAGGGTTGCCGGTTTAGCCGGTAATCCTGACTATTGATCTGCTTAATTATTCATAAGACATTTTTCAATACATGAACTATCCCAAAATAAGAATATTCCATGACAGCTTTGGAAGAATTGCTGTCGTTCCCGAATTCTGATCCACATCCAGTTCCTTCATCACAACATTATCGGGCTGTTCAATCGTATTCCGTACTTCCATATCATCCCCGAATAACGCTAAATGCTGTTTCAGTTTTCTGTCGCCATAACCTTGAAGTTCCACTGTAAACTCTGTATCTTCATCCTGACTGCAATTCAGGACAAATACACGCACTTCGTCTTTCTCCTCATCATATACCACCGCAGGTTCTACGATTGGCAGTTCTCCGAATTCACTGGTATAAGTCGGTGCCTCTACCACTGCTTTCATAGTCGTACCATGACCATATTTACTCAGCATGTGGAACGGATGATAAATCGTCTGTTTAAAAACTCCGCCGCCGCGGACCGTTGTGATCGGTGCGATTACATTAATCAGCTGTGCCAGACAGGCAATCTCAACGGTGTCAACATTATTCAAAAGCGTGATACCAAGACCGCCAACTACCAGCGCATCTAACAACGAATATTTTTCCTGAAGAATACTCGGCGCTATTTCCCATTTATCTGCTGAGGTCATCTCAAAGGTAGTTAATCCGGCAAGATCACCCAAGGAGTCTAACTTAATATCTTGGAAGTTCCACACATTCCATTCGTCCAGACATATCTTGATGTCTTTCTCAAAATGATTTTTCGCTTTGACAAATTCCACTACTTTTGCACTGTTTTTGATATGCGTATCAAGCTGCTTGTATGCGGCGAGGAAATTTGTAATCCCCTGTCCGGCATTCATCGTATAATTGTGAGTTGATATATAATCAACATGATCATACAAATCTGTCAGCATTACACGATCCCATTCCAGATAAGTCGGCAGC
>CAMXBD010000142.1 GCA_947179245.1 uncultured Lachnospiraceae bacterium | reverse complement strand
GACGCAGATTGCCGTATCTTTTGTCAATTGCATTTATTTTTGTAGTGGAGATGTTTCTGATTGTTTTTGTGATCGGTACGAATAATTATTCTTATGTGGGATTGGACGAAAAGGTAACGCTTGGTCAATATGTGCAGACGTGGCACAAAGCAGTGCATGCGAATCTGAAATGGTATATGAGGTTCGGCTTTGTGATGCTGATGATTTTGCTGACTTATTGGGAACAGAGCAAGAAGCTGGTGTGGGAAATATTGCTTGCCCTGTCAATTATTCTGCCGCAGTGTATTGCATACAGTAAAACTTCTCTGGAAGAAAGATATATTCTGCCCTGTGTGGTTGGTTTTGCTTTCTTCTTCGTTATTACAGGATGTAATTTCCGCCCATTAAGTGGGAAAAGGCGGAGTGTATACATATCGTGTCTGCTCCTGATGCTGGCGGCTCACGGCAGGGTTACGCTGAGAGAGGCACATTATTTTGCCTACAGAGGAGAAAGTATTCAGACGATGCTGGAATCCACACTCAGTCTGGTTCAGGGAACGGACAAGAAAGTGCTGTGCTGCTTCGCACCCAATCTGGAAGGAGACCGGACGGTGCACTATTGGTTCAGACTTCATGATTACGAAGAGATATTCTACTGGAAAGAAGAAGAAAATAAAATGGAGCGTACATACGGACCGTTGTGGTATGAAGAAGCGGCACTTGACGATATAGACGTCATTTTGATGTACAATAGAGAAGACCGCCATTGGTGCTACGAACCAAGTCTTGATCTGTCGGATTTTACGGAGCAAAAGTGCGGTACAATCACCATGTATGTCAGGAACGGGAGCTGATGAGCAGTTCAACCATTCCCATCGATGGATTTGTCAGGAATACAACTTCCCTGTCCTGAAGGGCAGGGGCGGGCGTGGGCTCATCAATGGCAATGAAACCGTTTGACAATAAATTCTGATAATCTTTTTCAAAATCCCCTGTCTCATAACAAATGTGATAGGGGCTGTTTTTGTATCTTTTTAACAGTCCGTAAACGACGGAATCTTCGGACACCGGCGAAACCAATTCTATGCAGTATCCATCCTTTTCCAGAAAGCAGATGTCTACTTTACGGATATCGTCATATACTGTTTCCTGTACGATGCGGTATCCCAGATGCTCAAAAGAGCGTACAGCTTTGTCGATTTTTTTGACCAGATAGCCGATATGATGTACCTTTAATGCCAACATAAGAACTCTCCCCTGTTGATAAATAGTCCAAAATTGTGTATAGTTAATTACGACTGTATAATTATGGTGACGTATAAACTGTTCTGTCGTCTGGGTTTGCGAAGCAAATCCATAGAAGAGTTTACTATAATTCCCCGCCTTTGGCAAGGCAGTATCATAGTCGGGGAGAAAGGCATGACTGTAATAATGAAAAGAATTAGAGAACTGTATGAACAGCATAAAGAGTTTATCATGGAAGTCATTCATTTTGGTATGGTGGGCGTTATCAATACGTTGATGGGATGGGTGATCATGGCGCTGCTTTACAATCTGATTCATATGAATTACTGGTTATCCAGTGGGATATCCTATTTTATCGGCAGTGTCTTTTCCTATCATGCTAACGGGAAACTTACTTTTAAGGTGGAGAATAAGGATAAATGGCTGCCGTGGCGGTTCGCGGCAAACATCATTATATGTTATCTGGCTGCCTTCAGCGTGGCGCAGCCGCTTGTGACACATCTTCTGTCTTTGGGACAGAAATCATACTCAAAGGCGCTTATGGATAATGTCGCTATGCTGCTTGGTATGTGCATTTTTATCGTAATGAATTTCTTTGGACAGAAGATATTGGTGTTCCGTAAGGTAAAGCAGAAGGAAGAGGATTAAGAACAGGCTTTCATAGGTTGCACGACTCATACTGTGAATAAGCGGGCTTTATAATTACTTAAAATATACAAAGGAGTGGGGAGATGATGAACAAAAGCAAATGGATGAGGTTAGTGTTGTGTGTGGGATTGGCAGGTGTTTTGCTTTCCGGATGCGGCAGTCGGGATGCCGGGAGTAGTGCAGGCACGAGTGGAGATGCCGCGGCGGAGGAGAGTAGTGAAACGGATGCCGCGTCAGATGCGGATGTTACAGCAAATGGAGAAAACGCGTCGGAAACAGAAGGCGAAGATGGGACAGAAATGACAAATGTGTCAGATATAGAAAAGATAGAATTAGAAGGCGCTACACTGTCAATTTTGGGCGACAGCCTGTCTACTTTTGAGGGATGGATACCGAATGAGTGTACAAATTTTTTCCCGGGAAGCGGAGAACTGACGGATGTGTCAGAAACGTGGTGGATGCAGCTTCTTGATGATACGGGTATGGAACTGTGCTCTAATAATTCTTCTGCCGGTTCCACGTGTGTGGGTGATTCTCTGCTTACTGGAGAAGTGAAGTACGGATGCAGTGGAGACAGATTATCGTTACTTACGGGCAGTCAGGGCAAAATGCCGGATATCATTATTGTATACATGGGAACGAATGATTTGATGAACGGTGTGCCGATCGGCGATAATGACGGAATGCAGCTGGTGGAGGAAGGCGAGATAGATAATTTCAGTGATGCCTATACTTTGATTCTGGATAAGCTGTCAAGCGAATATCCGGCGGCGCAGATTTATTGTTGCGGTCTCCATCAAGTGGGCGACTGGGGAACGACACAGCCGTTTGAGGTTCTTACAAATCATTTGGGACTGACGGCGGAGGATTATTCTGAACAGATTCAGATCATTGCGGATAATAAGGGATTTCCCTATATTGATCTGTTTCATTGCGGCATTGAGATAGACAACTTAAATCAGATGACTTCAGACGGTGTGCATTATACACCAATGGGAATGGGATATGTAAAAGAGGCTGTGCTTGCGTGTCTGACAGGAAATGGGAATAAATAGTAATTACAACACCTTCGGGATATCTTTAGAAGATACTTTTATGAGAAAGTGATCTTTCTATGATATCCCGAAGTTTTTTGTATGTAGGAATCTGTTTTGGGCTTCCGAGTTCGCGAAGCGAATCTCGAAATCGGGCTTTGTTCGATTTTTTAAGAAAGATTTAAGGTTTTGTTGAAGAAAATCCATGGATTCATTCGTTATGATAGATAGAAAGATGAACAAGGAAACCCAAAGGTTCAGCGCGCGGACCAAAGACAGGTTACACAATGACAGCAACGGAGGTTAAGATATGCAGCAGACAAAATATATTACATTTACAATTCCCTGCTATAATTCGCAGGATTATATGAAACGTTGTATCGATTCGCTTCTTCCCGGAGGGGAAGACGTGGAAATCATTATAGTTAATGATGGTTCCACAGACGCAACGGGCGAGATTGCAGATTATTATGAGAAGCTTTATCCGGGCATCGTCAGAGCCGTACATAAGCCAAACGGCGGGCACGGGTCCGGCGTCAATAAAGGACTTGAACTGGCGAGGGGAATATTCTTCAAGGTGGTGGATTCGGACGACTGGTTCGACGAAAACGCCTATATGAAACTGCTTGGCAGGGTAAAAAGATTCTGCAACATGAAGGACGCAGGGCTTACGGGTGAGCTGCCGGACCTGTTTGTATGCAATTACATTTATGATCATTTAGATGAGGGCACCTATCATATCATGCATTATAGAAATGTATTTCCGACGGAAGAAATATGCGATTGGAATGATATTGGCAGATTTCGTACATCTCAGTATCTGATCATGCATGCGCTCATGTTTCAGACTGACGTGCTTAAACGTGCGCAGGTTGTCTTACCGGAGCATACATTTTATGTGGACAATATCTTTGCATATAAACCGCTGCCTTATGTAAGACATATTTATTACATGGATATTGATCTGTATCATTATTATATAGGCAGGGAAGACCAGTCCGTGAATGAGAAAGTCCTGATGAAACGTATAGACCAGCAGATCAAGGTGACGGAAATCGTTTCTAAATGTGTTGACTTGAACGAGGTGCGGGAAGTATATCCGAAACTGGCGGAATATATGTGCCGTAATATATCTATTATGATGGCAATCTCATCCATACATTTACTGTTGATTGACTCACAGGAGGCATATTGGAAAAGAAAGCGTTTATGGGATAACGTGAAGGAAGACAA
The DNA here is from genome assembly GCA_947179245.1 of uncultured Lachnospiraceae bacterium. Taxonomy (GTDB): domain Bacteria; phylum Bacillota; class Clostridia; order Lachnospirales; family Lachnospiraceae; genus UBA3282. Next base: position 4,856 of record CAMXBD010000142.1, on the reverse strand, counting down.
TATACGTTTGTATTTCCGGTTGAAATACACGACGCTGAGCGGTCTGACTTATCTTCCGGGCAGGCTGGGCGGAATGCTGACCAAAGGCGGTTATCGTGCGGCTCGGAAAATATATCAATTTCAGTGAGGGCAAGTATGGAGCATATTTATATTGCACTGGTGGACACACCGGGATTATTTGCGGCTTTGATACGCCGGTTTTTAAAGCAAAAATATATACACGTTGTGATTGCCATGGACGAGAGGCTTGAGGAGGCCTACAGTTTCGGCAGAAGAAACCCGCGGATTCCGTTTTTTGCAGGGTTTGAGCGGGAAGATAAAACTAAAATACTGCAGGCGTTTCCGACAGCGGATTATATGGTCTGCGAGCTTACATGCAGTAAGGAGCAGAAGGAAAAGATTCGGGAGCGGCTTAGGAGGGACTACATGCGGCGGCGGCATTATCACTATGCGGTGCCGGGACTGCCTTTCATCGTATGCGGACTACCTTTTTATTATAAAAACCAATATACATGTTCGTCCTATATAGCGAGGCTCTTAAGTGAAAATCATATTCATATTTCGAGGAAGCATTTCTCTCTCGTGACACCGAAGGATTTTTATCTGTATCCGGACAAAAAAGTGGTGTTTGAGGGGAGTCTGGCAGAATTTGTCAGTCTGACAGAGTATGACGCCGCCCCGGGGATGGCTGTAGATTTGGAGAGACAGAGTAAATCCGACAAGAGTGGCAAAAACTTGCGGCAAAGGGTGGTGGCGGTGTATGGAGGTTAGCGCTAATCAGGAACATAGAGCGCATAATGTCAGAAAAAGAGTCTTGGAAGGGGCTTTTTTTCTGGTTGTCATGGGACTTTCCTTCTATACGGTATTTCGCGGTCAGGACATGGAACAAGTCGGCAGAGCGCTTGGAAGTCTGTCTTTGACATCGCTGTGCCTTGCACTTCTGACGGCGTTGTTTTTTGTCAGTGCAGAGGGGATGATGATCTGGTATCTGCTTAAGTCCATGCACGGAAAGAGTGGGATATTTAAGTGTATTTCCTATTCTTTTATCGGATTTTTCTATTCGGGCATCACGCCCTCGGCTACGGGCGGGCAGCCAATGCAGTTATATTACATGTGCAAGGACAAGAACAGTCTGTCAGAATCGTCGGTGGTTTTAATGACTGTAGCGTTAATCTATAAGTTTGTTCTGGTCTTGATCGGTATTGTTATGCTTATCTGCTGGCACAGACCGCTCAAATTATATCTGCGGGAATACTATCCGTTGTTTCTTCTCGGACTGGTGTTGAATATGACATTGGTGTCAATTTTGTTGGCGGTGATGCTTGCTCCGGGAGGAATCAAGAGAATTATTTATGGCATAGAGAAGCTGCTTGTGGGCATCGGTATCTTAGGACTGTCGGATCAGCGCAGGGAAAAGATAGAGAGATTCGTGGGTGGGTATCAGGGAGCAGTGCATTTCCTGATAGACCATAAGAGGAAAGTCGTTATCGTATGTCTTTTCACGTTGCTGCAAAGATGCAGTGTGTTTGTATTAACGTGGATCATCTACCGGGGATTTGCGCTGGAAGGGGCGGATATTCTGACGGTAATATTTCTTCAGGCGTCGGTCTATATTGCCGTTGATATGCTTCCGGTACCGGGTGCACAGGGAATCACGGAGCTGATGTATCACAGTATATTCAGCGGGATTTTTACAGGCGGATATTTGATGCCGTCATTGTATGTGACGCGGGGAATTAGTTTCTATTTCCTGCTGATCGTAGGAATTATTGTGATATTCTGGAACTATCTGTACAGGCGGCAATAGAATAAATATAGCAAACCGGGCTTGTCTGTGGTATAATATCAGAAGTGTCTCCAGAGGGAGACACTTCTGTGCAAAAAGAAAAACAAGCGACTGCGAAGCAGGCATTTGTTTTTCATCGGCTATCAGAGGAGACAGTTTGTTTGATATGATACAGTTGATCGGTATATTATTCTGGCTTGTGATTATTCCGGCTGGTATCGGCATGATACCAGTGCATTTTTTACCGGCAGATAAAAGGAATCCGGGGGTCGTGGTATTAGCGGGATATTTCGGCATGTGGGCAGTATTTGAAGTGGTCACGATTCCGGCAGTAATTTTCGTAAAATATAATAACTTTAAGGTAGCGTCTATCTGCTTCATGGTACTTGGTATCGTGTGCGCCGCGGTGGGATTATGGCTTTTGTACTGTGACAGGAAGGAATGGAAATTGATCTCCCCCGTCACGTATGTGCGCCGTATGTCGTGGGCAGAGCGGATAGAATGGCTGCTGTTTTTTGCGTTGCTCGGATTTCAGCTTTATAAGGCGGCGGCTTATGCCTCTTTTGACGGGGACGACGCCTATTATGTGGTGGAGTCTCTGATCGCACAGCAGGCGGATGTGATGTACCGCATCCTGCCGTACACCGGACGGCCTACAGACTTGGATGTACGGCATGTGCTGGCGGTATTTCCGATGTGGGTCGCTTATGTGGCGGTAAAAAGCGATATACATGCGACAATCGTGTCACATTTGATTATGCCCTTTGTGCTTATTCCTCTCACTTATCTCGTATATTATGAGATCGGCAGGGCGCTTTTTTGCAGGAATAAGGGGAAGGAACATAAAGAAAACTTACCGATTTTTATGATCATGATGGCGATGTTCCAGATATTCGGTAATGTGTCAATCTACACGAACGAGACTTTTTTCCTGACCAGAACATGGCAGGGCAAAGCGGTGGCAGGCAGTCTGGTGATTCCGGCGCTGTTTTGGATGTTTTTGACAATCTATGACGGCAGAGCCATGAAAAGGCGTAAGAATACCGGATGGTGGATTGTGTTTGTGTGTATTAATATGACAGCGGGGGTGTGCAGTTCTATCGCCGTATTTCTTGTATGCATTCTGATAGCGGTTACGGCGTTGGGGCTCGCGGTGGCAGAGCGGGACTACAAGGTGATTTTTAAGATGGCGGCAGTATGCATTCCGAACGTAATCTATATGATGATTTATGTGGTTATGGGTTACAGCTATTTGCTGAAATGATAAGAAAAGGATCGAACTGGCTATGAAGATTGTTTTTGTGATTCCGGATATGCCCGGCGGCGGGACGGAGCGGGTCGTGGCTCTTCTGGCAAATGAATACTGCCGCAGGGGAATTAAGGTGGCTGTCCTGTTGTTTGCGGGGCATGAGACTGCTTATCCGTTGGATGAACGGATCGAGATTGTCAGTGTGGGAAATCCTTCCGGCGGACGGTTTGCGGCAAGAATAGAAAGACTTCGCAGGATGCGGCGTTACTATGCGGAGAATAAAGAGTGCCAGATATGGGCATTCAGCGTCATGGGGGCTGTTTTTTCCGTGATTGCGGCGTTGGGGCAGAAACACTTTTTTCTGGTGTCGGAACGAAATGATCCCAATAAATATGATCATAAGAGAATCAGGAATCTGGCGTACCGCTTTGCGGATGTCATCGTATGCCAGACGCCAGATGCGGTCAGACAGTTTCCTCAGGGAATCAGCCGTAAGGCGGTCGTGATTCCGAATCCGATAGATATTGGAGGATTGAAGCCTTATACCGGTGAGAGGGATAAGAGGGTTGTGGCGGTCGGACGACTGGAACCTCAGAAGAATCATAAGCTTTTGCTCCGCGCGTTTGCAGGATTTGTCAGGAATCATGCTGAATATATATTGGAAATATACGGCAAGGGAGAACAGGAGGCAGAATTAAAGGCGCTTTCCCGCACGCTTGGTATAGAGAAGAATGTCCGGCTGCGAGGATTTTCCGGGCGTGTCAAAGAGGAGATCAATAACGCGGCAATGTATGTGCTGTCGTCTGATTATGAAGGAATTTCCAATTCCATGTTGGAGGCGATAGCGCTGGGAATACCCGTGATTGCTACGGATTGTCCCATCGGTGGTTCGAGTATGTACATTGAGGACGGCGTCAACGGGCTGTTAGTGCCTGTCGGCGAGGCGGAACCGATGACTGAAGCGATGAACCGTATTGCTGACGACAGGAAGTTTTGCGATTCAATCAGTGCCGAAGGGCGTAAACTGAGAGAGCAGAACAGGGTAGAGCAGATTGCAGATCGCTTTCTGGAAGAGAGGGCAAAGAAGACAAAACATGTGTCAGGTGCTTATAATTAATCCAATTCTATATACATCCGAGACGAACAATATCCCGCGGGTGCAGTCTGTGAAAGACACGATGATCTATGCACTCTGTCTGGGATTTATGAAAGAAGGACATCAGGTGACATTGATTGCAGCCGAGGATTACCGTCCCACAGCAGAGGAACAGTATGACTTCCCGATCCTGTGGTTGAAAACGGTCTGGCGCAGTATCTTTCAGCCCAGATGTTTTCCGTATATGCCGAAACTGCGCGGTTATCTGAAAAAGCATAAGGAATATGATTATATCATTTCCAGTGAGATGTTTGCCACATGGTCCTATACGGCGGCGCGGGTGTGTCCGCGCAAAACGGTGGTGTGGCATGAACTGGCAAAGCATAACAACATGCTTCATAAGATTCCTTCGCATGTGTGGTATCGCATGGTTGCGGCAGTTTTCATGCGGCGGATAACTGTTGTGCCGCGCTCTAAAGCCGCTGCCGATTTTATAAGACAGTTTTCGAATAAGGTATCAGATACGATTATAGATCATGGTGTGAATATAGAGGAAATGACTCCGGCGGGGGCGCAAGAGAAGCAAAATCAGTTTGTAGTTGTATCGCAGTTGATTGAAAGAAAGCGGATTGATAAGACGATCGACAGTTTTGCGGCGTTCTGGAATGAGGGGCATCGGGATTACAGATTATATATTATCGGCAGCGGCGAGAGGGAAGAAATGC
>CAMXBD010000141.1 GCA_947179245.1 uncultured Lachnospiraceae bacterium | reverse complement strand
TTCCAAAATATTCCGTATAGAATATTCTTATTAAAAATTGGAATATTTTTAAAAGAGAAATAGCCTACAATAACAAAAAGGATACACAGATGAAAACAAGGATCAAGGAACTTCGATTGGAAAAAAATTTAACACAACAGACTCTCGCTAAGTGCCTAGGCATTAATCAAACTACATTGAGCAAACTTGAAAACGAATCGGTTATTCCCGATGCAATGCTTTTAATCAGCATATCTAATTTCTTTCATGTCTCTACAGATTATATCCTGTATCTTTCTGAAGAGCGTCTGAGTGCAGATTCATTATTGGCAGACAATATGCATCTTCTTAAGAAATATCAGCATCTTATCTCCCTATATCGGAAAATGACTCCAAAACAACAGATGGACTTTTACAGCCTTTTTTGCAGCATACTGGACATTGACAAAAACATTTAAGCATCTAATAAATGTTGTAATCTTCATTTTTATCCTATAAACGTCATATGTATATTTACTGTATTTGCATATCCTGTCACCTATCAGATTTTCCATAATAATACAGCATTTCTAACAGATTGACAGACCATCCCTACAAATAGAATATATGCTTTTTTACTGTCACATCTGATCTACGTAATCCCGCCTTATGGCTGGGTACGTCTAAAAGGCGGAATCTTACAATTCCGCCTCATTTCTTATATCTCATTATACTGATACTTTTGCCGTTCTGTCTGGTTATCCTGCTCTATTTATTCAGGCTTTCCACAAACCTGTCAAACGCCGCCTGACCTTCCTCGGTTCTCTTATACACACCGGCATCTTCCAATACCTGCATAAACACATCACCGATTTCTTTATGAAGAATATCCATAATATTGTCCTGTGTGACATCCTGATATTTCGGGAGGAACTCTTCCACCCAGTCAGCATGTTTTTCAAGCACTTCATCTTTGCGAATATCCGCTCCGGAGAGAATTGCCTCCGCCAGCCGCTCCATCTCATCTTTCAATCTGGCAGGCAGTACCGCCAGTCCCATCACTTCGATCAGACCAATGTTTTCCTTCTTAATATGATGCAGTTTCGCATGAGGATGATACACGCCGAGAGGATGCTCCTCAGTAGTAATATTATTGCGAAGTACCAGATCCAGCTCAAATTTATCGCCTCTTTTTCTAGCGATTGGGGTGATCGTGTTATGAGGTTCTCCGTCTGTCTCAGCATAGATAAATACCGATTCATCCGTGTAGCCTCTCCACGCATTCAGAATCACATCAGCCAGCGCAATCAGTCTGTCGGAATCTTTCGAGGCGATACGAATCACCGACATAGGCCAATTCACGATTCCTGTCTCCACATCCTCAAAGCCTTTCACAGTAAACGTTCTCTCTACACCGGCTCTTGCCATCGCAAACTCATAATGACCGCCCTGAAAATGATCGTGACTTAAAATGGAACCACCCACGATCGGCAGATCAGCATTAGAACCGACAAAGTAATGCGGAAACTGTTTTACAAAATCAAACAGTTTGCAGAATGTATCATGTTCGATCTTCATCGGAATATGCTTAGAATTAAATACGATGCAATGCTCGTTATAGTACACGTACGGGGAATATTGAAATCCCCATCTGCTTCCGTTGATCGTCACCGGTATAATCCTGTGATTTTGTCTTGCCGGATGGTTTATGCGCCCTGCATATCCCTCATTCTCAATACATAACAGGCATTTCGGATATCCGCTCTGCTTTGCATTCTTTGCAGCAGCAATCGCCTTTGGGTCTTTCTCTGGCTTAGACAGATTGATCGTAATGTCCAAATCACCGTATTTCGTCGCCGCAACCCATTTCTGATCTTTCTTAATACGATATCTTCTAATATAATCCGTATCCTGACTGAGTTTATAGAAATAGTCCGTAGCTTCTTTCGGATCGTTCTTATATTTTGCTTCAAAAACAGAAATTACCTCGCTTGGTCTGGGCACGAGCATACTCATAATCTTCGTATCAAATAAGTCTCTATACACGATACTGTTCTCTGTCATGATTCCATGCTCATAGGCATAATCCATCATAGCACAAAGCACATCTTCCAGCTCGCCTTCGCTCATTGTGACACAGTTGTCATTTTCTTCCAATTCATCTAATTGAAAAAGCTCCAACAATCTGTTAGTCGTATATATCTTATCTGCCTCCGTAATCAATCCTGTCTGTAATCCATACTGTACCAGTTTCTTGATGTTTTCCTGAATCATGACTGTAACTTTACTCCTTTCCCAACTTACAATTTAACGTACATATTACCGCCGTGTCATTCCATCCATATTTTACTACCCTAAATTCTGCCCGGTCCGTCACCGATCTCTACTACATAGAAATCAGCAGTCTTACCAACTCGCTCCTTATACGCCGCACCGACTTTCTCTTTAAATGAATCGATCGCTTCATCACGCACAATGCTGACTGTACAGCCGCCAAAACCACCGCCTGTAATACGGGAACCGACCACGCCATCGACCTTCCATGCTTCCTCAACCAGCACATCAATCTCCTCACAGGAAACCGCATAATCATCTCTCAGAGACACGTGAGAAGCATTCATCAACTCCCCAAACAGCTTCAAATCATTATTCTTTAATGCTTCCACCGCACGGATCGTTCTCTGATTCTCATATACTGCATGTTTCGCTCTTCTGACGCGCACTTCGTCTTTGATTGCGGTCTTATTTTCCTCAAACTGCTCCTCGGAAAGATCCCCCAGTCCCTTGATATCTACGACCGTCTGCAGCTCCTCCAACGCCTTTTCACATTCGCTTCTTCTCTCATTGTACGCAGAATTGACAAGGGAATGTTTTACGTTGCTGTTCGTTACCACGATCTTCGCACCATCCAATACAAGCGGTGCATACTCATAAGACAAATCTGCTGTATCCAAGAAAATCGCATGATCTTTCTTACCCATTGCAGATGCAAACTGATCCATAATGCCGCAATTCATGCCATTAAAATTATTCTCGGAATACTGCCCAATCTTAGCAAGATCTACGTTTGTCACATCAAATCCATACAAGTCCTTAAGGAAATATCCTGTCACCACCTCCAAAGATGCGGAAGAAGACAATCCAGAACCGTTGGGAATATTTCCATTCAGCACAATATCCAGACCGCAGTCCATCTCCATACCTCTGCCTGCAAAAGCCCACATAACACCCTTCGGATAATTAGTCCAGCCTGCCGCCTCTGAAGGTATCAGGTCATCAAGGCTGCTCTCAATCACACCCATATTGTCGAAATTCATTGAATAGAAGTTTAACTTCCTGTCCGCTCTTTTTCTGACTGCAGCATATGTGCCGATCGTCAGCGCGCAGGGAAAAACATGTCCCCCGTTATAATCCGTGTGCTCACCGATCAGATTCACACGCCCCGGTGCAAAATAGACATTTACGCCTTGCGCATCCCCGTAAAGTTCTCCAAATTTCTTTAATACAATTTCTTTCATAGCCCATTCTCCTTCTTAATTTTTATATGACTTTTCTGGTTTTTATTGTTTTACTATCTCTATCCTGTCTTATTGTTCTGTACTATAATATAATCTCATATTTTATATCTTTATGTTATAATATCTCTTTGTCCAAAATCTATGTGACACCTGTTATGCGCACTCGGTTGTCCATGCTTGTTTATCTACTGACATCATATTAAATAATCCACTTTTCATAAATATCTCTTTGTTAAATAAATCTGTCAAAATGTTATAAAACGCTTTCGTTCAAGCTGTTAATCTGCCTGATAAAATCCTCCACCTGCTTTAAATGTTCTTTATTGCGCCTTGCCTCTCCCTTCTGCATCTCCTTACGGTAGCTTGTAGGCGACATTTTCTTCATCTGCTTAAAAGCTTTGGTAAACACTAGTGGATCATGATATCCGCATGATAACGCTATACTCTCTATCGGCAGCGAGGTAAGCTGCAAAAGTTCCGTCGCCTTCGTGATACGGAACGTCGTCAGGAACTGCTGTGGCGACATGCCCATGGAATTTTGAAAAAGTGTGTATAGGTAACTACGATTGATACAGACATAGTTTGCAACGTCCGTTACTTTGATCGGATTACAATAGTTACTTTGGATAAAAGAAACCGCCTTGCGCACATACGTGTTAGCTCTGTCCACCTCATTCCTCTCTGCAACCGTGCTTCCCTCGGCTATGATGGATAAGAAGACTCCCAGCTGTCCATTGCGCCGCAGATCATTAGAAAGCCCGAAAGTATTATGTTCCATCATATCCTTCACGATCTGATACAGTTCTTCCGATGCCTCTGATTTGAAAACGGGCTGTCTGACAGACAGCCCAATATTACTGATATACTCTGCAGCCTGTGTGCCGCTGAATCCCACCCAGACATAAGTCCACGGATCATTTTCGTCCGCCTGATAGAATGCCAGCTCATCAGGCGTAATCAGGAACCCGTAGCCTGTTTCCAGCGGATATTCCTTGCCGCCAATAGAAAATCTTCCTTTGCCGCTTAATATATAGTGTACCAAATAATGTGGTTTTAATGCCGGTCCAAAACTATGTAATCCTTCCGTCCTCGAAAGTCCACAGCAGTTCACGTACAGACTTCCCGTCTGTTCTCCGGCAAATTCCAATTTATACGCTTTTTCCATATGCTGTTAGTCCGCTTTCTCCCACATTTTTTCCTTTAACTCTCTACGCCACAACATAACTTCATTCTTACAGCCGTCATAGTCAAATCTCCCCATTGACTCGGACACAATCTGCATATGTCCCTCCCAACTGTCTGAGAAATCATATCCTGTTAATTGGGAAATAATCTCCTCGGCGCTGATAGAATCATACATACTGACACTATCTAGCAACTGCTCTAACAGCTGATTCAATTCTTCGTCATTGACAGGCTTCTTCTCTCCGGCTTCTTCCTCCTTCACGGTACGGTACGGCATAATAATATGATACAAACCTCTGTACATAGACAACAGTGCCGGCGTTCTTGCAATAATCGGTCCCCACTCTTTATTCTTACCGTTGGCTTCCAAATCTTTAGCCAGCTCCGATAACTCCAACGCGCCTATGGATTTTGAAGTGCTTTTTAAAGAATGTACCTCTATCGTATATGTCTCTAGGTCTCCCTCGTCAACCGATCTTTCAATAATATCCGCTTTTTCTTCTATAGCATCCATATAATCAGACAAAATATCTCTGTAAAGATCCGCATCCCCATCGGAATATTTCATACCTACTACTACATCTATCCCTTCCATCTGCCATAGCAACGGATTAACTTTGGGATTATTTTTCATGTCGGAGGCCAATTCTTCCTTGAATGCTGCCTCCTCAGCATTCTTGTTTGATATAATCTTATCCTCAGGCAGCCACTTGCGCAGCGTTCTATCCATGACACGCATCTCAATAGGCTTTGCCACGAAATCATTCATGCCCGCCTCAAGAAACATTTCCTTTGCTCCCCGCACAGCATTGGCAGACAATGCTATGACCGGCACCTCGCGAAACCGTTCTCCGTCTAAACTACGGATAATCTTCGTCGCCTCCACACCATCCATCTGCGGCATCATATGATCCATAAAGATCAGATCGTAGACGCGATTCTGTACCATCTCTATTGCCTGTTTTCCACTGTCCGCTGTCTCGATGCATATTTTGTATGGTCGCAGAAGCCCCTCCGCCACTTTCAGGTTTACTTTATTATCATCCACCAGCAGAACTCTGGCGGTAGGCGCCGTAAATGTCGTCTGACGGCTCTTCTTCTTGCGATTCTCCCTATGTACAGCTCTCTCTTCCTTCTGGAAAGCCGGTGCCTGTACGATTTGCGGGTCTGCCTCGATACAAGGTCTGGCATCAATCACTTCCTGTCTGACCGTAATTATAAACTCCGATCCCTTACCCAGCTCACTTTTCGCACGAAGCGTTCCCTGCATCAACTCAACCAGTCTCTTAGAAATGGCAAGCCCCAGACCACTTCCGCCTCTGGCACGGCTGCTGTTACCGTCAGCCTGCTTAAACTTCGTGAACAAATCTTCCAACTGCTTTTCCGACATACCGATGCCGGTATCTGCCACACGTACCTTCAAATCTATTTTGCCGCTCTCTCCATCAACCGGTACAGATTCCACATCCATGCGAATTGTACCCTTGTCAGTATACTTGGCAGCATTGCTTAACAGATTTATTATGATCTGCTTGATGCGCACACCGTCACCCCGCAGACGGATAGGAATATCCGGGCTCATATTCACTAACAGCACCACTGGTTTTTCGCCAAGCATAACCTGAATCACATTCACCGCATCATGTATTAATGACGTAATCTCATATTCATCCTCACTAATCTCAAGATTACCGGAATCTATCTTTGTGATATCCAGAATATCATCAATGATGGATACCAGATCTTCTCCTGCCGCCCGAATATTATACAGGTACTCCTTTTCCTGATCCTGAAGAGCATCATTGCGAAGTGCCAGTTCCACCATACCTGTAATCGCATTCATCGGTGTCCTGATCTCGTGGCTCATGTTCGCCAGAAAGTCTTCCTTTGCCTGTGCCGCCGCTTTAGCTTCCCCCGCTTTCTGTTCTATCAATCTCTGTGTCCTCTGCTGCCTCTTAATCAGCATAATCATCAGAAACTGCACCAAGTATACACTGAAAATACGGATTGTGACTGCAATCGAGCTGTCATGCGACGTAAAGTTCTGCCACTCTCCCTGAAAGATCAGTTTATATAAAATAAAAAAAGTGCCAAGTCCCAGCATTAAATAATTTACTTGTAAAATATGGTAAAAAGATATCAGGCAGACCGCCGCACAAAACACAGTGAACACTTCCGTAAACTCACCAAGCATCACACCATACGCAAAGATGTTAATATAAGTCAGAATAGTAACCGTATACGCCTGAATCTCTATCCGGCTGCCACACACTTTCAAAACAAACAGACTTAGACCAAAACTTACAAGCGGCACGATCAGCCAGCGTTTGTCTGTATTCAGATAAATAACGATAGATATAAAATAAAACAGATAGAAACAAAAAGCCCCAAATAAATACTTTGGAGCCTTGTCTTTTTCATTTCCCCACATATAACAATTCCTCTTCCTATCCTCCTGCGCTTCTACTCTGCAAACGCCTCCTTTATCTTTGCAAGTAACGCGTCTTTCGCCACGGGCTTAATAATATATCCCGCCGGCTGTAAAGAAAGGCATTCTTTGACCGTAGTACTGTCCGTCTGACCTGTCAGGAAATACACTGGAATGTCTTTTGTCTCTTCCCTGCTCTTGATGATCTTAAGGACGGTAGCGCCGTTAAACATGGGCATCACATAGTCTAAGAGAATCAAATCCGGCGTATATTTCAGCAAAAAATCAACTGCTACTTTACCCGAATTTACCACCGTTACCTTATACTGATCCTGTAAATAATAACGCAGAGTCTTTAACATATTTAAGTCGTCGTCTATAATCAGGATATGCTTTCTATTCGATAAATCTCCTGTCTGCTCTAAAACAACTTTTTGTTTCTCTTCCATGCTTTCACCGTCCTTCCATGTCACAAATCAATTTTATATATGATTAGTTATATTGTATCATTAAACATTATTTGTTTCCATGATTTTTTGCATGTTTTCATTACTTTTCCCAAATCAATTTAATGCAAAAAAAGAAATCTGATATCTCTCAGATTTCTTCCATTTCAAACATATAAATGCCCAGAACCGGAATCGAACCAGTGACACGAGGATTTTCAGTCCTCTGCTCTACCAACTGAGCTATCTGGGCATCTTACATGGCAGCTGCACAGCGCCGCCTGCAAAATAAAGTGTACTGTGCAGTTACCAAAAAGTCAAGACCTTCCTTACTATGTCATTAAAATTTTTCAAAGATCTTCCGCTTGTTCTTCTCCATTGTTTTCATAGGCTGCCACATCCTGCAAAAGTTTATCCCATGCAGTCGGATGCTCTACATAATAGACAGGGCACATTTTACCGCCGCAGTCATAATGCCTCAGTATATCGCTTGTTGACAGATCGTACTTATCAATCAGCCATGCCAGTGTATGTACCAGAGTCTCATAAGTCTCTGGAGTAAAGGAACCGTCTTCCGATGTAAAACAGCATTCTATGGATATAGAATCCTCGTTTCTTGTCATCACCGCATATGCCTGCTCATTAAACGGAATGCACTGTATGATCTCTCCGTCGTAACCAATAATTAGATGTGCGCTTGCCGACCGTTCCTGCGTAAGCGCAAGATTCGCAAAATAACTCCGGTTCTGTGCCGCTGATGTTCCGGAATTCGCTGTATAATGTACAAAAATACTGTTAATCTGATTAAGCGGCGTCCCCGGTCGGGAATAATCGTTAACATCTAAATAGTCTTCTATAATCGCTGGAGGAGCTATTCCTGTATCTTCAATCTTCTCCGCTATCGTTTGAATAAATCCCTGATCCGTATCATCATCCACCACGCCACGATGTACCATCCGATAAATCTCTCCGGTCAGAAAATAAATCAGTGCAAGGCACACCACAACAAACATCACTGCTGTCATCCTTGCAAGGTATACCTTCCTCTGTCTTGCCCTGCGCCTCTTAACAGACTGCACCGGACGGGCATTTCTCACATAGGCGCTTCTCGTGTTACTACGGCTCTCTACCCAGTTCCCCTGATATCTTCTGATATCCTGAACCTGTAATTCCCGGATGGGACGTTGATTTCCAGTTCGATTGCCCATTCCGCCCGCCGCCTTACTCTGAATGCTCCTATTCCGGCTGGTGTTATTCTGAGCGCTTCTATTCCGGCTGGTGCTTCCCCGCCTCTGCTCGTAAACTCTGATATTCTGTCCGCTTCTGTTTGTCTGCCTGTTGCGGCTATTGTTGCGGCTATTTGCATAACTCCTGCCGCTCCTTCTGCCATAACCACTCTCATCGTTGTCCAGTTCCCATAATTCCAGTTCTACATCCCTGTACTGTACACCCTGATATCTGCTGCGTTGTGCCTGTCCCACTTGTCTTCCCCTCTTTTGCATCTTTTTCGTGTACTAATACAGCTAGTACACCTCTTTATATATT
>CAMXBD010000140.1 GCA_947179245.1 uncultured Lachnospiraceae bacterium | reverse complement strand
ACACCTGTGATATCTGTTGTTCTGAAGTAGAACTGAGGTCTGTAGTTATTGAAGAAAGGAGTATGACGACCACCCTCATCTTTCGTCAAAACGTAAACCTGAGCTGTAAATTTCTTGTGGCATGTTACTGTGCCGGGTTTAGCAAGAACCTGTCCTCTTTCGATATCTGTTCTCTGGATACCACGAAGCAGAACACCAATGTTATCACCAGCCTGTGCCTCATCCAACAGCTTACGGAACATCTCGATACCTGTTACAACGGATTTCTGTGTCTCTTCCTTAACACCGATGATTTCAACATCATCAGACATATGAAGTGTACCACGCTCTACTCTACCAGTAGCAACTGTACCACGACCTGTGATAGAGAATACGTCCTCGATAGGCATAAGGAAAGGCTTATCTGTATCACGCTGAGGATCCGGAATATAATCATCAACAGTGCTCATGAGTTCCATGATCTTGTCACCCCACTCGCTGTTGGGATCTTCAAGAGCTTTCAAAGCGGAACCTTTAACGATCGGGCAATCTGTGAACTCATACTCTTCCAACTGCTCTGTGATTTCCATCTCAACTAACTCTAATAACTCAGGATCATCTACCATATCGCATTTGTTCATGAATACAACGATATAAGGTACACCTACCTGACGAGAAAGCAGGATGTGCTCTTTAGTCTGAGCCATAACACCGTCAGTAGCAGCTACAACAAGAATAGCGCCATCCATCTGAGCTGCACCTGTGATCATGTTCTTAACGTAGTCAGCATGTCCGGGGCAGTCAACGTGCGCATAATGTCTCTTATCTGTCTCGTACTCAACGTGAGCTGTAGAAATTGTAATACCTCTTTCTCTCTCTTCCGGAGCTTTATCGATGTTCTCAAAATCTGTAGCTGTGTTACCAGCAACTCTCTCAGAAAGTACTTTTGTGATTGCTGCTGTTAAAGTTGTTTTACCATGATCGACGTGACCAATGGTACCGATATTACAATGTGGTTTGTTTCTTTCAAACTTAGCTTTAGCCATTTCTAAAGTCCTCCTTATAAAACTAGATAAATTTTTAAATGTTTCTCTACAATCAGCTATCTTTGATTATATTAAAGATTGCCAAGATTTTCAAGCATTATTTCGTTTTTGCCGCCAAAAGCTTTATTTCGCCTTAGCTGCCAGCACCTTTTCCTGTACGCTCTTAGGTACCTGCTCATATTTCTCAAAGAACATAGAGTAGTTACCACGTCCCTGTGTCTTGGAACGCAAATCGGTAGAATAACCAAACATCTCAGCAAGCGGCACATAACCTTTGACCATCTTGCCACCACCGATATCTTCCATACCTTCGATACGTCCACGACGGGAATTGATATCACCGATTACATCACCCATATACTCTTCAGGCATTGTTACTTCAACTTTCATGATCGGCTCAAGAAGTACAGGATTCGCCTTCTTCATAGCTTCCTTGAAACACATGGAACCTGCGATATGGAATGCCATCTCAGAAGAATCGACTTCATGATAGGAACCGTCATATACATTCGCATGAACGCCAAGTACAGGGAATCCACCCAGAATACCTGCTTTGGATGCTTCTTCAATACCTTCACCGACAGCAGGAATATATTCCTTCGGAATAGCGCCGCCGACTACAGTCGATTCATACTTGAATGTCTCTTCACCGTTCGGATCCATAGGCTCAAACTTAACTTTACAGTGTCCGTACTGTCCACGACCACCGGACTGCTTTGCATATTTGTATTCCTGATCGATCGGTTTGGTAAATGTCTCTTTGTAAGCAACCTGCGGAGCGCCTACGTTTGCCTCTACTTTGTATTCACGAAGCAGACGGTCTACAATAATCTCCAGATGCAGCTCGCCCATACCTGCGATGATAGTCTGACCTGTTTCCGGATCTGTATGAGCACGGAAAGTAGGATCTTCCTCTGCAAGTTTTGCCAGTGCCTCACCCATCTTGCCCTGACCTGCTTTCGTCTTCGGCTCGATTGCCAGCTCAATAACCGGCTCAGGGAACTCCATAGACTCCAAAATAACAGGATGCTGCTCATCACAAATAGTATCACCGGTTGTTGTAAGTTTAAATCCAACCGCAGCAGCAATATCTCCGGAATACACCTTATCTAACTCTGCTCTCTTGTTTGCATGCATCTGCAGGATACGTCCCACACGTTCTTTTTTATCCTTCGTAGCATTCAGCACATAAGAACCGGAGTTCATTGTACCGGAATACACACGGAAGAATGCCAGCTTACCGACAAACGGATCAGCCATAATCTTAAACGCCAGTGCAGAGAACGGCTCATCATCAGATGAATGTCTCTCTACTTCGTTACCATCAGGATCAACACCCTTGATTGCAGGGATATCTGTAGGTGCCGGCATATACTCTAAGATTGCATCCAGAAGTTTCTGAACGCCCTTATTTCTGTATGCGGAACCACAACATACCGGAACTGCCGTACATTCGCATGTACCTTTGCGCAGTGCCTTCTTCATATCTTCTACGGAAGGTTCTTCACCCTCCAGATACATCATTGTAAGGTCATCATCCAACTCACAGACTTTCTCTACCAGCTCATCATGATAAAGTGCAGCATCATCCGCCATATCTGCCGGAATCTCTGTGATAGTGATATCTTCACCTTTATTATCATTGTAGATATATGCTTTCATCTCAAATAAGTCGATGATTCCTTTGAAATCATCCTCTTTGCCAATCGGCAGCTGAAGAATGATTGCATTTTTACCCAATCTGTTTCTGATCTGATCTACAGCACCATAGAAATTAGCACCTAAGATATCCATCTTATTAATAAATGCCATTCTCGGTACATTGTAGGTATCAGCCTGTCTCCATACGTTCTCTGACTGTGGTTCAACACCACCCTTAGCACAAAATACGCCTACAGCGCCATCAAGTACACGGAGTGAACGCTCAACTTCTACAGTAAAGTCAACGTGACCGGGAGTATCAATAATATTAATACGATGCTCTAATGCGCCTTCCTTTGGTTTGCAATTTTCTTCCAAAGTCCAGTGGCATGTAGTAGCAGCTGATGTGATCGTAATACCTCTTTCCTGCTCCTGCTCCATCCAGTCCATGGTAGCAGTACCTTCATGAGTATCACCGATCTTGTAGTTTACACCAGTATAGTACAGGATACGCTCTGTCAATGTCGTTTTACCGGCATCAATATGCGCCATAATACCTATATTTCTGGTTCTCTCTAACGGATATTCTCTTCCAGCCAAGGTTTTTTCCTCCTTATATTTATCCAACAAACCGGAAGAAATCTCTGATTTCTTCCAGACAAAATATAGATTTTCTTAGTCAGCGTTTTCTGCTGACCCAGTAAATCTTTTTGTCTTTAGAAACGGTAGTGAGCAAACGCCTTGTTCGCCTCTGCCATTTTGTGCATATCTTCTTTTCTCTTAACTGCTGCACCTGTGTTGTTTGCAGCATCTAAAATCTCGTTTGCAAGTCTTTCCTGCATGGTCTTTTCGCCTCTCTTACGAGAAAACATTACCAACCAGCGAAGACCAAGAGCCTGACGTCTGTCAGGACGCACTTCGATCGGTACCTGATAAGTAGCACCACCGATACGTCTCGCCTTAACTTCAAGAACAGGCATAATATTGTTCATAGCCTCCTCGAATACGTCAAGTGCCGGCTTGCCGGCTTTCTCTTCAACTCGTGCAAATGCTCCATATACGATCTTCTGGGCTACACCTTTCTTACCGTCTAACATGATGTTATTGATAAGCTTTGTGACAACCTTATTATCGTATAAAGGATCTGCTAATACGTCTCTCTTTGCAATATGTCCTTTACGTGGCACGGTTCTTCCCTCCTTAAAAATAATTTTAATTCAACGGTACTCACATGTGTCCTCTAATTCAATGTGTACGTGCGGCTTCTATAGACAAGAATCCCAACACTAAATTAGTTCTGTTTGTGGTACTAAAGCCTATAACTTAAAAACCTACTCAACTCGTAAGTTTGCTTGCAAACTTACAAAGTTAATTTACGAAGTAAATTTACTTTTGGCCTTTAGGTCTCTTAGCGCCGTACTTAGAACGAGCCTGTTTTCTGTTAGCGACTCCCGCAGTATCCAGTGTACCTCTGATAATATGGTATCTTGTACCGGGTAAGTCTTTTACTCTGCCGCCACGGATCAAAACAACGCTATGCTCCTGTAAGTTATGTCCTTCACCCGGAATGTAGCTTGTAACCTCGATTCCGTTGGAAAGACGTACTCTGGCGATCTTTCTAAGTGCGGAGTTAGGCTTCTTAGGAGTTGCTGTCTTAACAGCAGTGCAGACACCTCTCTTCTGCGGAGAAGCTGTATCAATTGCTGTCTTGTGAAGGGAATTGTAACCTTTCAACAAAGCAGGTGCTGTTGACTTCTTTACAGATGTCTGACGTCCTTTTCTGACTAACTGGTTAAATGTTGGCATTCTTTTCACCTCCTAAAGTATAAACTGTATGCCTTATGACATTTTGTGTTTTCCGTTTCTCCATTTTTACGGGAAAAAACTTGTTACATTGAAAAATTTTCTCACACGAAAAAAATGCATTCACGTGCACACTAAAATAGTATACTTTCCCGTGAATGCATTGTCAATACATTTTTTCGGATTTCACCTAAGATATTATCTAGGTAATGCCCTGCTTTTCAGCCTATTCTACGACTTCCATCTCTGCATCCTGAATCTCGGCTGCCTCATCTTCTTCGCCATCGATATCATCGATTGCATCATCGTCGAAATCTGCCATCTCATCGATTTCATCTACATCATCGATATCAGCATCCTGCTCTTCTTCGTCAAAGCCGTCGTCGAAACTCAGCTCATCTTCTGCCGCCAGCCGGCTGAGCAGATTTGCATCGGTACTCAGTGTCGTATCTCTGTAACGCTTCATACCTGTTCCTGCCGGAATCAGCTTACCGATGATAACATTCTCTTTCAAACCAATCAGTGAATCAACTTTACCCTTGATTGCCGCCTCGGTCAATACCTTCGTTGTCTCTTGGAAGGATGCTGCCGATAAGAAGGAATCTGTCGCCAAAGCTGCTTTGGTGATACCAAGCAGAATCTGCTTACCCTCAGCAGGCTCTTTACCGGCTTTTACCAGTTCCTCATTCATGTCCTCATAATCAAGAACATCTACCAAAGTTCCCGGTAAGAAGTCTGTATCTCCGCTGTTCTCGATGCGTACTTTCTTAAGCATCTGGCGCACGATCACCTCGATATGCTTATCAGCGATATCAACACCTTGCAGACGGTATACTCGCTGCACCTCACGCAGCATGTAATCCTGTACTGCACGAATACCTTTAATCTTCAACAGGTCATGCGGGTTTACACTACCCTCTGTCAGTTCGTCACCTGCCTCTAATACGGCACCGTCCATAATCTTAATTCTGGAACCGTAAGAAATTAGGTAAGTCTTGGATTCGCCTGTCTCGTTGTTGGTAATAACAACTTCTCTCTTCTTCTTCGTATCTTTAATAGTCGCTACACCGCCAAATTCCGCGATGATTGCCAGACCTTTCGGCTTACGCGCCTCAAAAAGCTCCTCTACACGGGGAAGACCCTGTGTGATATCGTCACCGGCAACACCACCCGTATGGAATGTACGCATGGTAAGCTGTGTACCCGGCTCACCGATGGACTGTGCTGCGATAATACCGACAGCTTCGCCGACCTGAACCGGCTCTCCAGTTGCCATGTTAGCACCGTAACACTTTGCACAGATTCCCACATGAGAACGACATGTCAATATAGTACGAATCTTAACTTCCTCAACCGGCTCGCCATTCTCGTTCACGCCTGCGCTTAAGATTCTTGCCGCACGGGCGGGTGTAATCATGTGATTTCTCTTAACGATCATCTTACCGTCTCTATCTTTGATATCTTCACAGGAGAAACGTCCTGTAATTCTATCTTTCAAGCCTTCAATGGTCTCTTTACCATCCATAAACGCTTTGACTACGATACCCGGAATTTCTTCTTTGCCTTCACAGCAGTCAGTCTCCCTGATGATCAATTCCTGAGATACGTCAACCATACGCCTTGTCAGATAACCGGAGTCTGCTGTACGAAGCGCCGTATCAGACAAACCTTTACGGGCACCGTGTGCGGACATGAAATATTCCAGTACGTCCAGACCCTCACGGAAATTGGATTTAATAGGCAGCTCGATCGTTCTACCTGTTGTATCTGCCATCAGTCCACGCATACCTGCCAGCTGTTTGATCTGCTGGTTGGAACCACGGGCACCGGAATCCGCCATCATAAAGATGTTATTGTATTTATCCAGACCGGACAGCAGAACTTCTGTCAGTTCCTTATCCGTCTCATTCCATGTCTCAACAACAGCACGATATCTCTCTTCCTCAGTAATCAGACCACGTCTGAAGTTCACGGAAATCTTATCTACCGTTGCCTGTGCTGCCTCGAGCATTTCTTCTTTCTTAGCAGGCACTGTCATATCAGAGATAGATACCGTCATCGCCGCTCTGGTCGAATATTTATATCCTGTGGACTTGATTAAGTCAAGCACTTCTGCAGTCTTTACTGCACCATGGATATTAATGACTTTCTCCAGAATCTGTTTAAGCTGTTTCTTACCTACATGGAAGTCTACTTCCAGTTTCAACAGATTCTCCGGATTGCTCCTGTCTATATATCCCAGATCCTGAGGAAGAATTTCATTGAATAAGAATCTTCCCAAAGTGGATTCTACATTTCCGGTTACAATCTCACCGTCAGAAGTTTCTTTACTGACTCTGACTGTAATTCTTGTATGCAGTGTACATGCACCATTCTCATACGCAAGAATAGCCTCATTCACATTCTTAAAGAACTTGCCTTCTCCGACTGCGCCGGGTCTTTCCTGTGTCAGATAGTAAATACCTAATACCATATCCTGTGAAGGAACAGCTACCGGACCACCATCGGAAGGTTTTAACAGGTTATTCGGTGAAAGAAGCAGGAATCGGCACTCTGCCTGCGCTTCCACAGACAACGGAAGATGAACCGCCATCTGGTCACCGTCAAAGTCCGCATTAAAAGCAGTACATACGAGCGGATGCAGCTTGATCGCCTTACCTTCTACCAGAATCGGCTCAAATGCCTGAATACCGAGTCTGTGCAGTGTAGGAGCACGGTTTAACATAACCGGATGCTCTTTAATTACTTCCTCAAGTACATCCCACACCTGTGTATCCAGTCTTTCCACAAGTTTCTTTGCATTCTTGATATTCTGAGAAATTCCTCTGGATACAAGTTCTTTCATAACAAAAGGTTTAAAAAGCTCGATCGCCATCTCTTTCGGCAGACCGCACTGATAAATCTTTAACTCCGGACCTACTACGATAACGGAACGTCCTGAATAATCCACACGCTTGCCGAGCAGGTTCTGGCGGAAACGGCCAGACTTACCTTTTAACATATCGGACAGAGACTTTAATGCTCTGTTGCCGGGTCCCGTTACCGGACGGCCTCTTCTGCCATTATCGATCAGAGCATCCACCGCTTCCTGAAGCATTCTCTTCTCATTACGGACAATAATGTCAGGAGCGCCAAGCTCCAACAGTCTCTTCAAACGGTTATTTCTGTTGATAATCCTTCTATATAAATCATTTAAGTCACTGGTTGCAAAACGGCCGCCATCCAGCTGAACCATAGGACGAAGATCCGGAGGAATGACCGGAATCGCATCCATGATCATCCACTCAGGCTGATTGCCCGACTCCCTGAAAGCCTCTACAACTTCCAGTCTCTTAATGATACGTGCACGCTTCTGTCCCGTGGAATCACGCAAACCTTCTTTTAACTCTACTGCTTCTGCCTCAAGATCGATTGCCTGAAGCAATTCCTTGATTGCCTCAGCTCCCATACCTACACGGAACTTATTGCCCCATGTCTCTCTGGCATCCTGATACTCTTTCTCAGAGAGAACCTGCTTATACTCCAGATCACTCTCACCGCCATCCAGTACGATATAAGAAGCAAAGTACAGGACTTTCTCCAGTACTCTCGGAGATAAGTCAAGGATCAGACCCATACGGCTCGGAATACCTTTAAAATACCAGATATGGGAGACCGGCGCAGCCAGCTCAATATGTCCCATACGCTCTCTACGAACGCTGGCTTTGGTAACCTCAACACCACATCGGTCACAGACTACACCCTTATATCTGATCTTCTTATACTTGCCGCAGTGGCACTCCCAGTCTTTGCTGGGTCCGAAGATTCTCTCACAGAACAAACCTTCTTTCTCAGGTTTTAACGTTCTATAATTGATGGTCTCCGGCTTAGTCACTTCGCCTCTTGACCATTCTCTGATTTTCTCGGGTGATGCCAATCCAATCTTGATTGCATCAAATGTCATAGGTTGATAAGTTTCTTGTTTCATTTCTGACATCTTATATCACCGTGCTCCTTCCAGATTATATATTTAGGTGGCGTCCTATGACGTCTTAGAAAATCTCTTTTTCTTCCTCCGCGAAATCAGCATCCAGTTCTAAATCATCCTCTGCGAGTTCCTCTTCCTCCTCGCTGGTGACAAGCTCTCCGCTGTCCTCGTCAAATTCCTGTCTCTGGTATCCCATAGAGCCAAGAGATTCCTTCTCATAGTCATAATTTCTGGAATCACCTTCGATCTCATAACGGTAATCATTCTCGCCGTAATCAATCGTCTCCATAATTTCCACTTCTGTCTGATCATCGCGGAGCACTCTTACATCCAGACCGAGCGACTGTAATTCTTTAAGTAATACCTTAAAGGATTCAGGCACACCGGGTTCAGGGATATTATCGCCCTTGATGATTGCTTCATAAGTTTTAACACGTCCTACTACATCATCGGACTTCACTGTAAGGATTTCCTGCAAAGTATATGCAGCTCCATACGCCTCCAAAGCCCAAACTTCCATCTCTCCGAAACGCTGTCCGCCGAACTGCGCTTTACCGCCAAGAGGCTGCTGCGTTACCAAGGAGTAAGGACCCGTGGAACGTGCATGGATCTTAACGTCTACCAGATGTATCTTATACACATCTCCGCGCCCACGAGACCGAGGCTGATCTCGTATGCCGTCTGCTGCTTGAAAAAAATAAGGGGGGGGGGGGGGGGGGGGGGG
>CAMXBD010000139.1 GCA_947179245.1 uncultured Lachnospiraceae bacterium | reverse complement strand
CGGGCAGCAAGGGCGTTCCCAGATACTTTGTTTATGATGATAAGGCGTGGGGACAGATGCTTCTCGGAATTATCAGAGGCGCGCTGTGGGGAATGAGCATGATTGATATTTTAAAGCTTCTTGCCGGAAAACCGAGAATATTATATATTGCAGCCACGGATGGACGCTATGCGGGCGCTATGGCGGTAGGAGACGGAATAACAGGGCTGCATGCCGATCAGGAATATCTGGACATCAATGAGCCGATTGAAAAAGGAAATCAAAAAGTGATAAAGTTTGATCCCAACATTGTGATCGGATATCCTTCCGCAATTAAATTGATGGCGGAGCAGGTGAGGCTGGGACGTGTCCCCAATCATGTCAAGAGGGTTATTTCCTGCGGAGAGCCGCTTTCACCGGGTCTGAGAGATTTTTTGGAAGACACATTCAAGTGTCCGGCAATTAATTTTTATGGTTCCAGTGAATCGCTTGCTCTTGGGCTTGAAGAGAATGCCGGGGACGGAATGATTCTGTTTGATGATCTGAATGTCATAGAGGTTGAGAATGGAGAGATGTATCTCACCTGCCTATATAATTTCACACAACCCTTGATACGGTATCATTTAACAGATACGTTGAAGCCAAAGAAAAGGCTTCAGAACGATCCTTATGGTTTTTCGAGGGCAGAGGTGCTTTTGTGCAGGAATGAGGACGAAATGTGGTTTCGGAAAGCAGACGGGACAGAGGAATTCATTCACCCGTTGTCCGTGGAAGGAATCTGCGTGGATGGCTTAAAGGATTATCAGTTTGTACAGACTTCAGAAAAGTCTTTTCAGATCAGGGCAGAGATTTCAGAAGATGCTTCCAAAGAAGCAATCATACAAGGAATAGAAAGCATTATGGAACCTTTGTTATCGGAAAAAGAGCTGGGCAACATTTATTATGAAATCTGTTTTGTGGAGACGGTTATAGTAAATGCCGATACCGGTAAAAAAACATTAATCATAAAGCAGATGGATAATGTTTTTGATATGAAGACAATGAATTTTGAAACAGTTTGACAGAAAGGTGGTTTAACATTATGAGAGAGACAATAAGTGCAAAACAATTTGATGAGGAGCGGGCATTGTATAATCTTACAGGTGCGGATGTGCTTGACTGTGTTTTTGCAGGACCGGCGGATGGAGAATCTGTGTTAAAGGAAGCCAGAGATGTGAACGTACGCAACTGCAGCTTTTCACTTCGCTATCCCCTGTGGCATGTCAGGAAATTTGCTATGCAGGGAGTAACTATGGATGAACTGACCCGTGCCGCCATATGGTATGCGGAAGACGGAGAAATCACAGACAGTACTTTAGGCGGAATCAAAGCTGTGCGGGAATGCAGGAATATTTCGCTGAAAGGCTGTAAGGTTGATTCACCTGAATTTGGCTGGAAATCGCAGGATATTCATTTAGAGGACACAGAGATTACTTCGGAGTATCTTCTTTTTGACAGCAGGGATGTAAGCTTAAAGAATGTGAAGATGAAGGGAAAATATTCCTTCCAATATATGGAAAATCTTGAGATTGAAGATTGTGAGTTTGATACGAAGGACGCATTCTGGCACAGCAAAAATGTGACTGTGAGAGACAGCATTATAAAGGGCGAGTACCTTGGCTGGTTTTCGGAAGGGCTGACTTTGATTAACTGTAAAATAATCGGCACACAGCCTTTGTGCTACTGCAAAAATTTGAAGCTGATCAACTGTACAATGGAAGAGGCGGATTTGTCATTTGAATATTCCGAGGTGGAAGCTGACATTCACGGAGAAGTGGTTTCCATTAAAAATCCGAAGTCTGGCGTAATTGTTGTGGACAGTGTAGGTGAACTGGTATGGGATGATCCGGTTATGGAATGCAACGGAAAAGTAGTGATTCGCAATGAGTCTATGGTGACATCGAATGATATGGGATTATGTTGTTAGAGGAATTCTGATCGGACTGATATTCGGCGTTCCGGCAGGGGCAATTGGTGCGTTGACGATTCAGAGAACGTTAGAAAAGGGATTTATAGCGGGATTTCTCACAGGAGCAGGTTCCTCGGCGGCAGACTTGCTTTACTCGGCAGTGGGGATATTCGGAATTTCCATTATCTCAGATTTTTTGACGCAATATCAGAATGTGTTCCAGATTGTGGGTGGAGTCTTCATTGCCGCACTGGGTATTTCCATTTTGCACAAAAAGGTGAGAACGGCTGTAGTGCAGGAGACGAAAGGAAGTCTGGTTTTTTGCTTCTTAAGTTCTTTTGGGACAGCGGTAATGAATCCGGCGACTATTCTATCTTTTATGGTTGCGTTTGCGGCATTTGAGATAGGAGGAGATGTAAGCGCGGCAGAAGGCGCCGGATTGATTCTGGGCATTCTTGCAGGGACGCTTGGATGGTGGTTTGCATTGAGCGGCGGCGTTTCGCTGTTTAGGGAGAAGATCACAGATCGTATCTATATGTGGTTAAATAGAATTTTAGGCAGTTTTATGATGATATTCGGAATCGTTATGGTGATAAGAGGCGGATTTGCAGCAGGCGGTATGGGCGTTTAGAAACAAAGGAGTGTTTGGCATGAATCATGAAAAGGGTAATCCCCCTATTATTTCAGGGGAAAATATCGTGAAAACCTTCGGAGACACCAAGGTTTTAAATGAGATCAATATAGAAATTTACGACGGTGATTTTACTGTGATCATGGGAACCTCCGGTTCTGGTAAATCTACCTTATTATACTGCCTCAGTGGGATGGAGCAGGCTACGGGCGGAACCATTCACTGTGGCGATCAGGCAGTCACAGGAGCGTCGGAAAAGGAGCTGACAAAGCTTCGGGCTAACAAATTCGGGTTTGTATTTCAGAAGACGCATCTGGTCAGTAATCTGACTCTCTATGAGAATATCGTGATGGCAGGTCTGATCGGCAGCGGGCTTAGCGAGAAGGACATAAGAGAACGGGCAAGACGGCTGGCGGCGCAGATGAATCTTCAGGATGCGGTGGACAGATTACCCTCGCAGGTGTCCGGCGGAGAGGCGCAGAGGGCGGCGGTAGCAAGAGCCGTTATGGGCAACCCTGCTATTCTGTTTGCGGATGAGCCGACCGGAGCATTGAATAAAGCCAATACTAAAGAAGTATTAAATCTATTCACCAGTCTTCATGAAAAAGGACAGACGATTCTTCTTGTGACACATGACAAAGAAGCGGCGCTGCGGGGAAACCGTATCCTTTATATTGAGGATGGCAGGGTGATTTCGGAACTTGTTTTGTCGGAATATGGTAAAGACGATGATATCCGGGAAAAGAAACTGGGTGCGTGGCTGGAAGGGCTGGGTTGGTAATATGGGAAAATATAAGATGCTGCTTGGGGCGGCATGGAAACGGCAGAAATTTTCTGTGCTTGCTTTGTTCCTGATGATCGTGATTGCCGCGCTGTGTTTATTCTCGGCGATTACGTTATATACAAGCGGAACATCTACTGTGGAAAATAAGATGGACCGGCTTGGATTTGGCAATTTTACAGTATGGGTAAGTGGACAGCCGGAAAGACTGCTTGCAGAGATTGAGCAGATAGAAGATGTGGAAGGCGCTGCCCAGCAGGAAGTCATTTATGCTGGATATAAAGTAAACGGGAACTTTTCCGATAATGAGGGGCAGTTGATAGCGTATGACGGTACGGTTCCCTATCATTTTATAGACCGGAACGGGGAAATCGTGGAGAACTCAGAGATTCCTGAGGGAAGTATTTATATATCCCCTGCGATGGAAAGCATGTTTGATGTGCAGATCGGCGATGCGATTCAGTTTAATCTGTCCCGTACAAACGGAAGAAAGACATATACGGTAGCCGGATATTTTGAAGACGCATTTATGGGAAGCTCTATGATCGATATGAAAAGCTTTCTTGTAAGCGGTGCAGATTATGAAGAAATGCTCCGGATTATGGCGGATTCGGCGGCGATAGATGTACTTGGACGAAGCGGAGCGATGCTTCATATTTCCAAGAATCCCTCAAGCGGTCTATCCGACACGGAGTTTTATGAAGAGCTTCAGGAGCATACAGAACTTGCAAGATATATGGATTTTACTTACAGGAAAGATTCCATTCTGAGCTATATGCTTTTACTGCAGAATATTGTATCGGGATTCCTGATGATTTTCTCGGTAGTGCTTTTTGTAATCTGTCTGATTATGATCAAGCATAGTTTGACGCTGGTGATAGAGCAGGAAAAGGGAGACATGGCAATCCTTCGGACCATGGGACTGTCGGGGAGCATTCTGCGCAGTATCTATGTGACGCTCTATGGAGGAAGCGGTTTTCTGGGAGTGGTTTTGGGAGCTGTTTTTTGTGGAGCGGCAGCAGCAAACATCGCACGGGGAATGGTGACTTCCACCGGGATGCTTGTGGATGTAAGAACGCCGTTTGGCCTTTTGGCTGGTGTATTTGTGATATGTATGCTGGTTTTGGCGGCGGCTGTTTTCACACAGACAGGTAAGATTCTTCATATCGCGCCAATGCAGATGCTGCGGGAGACGAAAAGCGCTGCGAAAGTGCAGTCACCTTTTTCCAAACGTTATCTGCTGGTTCATATTGCGCTCAGGGAAGTTCTGGCGGACCGGGGCAAATATATTTCACTGTGTCTGATCGCGATGATCCTTACTGTTTTTCTTTCTGTGATCGGACATATGGGAGCGTGGCTCGGACCAAGCGGAGAAGGGCTCATGAACTCCTTTAGTGTGGCGGAGCATGATCTGGGTGTACAGCCGCTTAACCAGACAGTACCCATGGATGAGATCGAGCGTGTTATCAACTGGTATTCTCCGGTGGTGGAACAGTATGAGCTTGCCATGCAGAGCGTGACGGTAAACGGACAGGAGTATACGGCGAATGTATTGGATGATACCAAATGGTTTCATATGTTAAGCGGGAATGTGTGCGATGATAACAGCATTCTCATAACGGATACGGTTGCACGGGAAATGAATCTGCAAATCGGAGATGTGGTCAGAGTATCGGCAAACGGGCGAATGGACGAATATGAGGTGTCCGGAATATATCAGTGCGCTAACGGCATGGGAACCAATATCGGAATGAGCATAGGCGGATATGCCAGAATTGATGACATTACGGGGTATATCTGGTGCAGGCATTATATCTTGGAAGACGGAAGCGTGAGGGATTATGTATATAATTATTTAGAGGAACATTATAGAGGAATAGACGTTCATACTAACAGTTGGTCGGGGCTTAGCGGAATCGTATTAGTCATGCACATGCTGATTGTTTTACTGTATGTTGTGACTGCGGTTATTATTTTGATCACGGTAGCACTCGTTGCGGGAAAACTTCTCCAATCGGAAAAGAGCAATATGGCGATTTACAAGAGCCTTGGACTGCATACAGGGAAACTTAGGGTATCCTTCGCACTGCGTTTCTTTATCGTAGTACTTGGAGGCGCGATCTTAGGGTTTGCGGCAGCAGGGATTCTGGCGGACCCGTTAATCGGAACCGTGTTCAAGAGTTTCGGAATCGGTGAGTTTGAGGCTGGTTTCAGTATGTTGGGAAATGTTGTGCCGCTTGTTGTAATACCGGTTCTGTTTGCTCTGTCTG
The DNA here is from genome assembly GCA_947179245.1 of uncultured Lachnospiraceae bacterium. GTDB lineage: Bacteria > Bacillota > Clostridia > Lachnospirales > Lachnospiraceae > UBA3282. Next base: position 3,789 of record CAMXBD010000139.1, on the reverse strand, counting down.
CATGGTTCTATTCTGCAAGACTATCACGTGTAAGCATTGTGGAACTGATAGCGGAAGATGGGGAATAAAAGAGGAGGAAGTAATTGTTATAAGTTAAAGGTATATACTGGTGAACTAATCGAGACTTCTTAGCGGAGAGTGTTGAGACTATAATATCTAATAAAGGAAGGCATAAAAAGATTAATGCTTATAACAGCAGCAGTCAATAGAGTGATAGAAAAGCAGAATCAGGAGGAATTATGAAATACAGAACATTAGGAGAAGACTTAAGCGTGTCTGAGCTTGGTCTTGGTTGTATGGGATTTTCACATGCCTACGGAGTGCCGACAGAAAAAGAAGAAGCAGTTCGAACCATCAGACAATCGGTTGAGATGGGATATACGTTTTTTGATACTGCGGAAGTATATGGTACGCCGGAAGACCCGCATCAGAATGAGGTGCTGGTAGGTGAGGCATTGAAAGAGTGCCGCAACAGTGTGGTAATTGCAACCAAATTTGGTATTCATTTTGATATGGAAAGCACTGCGGTCAATAAACCCCTTGTACCGGATTCGCGTCCGGAAGTTATCCGTGCTTCGGTGGAGGCATCTTTGCAACGGCTGGGTACTGATCACATTGATTTATATTACCAACATCGATTTGACCCCAAGGTTCCCATTGAAGAAGTGGCAGGTACAATGTCGGAGCTGATTAAAGAGGGAAAAATTACACATTGGGGACTTTCAGAGGCGACAGAAGATTCGATTCGCCGGGCGCATGCTGTGTGTCCTGTCACTGCGATTCAGAATCGTTATTCTATGATGGCGCGGTGGTACGAAGAGTTATTCCCCGTGCTGGAGGAACTAAATATCGGGTATGTGGCGTTTTCTCCGCTGGCAAATGGTTTCCTGTCAGCCAAATATAATAAAAATACAGTGTTTGATGGCGTTTCCGATTATAGAAGTATGATGCCTCAGTTCAGTAGTCAGGGATATGAAGAAAACCGAAAGCTTCTTGAACTGCTTCATAACACTGCGCAGGAGAAAAATGCAACTCCGGCACAGGTTTCTCTCGCTTGGATGCTCTGTAAGAAACCATATATAGTGCCGATTCCGGGAACCAGAAAGAGCGAGCGGCTTAAAGAAAATGCGGATGCATCAGATATTGTGCTGACTGAATCTGAGGTAAGAGCTCTTGACGAGGCATTAGACGCAATGGAAATGTCCGCAGTGTTCGGCGGTTCAAAAATAGTAGAAGAATGATAGAGAAAGTTGGAAATGCTTTCAGCGATGGCAATGCATTGAAATAGTGATGTGCGTCATACGAATGGGCGTATAGCAATGGAGTTGTGTAACATAAAGAAATGACGAATAGGAGGAGTTGATTATGGATTATATTACTTTAAACAATGGTGTAAAGATGCCCATGGCAGGAATCGGAACCTTCCTGCTCTCTCCGGATGAGGCTGAGGCTTCCTGTATCAGCGCTTTGGAGTGCGGTTATCGTCTCATTGATACCGCAAATGCCTATGTGAACGAAAAGGCGGTAGGCCGCGCTATGAAGAAATCCGGTTTGCCAAGAGAAGAAATTTTCCTTGAGACTAAGTTATGGCCTTCTTTCTACGAGCAGGAAGACGCAGTGGAAAAGACGTTGGAAAGACTGGACACAGATTACATTGATCTTCTTTTAATCCATCAGCCGGCCGGAAATTATGTGGCTGGATATAAGCAGATGGAGAAAGCATATAAGGCAGGCAAGGTAAAAGCAATCGGTTTGTCTAATTTTACTGTGGAAGGCATTAAGGAAATACTGGATATCTGTGAAGTGAAACCTATGATTCTGCAGACGGAAGTTCATCCTTATGCACAGGCGAAGGAACTCAAAGAATTTCTAGCAAAAGAAAATATCGTGATTCAGGCGTGGTATCCGCTGGGGCATGGTGACGCGGCTCTGATTCAGGAACCTGTATTTACAAAGCTGGCAGAGAAGTATGGCAAGACCAATGCACAGATTATTCTGCGCTGGCATGTGCAAGCTGACAATGTGGTGATTCCCGGTTCCAAGAATCCGGAGCATATCAAGGCGAATCTCGATTTGTTCGATTTTACTTTGACAGAGGATGAGATGGCTGAAATTGCCGTTTTGAATAAGGAAAAACATTATTACACAAGCACGCCGGAAATGCTGCAGAAATATGTAGAGATGATTCCGCCGGTGGACACACAGAAATAAGAGGAGAGATGTACAATGAAAGATTTTATTTATTCGTATCCAACCAAAGTATATTTTGGCGAGAAAGCAGCGGCAAAAGCACTGCCCGATGAACTAAAAAAAGTAGGAAAAACAGTTATGCTTGCCTATGGCGGCGGTTCAGTTAAGAAGAGCGGCGTTTATGATGAAATCTGCGGATATTTGAAAGAAGCAGGAAAGGAGATCGTTGATTTCGCAGGGATCATGCCTAATCCAACCTACAAGAAAGTGCAGGAGGGCGCAGCCCTCGCCAAAGAAAAGAAGGTTGACTTCATTCTGGCTGTAGGCGGCGGCTCGGTTATAGATTGCTGTAAGATTGTAGCAGCGCAAGCATTGACGGATAAAGATATCTGGGAGATGGAATTTAAAGATCATGTGTTTCCCACAGAATATCTTCCGATGGGAGCCATTGTTACCGCATCGGGAACCGGCGCGGAGATGAACAACGGTGCGGTGATCACCAACGAAGATACCGATCAGAAAGCGGGAGTTTTAGGAGCATATGCAAGTTTTGCAGTGCTTGATCCGGCATATACCATGTCTCTTCCGGCGAGACAGGTCATCTCAGGAGCTTTTGATACGTTAAGCCACAGCATGGAAACTTATCTGGGTTCACCTCGCGAGATCACGCTGTCAGATGAGATTGCAGAGGCGGTTATGCGCAATGTAATCCGTAATATCCGTGTACTGATGCTGGATATGAACGATTGGGAGGCGAGAAGCGAACTGATGTGGGCGTCTGCCATGGCGGAGAATGGTATCTTAAAGATTGGAAAAGTAACGGATTTCCAAGCACACCAGATTGAGCATCAGCTCGGCGCTTATACGGACTGTAATCATGGACAGGGACTGGCGGTCGTTCATCCGGTTCTTTACCGCCATATGTATAAAGACGGCGTAAAACAGTTTGCGCGCATGGCGGAGAAAGTATGGGAGATTCCGGCTGAGGGTAAAACGCAGGAAGAACTCGCAGCGGCGGGAATTGATGCGCTTGCAGATTTTATTCATGAGATTGGACTGCCATCCACCTTTACGGAAATGGGAATTACAGATAAGAGTGTGCTTAAGAAAGTTGCCGATACCTGCAATCTCACAGCGGGATGCTGCAAGAAGCTTTCCAGAGAGGAAGTTCTTGAGATTCTGGAGGAGTGCTGGTAGGTTGCTATATAATATAGAAAGAATGTGGGAAGATGAAGGAAGTGGAATTTACAACATTAAACAACGGAAGTAAAATGCCAATGGAGGGTTTCGGAGTTTTTCAGGTGGCGGATCCGGCAGTATGTGAGCAGGCTGTGCTGGAGGCAATCGCCAGCGGTTACCGTCTGATTGACACGGCGGCCTCCTACGGGAATGATGTGATATGTTGTGAAGTGTAGATGTCAGATTCCTCTAAAGGCTTGTATTTTAGTGGGAATCTCCATCTGCTAGTCAGATACAAGTATCTGACTCTTGCGGCATTCGCCAAATTGACATACAAGTATGTCAGCTTGGCTCATTGCTCGCAGAAAATACAACATATGCGGCTGGCTCATTTGTGGTGAATGGAAACTTGCAGATGTT
>CAMXBD010000138.1 GCA_947179245.1 uncultured Lachnospiraceae bacterium | reverse complement strand
CTTCTGGATGTGCCGCTGGCGATTACGGATGCCACATCTTTGACTGAGGCAGGTTATATCGGTGACGATATTGAGAGCGTGGTGTCAAAGCTTCTGGCGGCGGCAGACAACGATGTGGAGAGAGCAGAGCGTGGCATTATCTTTATCGATGAGATTGATAAGATTGCCAAGAAAAAGAATACGAACTCACGCGATGTCAGCGGTGAGTCTGTACAGCAGGGGATGCTTAAGCTGTTAGAAGGGGCAGAGGTGGAAGTTCCTGTCGGCGCTAATTCCAAAAATGCCATGGTACCTCTCGCAACGGTGAATACAAGGAATATCCTGTTTATCTGCGGCGGTGCATTTCCGGATTTAGAGGAAATTATTAAACAGAGATTAAATAAACGCACTTCTATCGGTTACAATGCGGAACTGCGGGATAAATATGACAAAGAAAAAAATATATTAAGCAGAGTTACGGTAGAGGATATCAAGAAGTTCGGTATGATTCCGGAATTTATCGGCCGTCTTCCGGTTATCTTTACATTGGAAGGTTTAAGCAAGGAGATGATGGTTAAGATTCTGGGAGAGCCGAGAAATGCAATTCTCAAGCAGTATCAGAAATTGCTCGAACTAGATGAGGTGAAACTGGAATTTGAACAGAGTGCCTTAGAAGCGATTGCGGAGAAAGCGATGGAGAAGGACACCGGAGCAAGAGCGCTTCGTGCTATCATTGAAGAATTTATGCTTGATATTATGTATGAAGTGCCTAAGGATGATAATATTGGCAGAGTAACGATAACCAGAGCGTATATAGAGGGAACAGGGGGACCGATTATTGATATCCGGAGTAATCTGGCGGAACATCCGGATAAATTGAACGTAATAGAAGGATAACGGGACATACATTACAGACATAGTATATAGGGAAGATGAGCGGAAAGAACAGTCTATATATAATAGCGACTGTTATTATAAGCGATGGATTGTAGGGATAAAATATTATCGAACGAATATGCTGATCTGATCACAGACTATGTGGTGGCAGACCAAATGCTGGGAACGCTGCCCGTTGATTTCTGCTTTCATGGAATAGATGAGAGTTATGGGGTGGTGAATGTGAACCGCAGCATGATGCCACCGATGTCTATAGGTTATTATGGATATTCGGCGATTCCTGTATTATACGGATTAATGCAGATTGGCAACGATCTTTTTAATCCGGAGAATCTGGCTGCAACGGGAAGCATTCGTGTACAGAACCCACCCTTATCATTGCAGGGCAACGGTGTCATAATTGGGTTTATCGACACCGGAATACGTTATCAACTGGATGTATTCAGACGTGAAGACGGCACGAGCCGTATTATGGCGATTTGGGATCAGACGATACAGGATGGCGAACCGCCGGAAGGTTTTTTGTATGGGACGGAATATACCAGAGCGGATATTGACCGTGCGCTGCAAGTGGATGAACCGGAATTGATCGTTCCTTCCACTGATGAAAACGGTCACGGGACGCAGATGGCATCTGTAGCGGCAGGCAGTATATTAAATCAGGGATTAACATTTAGAGGCGCGGCGCCACAGGCAGATATTGCTGTGGTCAAGCTTAAAGGTGCAAAGCAGTATTTAAGGGACTATTATCTGATTGCGGATGACGCAGTTGCTTTTCAGGAAAACGATATCATGGAAGCGGTCAAATATCTGGAACGTATGGCAATCGCTCTGCACAGACCGGTAGTGATCGTGCTGGGAATCGGAACGAATCTTGGCAGTCATAACGGTACGTCGCCGCTTGCCGCTTATCTGAACACTGTAGCGGGAAGGAGAAGCCGTGCAGTAGTGGTGTGCGGCGGTAATGAAGGCGACAAGGAGCATCATTACGAGAATACGGTGCCAGATGTGGTGGAGATACGTGTTGCAGAAGAAACTAAGGGATTCTGTCTGGAATTGTGGGGAACATTGCCGGATATTTATGCGATCAGAGTCCGATCTCCGGGCGGAGAGACATCTCAGGAAATTGATTTCAGGAGCAGAGAAGACAGGGAGATTAACTTCATTTTTGAGCCGACAAGGATTGTTGTGAGTAATCTTGTTGTAGAGAGAGACGCAGGCGAGCAGTTGATATTTTTCCGCTTTGAGAACCCTACACCGGGTATATGGAATCTCAGGGTCTTTCCCTCAGAAGGAGAACAGAGGGGGATGGGAATTTTTCATTTGTGGTTGCCGATCACAGATTTCTTAGAAACAAGTGTAACTTTTCTTACTCCAAATCCGGATGTGACATTGACAGAACCTTCCAATGCCGAGCGGGTTATTACGATATCGGCGTACAATGGTTTGTCGGGGAGCTGGTTTCCGCAGTCCGGCAGAGGATTTACCAAGGGAGGCAATATCAAGCCGGATTTAGCGGCGCCCGGTGTACAGGTATCTACAGTTTTGGGAACACACACTGGATCCAGTCTGGCGGCGGCGATTGCGGCGGGATGCGTTGCGCAGTTTATGGAATGGGCTGTTGTGGACGGCAATACACCCACAGTGGAGAGCAGGGGAATCAAAAGCTACTTAATCCGCGGCGCTGACAGATCGGAGAATATTGTGTATCCCGATAATAGATGGGGATTCGGCAAACTGGATATCAATGGGACATTTGAGGTGTTGGCGAGGTTATCATAAAGGCAGGTTCCCTAAAGCCGTGAGTGCTATCGGAAACCTGCCTTGTACCTGCTACAGGATAAAAAATAATGTAATAATACCAAATAGAAACATTCCTAAGACAATCATAAGTGCATAAGCTAGTTTGCGCTGTTTATTTGAAACGGAAGTGTTGTTTCTCTTCTGTTCATATGCTATAAATTGTGATGAAAGTCCCGCATTGCGCATTGGATCACGAATAGGATTCCAGCCTCCTGAGGCGCCCATATATTTTCTCTTCTCTTTGAATGTGATATTACTATTATAGTTTTTATCAAAGCCTTTTTCAATATATGATAATTGCGTGTAAGTGATAAATCTTGACGTTATGTTGATTACTATGGTATATTCCATAGAAACAGGGTGCAAAGCGACATAGATGAACAGTTTGAATTGAGAAGTAAAAGTTGACGGAGGGGCATTATGGCAGTTTTAGGCTACGCACTTCTTGCGATAGCAGTATTTGTGATCGATTTCATTATCAAAAATTATATTGAGCAGACAAAGACAGAGGGAAAAACGGAGTCTGTCTGCGGCGACAGGCTTTTACTGCGTAAATACCACAATAGAGGAGCATTTCTGAATGCCGGAGAACGGCAGAGCGGGTTAGTGTCAGTACTGTCGCTTATTCTGACGCTGGGCGCAACCGTGCTTTTTCTGGCAACATTCAGCTTTCGTGGCAGTAGAATGCTCAGAGCCGGACTGGCGCTGCTTCTTGGTGGCGCATACAGTAATACTTATGACCGTCTTGTGCGTAAGTATGTCGTAGATTACGTGAGTTTTCCGGTGAAAAACCAAAAAATCAGAAATATTGTATTCAATATTTCTGATTTCTGTATCATGATTGGCGCGCTTCTTATTGTACTCGGAAGCGCTAATGAGCGGTGATGACAGTGCCGCTCTTGCCTTTAATGGCATCAGCTGCGTTTCCTATAGAAGTAATCAGTACACTGCCGGAAGGATTTTGGGCAAGATAGGCGATGGAAGCTTCGATTTTAGGAAGCATGGTACCCTCTTCAAAATGTCCCTCTTCAATCAATTCTTTTGATTCGGCAACAGTCAGCTTGTTCAGTGCCTCTTGATTTTCGGCACCAAAATTTTTGTAAACACACGGTACGCTGGTTAAGATAATCAATTCATCAGCATTCAAATCACCAGCCAGTTTCCCGGCAATGGAGTCTTTCTCGATTACAGCAGAAGCGCCTTTTAACAGATGGTTCTGCTCGATCACTGGAATGCCGCCGCCACCGCAGGCGATAACTGCCTGATCTGCATCTGCCAAAGCGCGGATGGCATCTATCTCCACAATATCAATGGGCTTGGGAGCTGCTACTACACGCCGGAATCCTTTGCCGGGTTTCTCTATGACATAATTTCCCTTCTTTACTTCAATCTCTGCGTCCTCCTTGGACATATAGCGTCCGATCACTTTAGTGGGTTCATAGAATGCTTCGTCGTAAGGATCTACAGTTACCTGAGTCAGAATCGTGCTGACGGTTTTGGAAATGCCACGGCAAAGTAGTTCAGCGCGCAGTGCGTTCTGAATGTCGTACCCTACATAACCCTGACTCATAGCGGAGCAGACGCACATCGGAGCGGGAGTGTAATCGATATATACACGGCGCAGTTCTGTCATGGCTTTGTGTATCATACTGACCTGAGGACCGTTACTGTGTGTAATAGTGAGCTGATAGTCAGCCTCTATCAAGTCTGCCAGTGCTCTGGCGGTTAATTTTACCGCATCCCATTGTTCTAATGTTGTATAACCAAGCGCCTCATGTCCGAGAGAGACGACTGCCCGTTTTTTGCTCATATATCCGTTTCCTCCGTTTAGCTGGTTTGTGTAAAGATATAGTACAAGTATATCAAAAACCATAGATTTTGTATAGAATCTATTTAAGATTGGTATATGATGTAGGACGACGGTGTAATATAAAATGATTTGTAATATTTTAATAAAAAATATTGGTGTAAATGCGGGAAAAATGGACAAATTTAACAATGATAAATTGACATTATATAATAAGACAGGTATAATGTAAAGTATTGAAGGGAGGTAGGCAGTTTGGATTATACAGAAACATTGCAGAATATGTCTCTGGATGAGATCAGGGCAGTATTGGAAGTTATGCAGAAAGCCTCGGACTCCTATATTTATATTATGGATTTAGACACAGATACATATATGACGACAAGGAAGATGCTCACAAGGTTTCCCTTTGAGGATGTTGTGACCGAGAATGCTACGCCGGCATTAAAGCAGATTATTTATTCATCTGATTATGTTAAGGTGAAAGAAGATATTCAGAAATGTGCTTCGGGAGAGCAGGAGATCCATGGAATGGAGTATCGCTGGCTGGATAGAGAAGGCAGGATCGTATGGATTGATTGCAGAGGCACAGTGATTACAGGGGTTGGCGGACATAGACTGCTTGTCGGAAGGGTGACAGAACTGGGCAAAGAGGCGAAAGCCGATAATGTTACAGGGCTGCGCAGGGAAGTCAGATTCAAGTATGATGCGGAAGAGATACTTCGTGACAGGCCGGAAACGATCAAATATATGATGCGCATTGGCATTGACAACTTTAAGGAAATTAATGAGAAAGAGGGCGTAGAAGCAGGGGATAATGTACTTCGTGAACTTGCTGACTGTATTGTAGCATCGGTAGATTCGCGTGTGGATGTATACCGGCTGATGGCGGACGAATTTATGCTGGTGGATGCATATCCTGAATCAGACAAAGATGCAGAGGATGTTTACGAAGAGATTAAGAACAGGGTTGCTATCACGGTGCGCCGCAAGGAGTATAGCTGCTTCTACACGATATCTGCAGGTATCGTGCAGGATGAGTTTAAGGACAGGAGCGCGGATGAGATTTTGCGGTTGACGGAGTTTGCCTTGAATGAGGCAAAGCGTAACGGCAGGAATCAGATGGCATTGTTTGACATGGAAATCTATGACGGATATTTGAAAAGACTGGATATCCGTAAGCTGATGCGGCAGGATATTAATAATAATTTCAGGGGATTTCAGGTATTTTATCAGCCTATTGTATCAACGCTGGATTATAATATAATCGGAGCAGAGGCGCTTCTTAGGTGGAATTGTGAGAAGTATGGTAATGTATCGCCGGCAATATTTATTCCGATTCTGGAGGAGAGCGGATTGATTATTCCGGTGGGCAGATATGTTTTGTGGCAGGCTGCTGAGACGTGCAAGAAATGGCGGGAAATACTTCCGGATTTTCATGTGCATGTCAATCTGTCTTATGTTCAGATGCATAAGAGTGATCTGCTCGAAGATGTAGACAAGTGTATTAAAGAGGTTGATATACCGCCGGAGAGTCTTGTGCTGGAACTGACGGAAAGCGGATATATAGAGACTGACAGCAGAATAAAAGAGCTGTTTAAGTATTTGAAGGATAAGAATATTGATTTGGCATTGGATGATTTCGGAACGGGTTATTCCAATATGCGTTACCTGAAAGAAATTGAGGCAAAAACTGTTAAGATCGATAGAAGTTTTGTTGTTCAGGCACTTAAAAATGAGCACGACTACAGTATCATCAAGCATATCATAGATATGGTCCACAGTCTGGGATCTTCTGTCTGCATGGAAGGAATAGAAGAGGCGGATGAACTTGAAAAGATGATGAAGACGAAGCCGGATATGATACAAGGCTATTATTTTGGTAAACCGTCTTCATCGGAACAGTTTGAGGAGCAGTTCTTGTGCGCTACAGATTCTCCTTGATACGGATATCAATATCTACATAATCGTTTTCTACGGCGGGAAGTTCGCCGGTGGTCAGATAAGTAAACAGAATGGTAAGGGGTTTGGAACCTTGCAGAAAGGGCTGTTGGCAGATTGTAGCTGAGATCAGCCCTTTTTCTATATATTCCCGGGTAGTGTTTACCATGTCGTATGAGATGAGCGTCATATTATCATAACGGTTGTTATCCATAACGGCACGACAGCCTCCGTATACGCCGCCGGCTGTGAAATAGAGGGCATTGATTTCGGGGTGGCTGTTAAGGAGAGCGGTAGTCAGACGATAGCTTTCTTTTTCATCATCATTATTGTTTACGGTGTCTACAATCTGGATATTACCGTAGGATGAGATCGCATGAGAGAAGCCGGCAATGCGCTCAGTATGGCAAAGAATGTTGCGTGAACCCGATATGATACCTACATGGACAGGACCGTGGGTCATTAAGTGCATCAGCCCGCCGGCGGTCTCTCCGGAGCGGTAGAAATGGCTGCCGATATAGGCAATACGTTTTGATTTTTCTATATCGGTATTCAAAGTGACTACAGGTATTCCCATATCATAGAGCTCGTTGATTTTTTCCCTGACAGCTGGGTCGTTGTAAGGAGAGAGAGCGAGCCCGTTTATGCCTTCAGCAACGAGTTCATCAATGGCGTTTAGCTGTTGTTCCAGAATGTAATCGGTCTGCCTGATGATAACGGAACAGTTATAATCTGCCAGTTCTTCGGCTCTGGTATGGACACCGGACAGGATATCATCGTAGAAGACCGTGTTTAATCCCAGCAAAACGACACCCAGCTTCAGATTCTTCTTGCGGGCAGCAAGAACAATACCGGCTTTGTTCGGTTTGTAATCGAGAGCCTGAACAATTTCCAGTATTTTCTGCTCGGTCTGCGGATTGACGGAACCGCGGTGATTCAGCACACGGTCTACCGTGCCGCGGGATACGCCTGCAAGGGAAGCGATTTCTTTGATGGTTGCCATGATGGAGCTCCTTTGTTTGAGTTTGATGAATCGGAATTGGTTGAATAAAGAGTAGCATAACGAGGCACGCAAGTCAAATAAGTGGGATGGTAACAGGAGGGCAACGTGGAAATAGACAATACGGCACAGTATATTTTGTGTATATCTCCGAAAATAATTTATTGCCTTGATTTTATTACTGACAAAGATTATCATGAAATTAATATATAGCGTGCACGGGCACGGTCATAAGGAGCGATTACCGCGCATATAATGTTATTATACGGACAAGTAGTGGGTGTATCAGAGAATTTAGGAGGGTTATGATGTTGTATATTGGTGTTGATTTGGGGACAAGCGCTGTCAAACTTTTGCTGATGGAAGGAAGCGGCAGAATCGTAAATATTGTGTCTAAGGAGTATCCGCTATACTTTCCTCATCCGGGCTGGTCAGAGCAGAAGCCGGAAGACTGGTATGAGCAGAGTATTGAGGGAATCAAGGAGCTGATAGCCGATGTGGATAAGAGCCAGATTGCAGGAATCAGTTTCGGCGGGCAGATGCACGGTCTTGTTATTTTGGATGAGAATGATGAAGTAATCAGACCTGCGATTCTGTGGAATGACGGAAGAACAACTGAGGAATGCGATTATCTGAATCAGGTGATTGGCAAGGAGAGGCTGTCAGCTTATACGGCAAATATTTCGTTTACCGGCTTTACTGCGCCGAAGGTTCTCTGGGTGAAAAACAAGGAGCCGGAGAATTTCGCAAAAATCAGAAAGATCATGCTTCCGAAGGATTATATTGCATACAAACTTACGGGAGTGCATTGTACAGATGTATCGGATGCATCCGGTATGCTGCTGTTCGATGTTAAGAACCGCTGCTGGTCTAAAGAAATGTGCGAGATCTGCGGTGTGAAGGAAGAGCAGCTTGCCAAAGTATATGAGAGTTATGAAACAGTCGGAACGGTGCTTCCCCAGATTGCGGAGGAATTGGGAATCCCGGCGACAGTCAAAGTGGCTGCGGGCGGTGGTGACAATGCGGCAGCGGCTGTGGGAACAGGTACAGTGGGAGACGGTATGTGTAATATCTCTCTTGGCACCAGTGGTACGATCTTTATCTCATCGGATAAGTTCGGTGTGGATAAATATAATGCATTACATGCTTTTGCTCATGCGGATGGTCATTATCACCTGATGGGATGTATGTTGAGTGCGGCTTCCTGTAATAAATGGTGGATGGATGAGATCATCGGTACAACGGACTATGCGGCACAGCAGAAAGATATTACCGACGATAAGCTGGGAGAGAACCATGTGTACTTCCTGCCTTATCTGATGGGAGAGCGTTCTCCACACAATGATCCTAATGCAAGAGGAACTTTTATCGGTATGACGATGGATACCAGCAGAACCGATATGACGCAGGCAGTTTTGGAAGGCGTGGCTTTTGCACTGCGTGATTCTCTGGAAGTGGCTAAGTCTCTGGGGATCAAAATAGAGAGAACAAAGATCTGCGGCGGTGGTGCAAAGAGTCCGCTGTGGAAGAAGATGATTGCCAATATTATGAATCTGAAAGTAGATGTGATTGAGAGTGAGGAAGGTCCTGCCATGGGAGGCGCTATGCTCGCGGCGGTTGCCTGCGGTGAGTATGCGAATGTAGAAGATGCGGCGGCTAAGATTGTTAAGATCGTGGATACGGTAGAGCCACAGCCGGAGCTCGTAGCGAAGTACGAGACACGTTACCAGCAGTTTAAGCAGATATATCCGGCGTGCAAGGCGTTGTTTGAAATCATTAAGTAGAAAAGAGAGGGTTATCAGATGGAAATTAAAAAAATTACAGATTCTGCATTTCGCAAATACGGCAGAGTAGTTCAGGGAATCGATTTCAGCGATCTGGTGGAAGCCATTAAGAAAGAGACACCGTTGCCGGAGGGGGTTGCCTATGAGCCTTCTATCAAGGCGTTGGAGGCTACAACGGCAGCAAAAGCACTGCAGAAGAAAACATATGGCGAACTGCCGATCGAGGTGGGGTACTGCAACGGACATAATTACAAATTGAACGCCATCGAGTATCATAGAAG
>CAMXBD010000137.1 GCA_947179245.1 uncultured Lachnospiraceae bacterium | reverse complement strand
TATATAAATTGATTAATTTTGCGTTATACCATATACTGAATTTATGAAAAAATTATCAGAAGAAATCAAGTCGGGAGAACTGAAACAGATATATATTCTGTACGGTGAGGAAGCATACCTGCGCAACCAGTACAAGGATAAGATTAAAAAGGCGATGTTAGGCGAAGGGGATGTCATGAATTTTCACTACTTTGAGGGAAAAGATGTCAAGGTGGGTGAGGTGGTCGATCTGGCTGAGACGATGCCTTTCTTAGCAGAGCGCAGAGTGATTATGCTGGAAAACAGCGGATTATTTTCCCATGGCGGTGAGGAAATGGCGGAATATCTTGCGGCTCCGTCACAGACTACATATTTTGTGTTTGTGGAACCTACGGTGGACAAGCGCAGCAAACTCTATAAAGCGGCGACGGCAAAAGGGCGTGCCATAGAGTTTAAGGCGCAGGATGAGACGACGCTGAAACGGTGGATACTCGGATTTTTGAAAAAAGAGAATAAGAATATTACGGAGCGGGATCTGAATCTTTTTCTGGATAAAACGGGCTCGGATATGGAGAACATCCGGGGAGAGTTGGAGAAACTGCTCTGTTACTGTATGGAACGGGACGTGATCACGGCACAGGACATCGAGGCAGTCTGCACCAAGCAGGTGAGCAGCCAGATATTTGACATGATCAACGCGGTGGCTGAAAGACGCCAGAAAGCGGCGATGGATTTATATTATGACCTGCTGACACTCAAGGAACCGCCCATGCGTATCCTGTTTCTGATTACGAGGCAGTTTAATCTTCTTTTACAGGTAAAAGAGCTTAAGAACAAAGGTTATGATGCCAATACTATCGGAGAGAAAGTAGGACTTGCCGGGTTTATCGCCAGAAAATATGTGGCTCAGGCGGCTAAGTTCAAGGAGGCCGATCTGCGCCGGGCGTTGACGGACTGTGTGGAAGCGGAGGAGGCGGTCAAGACCGGCAGAATGAATGATGTGATGAGCGTGGAGCTTTTGATCGTTAAATACAGCGCGGCTTCATAGCAGACAGATATCTGGAAGGTGAAATGATCCCCAACGGCAAGAAAGGTATTAATTGCGGATACTGCGGCGCGGAAAATCTGATACCGATGATACCAAGAACGCGGTATAGCTGTTACTTCTGCAGAGAGCCGCTTAACTAAAAGGATGAAGGAGAATATGAGTATGAATATCGTATGTTTGGACTTAGAAGGAGTATTAGTACCGGAGATCTGGATCGCTTTTGCGCAGGCGAGCGGTATTCCGGAGCTGAAAAGGACGACGAGGGATGAGCCGGATTATGACAAATTGATGAATTGGCGGATTGGCGTGCTGAAGGAGCATGGTCTGGGATTAAAAGAAATTCAGGAGACTATTGCGACGATTGATCCGATACCGGGAGCAAAGGAGTTTCTGGACGAACTTCGCAGTATTACGCAGGTGATTATTATCAGTGATACATTTACGCAGTTTGCGGGACCGCTGATGAAGAAACTGGGATATCCGACGATTTTCTGTAATTCTTTGGAAGTGGCGCCGGATGGAGAAATCACGGGATTTAAAATGAGAATTGAGAATTCCAAGCTGACTACGGTGAGAGCACTGCAGTCAATCGGATATGATACGATCGCCAGCGGAGACAGCCATAATGACATGGGAATGATCAAGGCGAGCAAAGCCGGATTCCTGTTTAAGAGTACAGAACAGATCAAGAAAGATAATCCGCAGATTCCCGCTTATGAGACGTACGAGGAGTTGATGGCGGCAATCAAGAAGGCGTTGGAAGATTAAATAGCTGTAAAGGGTAAGTTATGAAAACAATACGCAGAATACTTTATGTAATCGCGGCTCTATTTGCGGTGTTGTGTGTGTTTATCATGGTATGTGCATTCAGACCGGACATCACGGAAAAAGTCGAAGCCATGTTATATAGCGGAAGGGAAAGCGAAACTGCTGTGGAGACGGCGCCTGATGCCGAAAATGACACGGAGACACAGTTCGTTGTTTCACGACCGGAAGATACGGCTGCCACGGACACATTGGACTACGGAGAGGAGAATGCGGAGGCAGCAGTAGAAGAAACAGAGGCGGAAAGGGAAAGCGGCGAAGCAGATGAAGTGCCAGAGGGCGGTAACGCAGATTATATCGCGCCCGATGAATCTGATATTGTCATACCTGAGCATGTGGCGGGCAGAAGCGGTTACAGGCAGGTACAGGATGACGCACAGCAGGTAGATGATTCCGTTGCCGGAGATATCCAGAACCGGCTTGACTTAGGTTATACAGGCGACGGACTGGATTTCGATGCGGTTTATTATCCTTATTATGCCATGCTGGATGATCAAGGGAAACATATTTATCGGCAGATCTATGCGAATGCAAATGAGATATATCCGTCATTTATGCCTGTGGAGGAAGTGACATCGAAACAGCTTAGAAATATTTTTGCCGCGGTTTATAATGACCATCCGGAACTGTTCTGGTTAGAGACGGCTTATGCCTGTAAGTATATGAGAACAGGACAGTGCATAGAGATTGATCTGGAGTTTAACCGAACGACACAGGAGCTGGATAGTGCGAAGGAAGAATTTAACAATCAGGTCAGTATGATCGTGACGGGAGCGCAGAATCTGCCGGATCAATACACGAAAGAAAGATTTGTGCACGATGCATTGTTAGAACGGATTTCTTATAATGCGCGTGCTGAGATGAATCAGAGCGCCTACAGTGCATTGGTGAATGGGGAGACAGTCTGTGCAGGCTATGCGAGAGCTTTTCAGTATATTCTACAGCAGCTTGGCATTCCGTGTTACTATTGCACCGGATTTGCAGGAGAGAGCCATGCGTGGAATATCGTTGCGCTGGACGACGGATATTATAATGTAGATACTACATGGGATGATACTGACGGCGGCAATTATGACTACTTCAACAAGACCGATGAAGATTATGCGCGGAGCCATATCAGACAGGAACTGTCCATATATTTACCGCCTTGCAACGGGCAGATATACCGCACTCCGGAAGAAAGCCCGGAAACAGAATACGATGATCGGAGAACTCTTGCGGAAACAGGATTGACGCAGGAACAGGTATTTACGGATATGAGCGGATACTATGCGAACTGTTATGAACAGGTCATTTCAAACGGCAGAGGACATTATACATTCCAAAATGCAATCCAAGGAGAGCAGTTGTTTGAAGAGTGGCAGAGGAGTTATGATTCGGAAGATTACCGTCAGGCGTATATGGAGAATGCCATGACTGAGATAGGAGCATATCGCTGTACCATGGCGCTTGAAGTGGAGGAGCTTCAGGACGACATATATCTGGTTACGCATGATGTGATGCTGACGGAGTGATGTGTTTGGTATCGTTTTGGTCCGCTAGAGAATATAAGATATGGTTAAAGTAAATTCATGTCTATACAGCTATTATGTTTAACATTGGGAGCGTCCACTTGAGTGGGTGCTCTTTCTATGTAATGCAGTTTTTAGTATCCACCTGCTATAAGGGAGGTTATATTCTTTGTTAATATTCTAAAGCTCTATTCTGGGGTTTTATAGGATTGCAACTGTGAGTTTAGTTATTGAGTGAGAAACAACCTGCTATATATGGACATTATAGTGTTAACATCTATAATAATAAGTAAAAAATAAAGGAGCATAGATGAATATGTTTGATGTTAAAAAAATGGGAGAGCAGATTGCGCATCTACGCATAGGTAACAAATACACGCAAGAACAGTTATCAGAGAAATTGAAAGTTTCTCCTCAGGCAATTAGTAAATGGGAGAATGGAAAAGCAGTACCCGAAATGCCGTTGCTTTATGAAATGTCCAGACTTTTCAATTGTTCTGTAGACAGAATTCTTGATCCGCAGTCAGGCGCTCTATGTACCATGGATTTTAACTATGAATTTATTGTTAAGCCGCGGATTCCTGTAGCTGATTATTCGGGTCCTGAATGGCCCAAAAGCATTTCGATAGCTTCCCTTTCTACTGCGTTAAAATTGTTTTTGGGGTTGGAGCAGCGCAGAGATAGCCGAAACTGTCAAATAAACGATGATGAAGAATATATTTTGCAGTCAGCGATTACAAATGTATGTTTTGGATATTCATATGCACCAGATGAATGGATTCGTGATAGCTTCTTAATATATGGTTTAGATTATGAGATTTATTCACAGGCAGATTATTCGCAGGATGAATTTATTTCTCTTGCATGTAAGCAAATTGAACATGGTTATCCGGTCATCGTTATCCCGAAAGAATATACGGATAATATTTTTGCTATCGGCTTTTCCGAGCATGGACAGACTTTGAAAGGATTAGGATTTTTGGAGGGAGACGATCAAAAAAATGCAAGCATAAACTTTGACCAGCTTAATCGATATGCCGGTTGGTATAAGGTGGATTGTGATTTGATGCTTGTTAAGCCCTTAAATGAAAAAATGCCTTTAGTTGAAGCATGTACTAATGCACTCTTTAACGGGATGAAGCTATTATTAAATAACAGTCATTGTGGAGAAGATAAAATGCAAGGTTATGGTATGGTTATTTACCAGAACTGGTGTGACTTATTAAAGGAAGAAAACAAAAGAAATGCCGATCAAATTGACTGTGTTTTTCCACATGCATTTATTCATTATGAAAATAAATTAAGAACCAAACAGTTTTTTGAATTATGCATAAATATAATTCCTGATATCGATAAAGAATTAATGACTTTAGCAATAAGCCAATATGATGAAATTCTATCTTTTGCAACGGAAATAGCAACTATTGCCCATCAGCGTAATTCATTTTCCGAGGATTCCTTGAAAGAAAAAAGGAATTATATAATTGAAATGCTGCGCAGGAGCAGTGAGCAGGAAGAACTTGCCTTATCATATATACAAAAGGCATTAGTAAATATCCGGAAATAATGATATTCTGACTTTCTTCAGGAATAAGTTATAAGGAACGAGGAAGCATCCACTTGGTGTGGGTGTTTTTTCTTTGCTTTTTTAAGTCCGTTTTATAGGACACATATTTTGATATTCTTATATCACATTGAACATGAAATACAGATCAGACCGTTAAAATGCGAAGTGCAACGGGAGATGAACAGAGAGGAGAGGCGCTTATGATGAAGAAGAGATTTGGAATTCTTACGATTTTGCTTGTATTAATCATTATCTTTTGTGTAAAAGGAACAGTGATGAGCAAGGAAAATAATGAGCGGGCGAAGCAGAATTATTATTATGCGGCGCTGGAACAGGATTATCTGGAGAGAACAAGGCAGATACTGCACGGAGAAGGATATGAAAGCTGTGGTATCAATCTGACGAGAGTGACGTACGAGGACGGAAAAAGAGAGTATACGGTGCTTCTCCATCACAGGAGGTTGGAATGTTTGTCAGGCGAAGAGAAGCTTGAGTTGAAAAACATGCTGTCGCAAATAGAGTTTCATAATGAGGAATGCAGTTTCTATTATGAGCTCTAAAATCATTGACAAAACAGAACGTATGTTTTATATTAAATACACAGAACATATGTTCTGCAATAGCAGATTTTTTATTAATTTCATGAAGAGAAAGGAATGACATTTTCTGGATTTGGGATTATACTAGTAAAGGTAAACAGAGCGGCGTGTAAGTTTCATGATAACGCGTAGATCGTTTTGAATAAACCAGATTGGAGTATAGAATGAGAGCTGATCCCAAACCACAGGAAATGTACAGACATTTTAAAGGAAATATATATCAGATTCGTTGTCTTGCGAAGCATAGTGAGACGCGTGAGATGATGGTGGTCTATCAGGCAATGTATGACACGTTTCAGATTTATGTGAGACCGCTTGATATGTTTATGGAAGAAGTGGATCATGTCAAATATCCTGACGTTAAGCAGAAATACCGCTTTGAACTGTTACAGGATATTCGGGATATGGAAATGACGTCAACGGTACAGACACAGAACCATGATGCAGAGAGGGATGCTGTGCTGCCACGGACCCACGCGCAGGAAGATGAGGCTGCACAGTCACAGACTCATGTACAGGAAGAGAATGCCGCACAGCCACAGACTCATATACAAGAAGAGAATGTCGCACAGCCACAGACTCACGTACAGGAAGAGACTGTTACACAGCCATGCATCCAGACGGAGGAATCTGATGAACAAGTGTATATTGATCCTCTGGTGATGGAATTTTTGGATGCAGATACTTATGAGCAGAGATTGAATGTTTTGGCGGCGCTCCGTCATAGGATTACCGATGATATGATCAACACGATGGCGGTTGCCGTTGATCTGGAGATCAAGGATGGTAATATAGAAGAGCGATACGAGGAACTCAAAAATTGTCTGCTTACTTTTGAAAAGTATGAATGCAACAGATTACGTTAATGTAATCTGTTGCCGATAGGATAGCATAAGCCCGTCTCCGGAGGTCATACAGAACGATGTGAAATCGTTGTGATTTATGGCGGAGGTGGCTTATGGCTTACGATTTAGAGAACAGACTGGTAATTGGCGTGTCTTCCAGAGCGCTGTTTGACTTGACCTATGAGAATACAATATATGAGTCAGACGGAGTGGAAGCGTATTGCAGATACCAGATTGAACATGAGAACGATATACTGAGTCCGGGACCGGGATTCCCGCTGATTAAGGCGTTACTTAACTTGAATAATTTACCTGACAAAGAAGGAAGTGTAGAGGTTATAATCATGTCGAGGAACAGTCCGGATTCTTCCCTGAGAGTATTTAAGGCGATAGAGCATTATGGACTGAATATTACCAGAGCGGTACTGGCAAGCGGAGCGTCTCTGGCTCCTTATCTGTCAGCGTTTAAGACAGATCTATTCCTGTCAGCATATGAGGATGACGTACAGAGAGCCATAGATTCTAATATTGCTGCAGGCATCATCTGTACGGACGGTCTGCATACCTATGACTGTGATCACCAGATCAGGCAGATACGGATTGCTTTTGACGGGGATGCAGTGCTTTTTTCAGATGAATCGGAGAAGATTTATCAGGAACATGGGCTGGAGGCATTCGAGGAGAATGAGAGGCGTAATGCCAATAATCCGCTGGAAGCGGGTCCATTTGCCAAGTTTCTTAAGACATTGTCGGAATTGCAGAAGGATTTTGCTGCGGAAGAAGCTCCTATCAGAACAGCGCTGGTTACGACCAGATGTGCGCCTACACACGAGAGAGTCATTCGTACACTGCGTGCATGGAATGTGCGTATTGATGAGGTGTTTTTCTTGGGAGGGGTTCGCAAGAAGGATGTGCTGCAGGCATTTGGTGCGCATATATTCTTTGACGATCAGTCGGTGCATACCGTACCAGCATCGGAAGTTGTTCCGGCGGCAAGAGTACCTTATAAGAAGAAGGTGCCTTATGATGAAGGGGAAGATAAACTGGACAGCAGTTGAATGGTTTACATAATATGAAATACAATGAGATAATTTCAGCGAAATTCTTAGAGAGACCCAACCGTTTTATAGCATATGTGGATATAGCGGGAGAGCGGACAAAAGTACATGTGAAGAACACCGGAAGATGCAGGGAGCTATTGCGGAATCATGCGCGGGTATATTTAGAGAAAAGTGATAATCCGGAAAGAGCCACAGCATATGATCTTGTAGTGGTGGAGAAGGAAGGCAGACTGATTAATATGGATTCCAATGCGCCGAACAAAGTCGTGGGAGAGTGGCTTAAGGCGGGTGGATTGTATCAGGATATTACTATGGTACGTCCGGAGACTATTTTTGGCAACTCCAGATTTGATTTCTATATCGAAAGTGCATCCGGTGCAAAGGCATTTATTGAAGTTAAGGGTGTGACACTGGAGAACGATAATGTGGCGGCATTTCCAGATGCGCCTTCCGAACGTGCGATCAAGCATGTAGAAGAATTGATTGAGGCGCACAAGCAAGGATATGAAGCGTATCTTGTCTTTATCATTCAGATGAAAAGTGTCAAGCGGCTGGAACCGAATCGAAAGACACATCCGGCTTTTGGCGAGGCATTGCAGAAGGCGAGGAGTGCAGGAGTACATCTGCTCGCCTTTGATTGTCTGGTGAGTGAGGACAGTCTTGTTATAGATGAACAGGTGCCTGTGATAGTGGATAGTCTGGATTTGATTGCGAAACCGCTTCTTGAATGGTATGATTCCGGCAGAAGGATCTTACCGTGGAGAGAAGACCCTGAACCCTATCATGTCTGGCTGTCAGAAATCATGCTGCAACAGACAAGAGTGGAGGCGGTCAAGCCATACTATGACCGCTTTTTGCGGGAACTGCCGGATATAGAGAGCCTTGCGGAGGTGGAGGAAGAAAGGCTTCTGAAACTGTGGGAAGGATTAGGATATTATAACCGGGCAAGAAACTTAAAGAAGTCTGCGATACACATTGTAGCGGAATATGGCGGTGAAATGCCGGATGATTATGACCGGCTTGTGAAGCTGACCGGGATAGGAAGTTACACAGCAGGTGCCATTGCTTCCATAGCATTTGGCAAACCGGTTCCGGCGGTTGATGGCAATGTTTTGAGGATATTGTCGAGACTGCGGTCAGATGATAGGGATATCATGGATTCTAAGGTCAGAAAGTCCATAGAAGAAGAATTGCGTGGGGTTATACCACAGGAGAGACCGGGCGATTTTAATCAGGCATTGATGGAGCTGGGGGCAATCGTCTGCGTGCCGAATGGCAGTCCGAAGTGCGGGGAATGTCCGTGGGCAGAGTTTTGTCAGGCAAGAATACAAGGGCGTGTATCGGAGTATCCGAAGAAAAAGGCGGGGAAATCAAGAGGCGTTGAGAAGAAGACGGTTCTGCTGATACAGTACGAACATCGCATCGCTTTATGCAAGAGACCGGAGAAAGGACTTCTGGCAGGTATGTATGAGTTTCCGTCTATGGAAGGAAATCAGAACGAGGAGCAGGTGATTTCATATTTGAAGAGTCTGGGCGTGATGCCATTAAGAATCCGGAAATTGAAACCTGCGAAGCATATCTTCACTCACAAAGAATGGCATATGACAGGATATTTTGTGAGGGTGGACGAGCTGACAGGAATGGGTGAATATGTATTTGTCGATCCGGCAGAAATTAAGGATAAATATCCTGTACCATCCGCCTATGCTGCATATATGAATTTGATCTGATCTGGGTGGAGCGGATCACGGGAGTCATTTTGATTTATAATGGAATCAGATTATGAATACAGGGTTGAGGGAGGCATTATGAAATTATTATCGGTGGCAATACCATGCTATAATTCGGAAGCTTATATGAGGAAATGCATCGATTCTTTGCTGATGGGTGGAGAGGATGTGGAAATACTGATCGTGGATGACGGCTCGACGGATCGGACGGGAGTTATAGCAGATGAATATGAGAATAGATATCCTTCTATCGTCAAGGCAATCCATAAGGAGAACGGAGGACATGGTTCGGCGGTCAATGCAGGATTAGAGCATGCGTCTGGTTTGTATTTCAAAGTAGTGGACAGCGATGACTGGGTGAAAGA
>CAMXBD010000136.1 GCA_947179245.1 uncultured Lachnospiraceae bacterium | reverse complement strand
TACTTTCTTTACATCATATCTATCCATTTGTTATATGCCTCCTTCCAACTTAACCATATCACGCATTTGTTTTCTTCCCCGCAACAGTCTTGATTTTACAGCACTTTCTGTAATTCCCAAAATATCAGAAATTTCCTTTATGGAATATCCCTCCACATAATGCAGATAAATAACTGTTTTATGCTTTACCGGAAGTTCGAGGAGTTCTTTTAATGTTTGCCTCTGTTCTGGCGTCGCCAGAATGTTTTCTACTTCATCAATAGAAATCTTATGGTGTCGGACTCTAAACCGTATCATATCACGACAAATATTCGTTGCCACCTTGATTAACCACGCTTTCTCATGCTCCTCATCATGAAAAACTGGTTTCTTTTCCAAATATTTGCAAAAAGTATCCTGAATGGCATCCTGAACATCCTGCTCATTGCAGAGTATAACAAGGCAAATTTTATAGAGCATATCGCTGTATTTTATGACCGCTTCTCTTATGTCCTTCTCAATATTCATATGTTTTCACCTCCTTTGCTTTAAACACGTTTAAGATGAGGAAAAGGTTGCATATAAAAATATTTTTTTCATAACAGTACTTTGAAGATATGATTGAAAATGCGGAAGCCTTTGCAGGCACTTCCAAACGGAAACCAAATATGTCTTGACATTAAGAGTACAAAGTGTTATCTTCTAATCAAGATTACACTTTGTACTCTTATATCAAATACATAAAGGGAGGATAAACCATGCAGCAAATATCAGACTATGAACTGGAACTGATGAAAGTAATCTGGACCAACAATGGAACAGCACTCTACGCTGAGATTGTCGCGGCACTGTCAGAGAAGGGAATGGATTGGACGAAGAACACCATCATCACCCTGCTCTCCCGTCTAATTGACAAAGGACTTCTGAAAACCAATAAAATCGGGCACCGAAACAAATACACCGCGATTGTATCCGCAGACGAATACCAGACTTCACAGACAGAAAACTTTCTCCACAAGGTTTATGAAGGCAATGCAAAGGGGCTTGTCTCAGCGCTGATTCAGAAAGATTTACTGTCCGCCGCAGATTATGAAGATTTGAAGAAATACTGGGAAGACATTAAGGAAGGAGTGAGCAAGCAGTGAATGAATTATTGAAAATAATTTTATCTCTGTCGCTATCGGGAACTATACTGATACTG
The DNA here is from genome assembly GCA_947179245.1 of uncultured Lachnospiraceae bacterium. GTDB lineage: Bacteria > Bacillota > Clostridia > Lachnospirales > Lachnospiraceae > UBA3282. The sequence continues at coordinate 8,409 of CAMXBD010000136.1, read as the reverse complement.
CTCCTGCTGCTTTTACGTCCGTTATACAGAAATCGGCTTAGTAAGCGCTGGCAGTACTACATCTGGCTTTTGGTCATTGTACGCCTTCTTCTGCCCTTAACGCCGGAAACAAGCGTTGTCGGAAACCTTTTTAGGCAGGCGGAAGAACGAATCGAACAAACTACGCTGAACAGCACTCACCTGTCCTCCGCTGACCCATTCGGCCCGCTTCGGACTGAACATATGTCTTCTACCGAGCCTGTCGGTATCGACTCGTCCAGTGCTGCCAACATCGAATCAGTTGCAGACAGTTATACTCTGCCCGCCGAAAATACCGCAAATGGCAAATTACACATCGGTGTATCAGAAAATATACTGTTTTCGTTTGGCATACTCTGGCTGGTCATTGCCCTGCTTCTGTTTGTCCGCAAAATCACCATCTACCAGAGCTTCGTAAAATATGTGAATGCCGGGAGCACACCCGTCGATGATATGAACTTATTAGAGCGCTTTGGGCAAATACTGGATGATAATCATGTACACGGTACGATTGACCTTCGCGTCAACAGCATTGTCGCGTCACCGCTGTTAATCGGTTTTGTACATTCGATTATTATTCTTCCGACCACAGATTTATCGGAAGAGGATTTCTATTACACGATACTTCATGAGCTGACTCATTACAAAAGAAAGGATATGTTCTACAAATGGCTGGTGCAGCTTACAGTCTGCTTACACTGGTTCAATCCTTTTGTTTATTTGATGGAACGTGAGACAAATCGGCTCTGCGAACTCTCCTGTGATGAGAGAGTTATTGCGCCTTTCCCAGAGCATTCACGCAAATTGTATGGTGATACTTTGATACACGCCATTAGTACAGGCGGCTCCTACAAGGATGCTCTTGCATCCGTCACGCTAAATGAAAGCAAAGAATTATTGAAAGGAAGGTTAGATGCCATCATGAAATATAAGAAAATCCCTAAAATCATACAGACTGCCGCCATATTCATTACCGGCGTACTGATTGGCGGAGCAGTTGTTCTCGGCGCATACGCTGCGCCCGACGCAAATTCATCATCAGGAAGCAACGCTTCATCCGACAATACCAATATACCTCTCACTGATGAAATTACAGAGAGTAGCGCAACAACGAACGATTCTCTTCCAGACTACACGATACAGTATGAGGATGGCGTCTATTATATTATGGTTGATGGCGCCACGCAAAATGACAAACCTATGTCTTCCACTACTCCCGGTTATCGAATGCTCGTTTTGGTGTGTCAGGACGACTATTTCACATTCGGATCTTTTGATGACCACAATATGACTTCACTCGTTAAATACATCAAAGAACAGTGCAAAACTTTGTTGGAGAACGAAGATATCACACAGGAAAATGCGGATATCGTTATCAAAGCTGCCGGGGAGATTCAGGATTCCTACCGTTCGCTGGAAGAAGACGACGTTATTCTATACAATTATACACAGGCGGGATATTATCAACATCCCTACCTTATCTGGGTCGGTTACAATCTGCCACCTGACGCCCAGAGTAAATACAACGGTACACTGCTTACTTTGTCAGATCAGAGTACAATGCCTGTCTGGTTCAATGAAGAATCCAAGAATTTCATGTCCGACGAGAACGCCCTTTCGGCTGTGACTGCTCTCATCGAGCGCATAAAATCACAGAAAGCCGATTCCTCTCGTCCGTTTGAATCACCAATTATTACCAGCATGGAATACATCGGTGATACCGATTTAAATACTTTGGCCGAAAAGTATTATACCGAAGATATGCTGACATATTTTGGCGCGATTTTCCCGGAACTGGACAGCAGAACACAACAGGAATATCTTGACCGCATGTTTGAAGATGACAACATCTCATTCTTTTCCTGCTGCATAAGCAGTCTGGAATATACTGATATGCAGAAGGATGCCGTGGAACGCTATACACTCATGGCATACGAAGAAGACAAAATCAACTTCTTCGCCGTTCTAACCGGAATGATGGATGAGTCGTCACGAAACAATTGGCTGGAAAAAGTAAAAAAAGACGGTAAAAACAACTACTCCTATATTCTTGAAGAGGAAGACTTTTCCTTTGATGAGAATTTCCCGGATGTCGACTTCTTTGATGATGATTTTATGGATGGTGATTTTATGGATGATGATTTCCAAATAGACTGGGATCATTTTCTAAAGGATCAGCCGGAAGATAACTCAGGAAAGCAAAATACTAATAATATCATAGACCTAAACCGGCTCACCAAAAAAGAAGTTTCAACCAGCCTTCAGAGTTTTCTGGATTCCTGCGATGACCGGAAATGGTATTTGATTGATAGCGGCGACGGACAGCAATATATCTACTATAACGGGCTGCCGCATACCTACGCCTATGAACCTAATATAATAAGCACTGAAACCGGCGACCAGATTATCATCGACATTTATAACTTTGACTTTTTCAACACACCCCGCGACCGCGACACTGCTGAAAACTTAGGTAATTATGTATTGCTGGCGTTCTCATACACTCCAAGCGAACAGGGTTCCGGTTATAGCCTAGAGATCACTTATAATGATCTGCCCATTACTTACGAGATTGTACAGGCAAGATAATAAACAGAATTTGCTTTACAAATTCCCTCTGCACATTTCACCTCTGCATTTTCTATGCATAAAATAGAGTAAAACCACATAGGATTATAGGTTATAGATTATGTACTACGCTCTATTTATTTTGTTGCTACTCGTTCTTTTCGGCACAGTCTTCTCCTGCATCCGCAGGAAAAGACTCATCTGCCGGATCAAATGCATGGATAAATGTCAGAAATGTTCACAACTAGAGGAGCTTGCCGCTCCCTTCGGTTACAACTATCACTGCCGCTGCGGTTTCTTCTCTTCCACGGTGGATGCATGGCAGATAGCCGCCGGCTACACGTGGCTCTACGATTATATGGCACCCCGCTTTCAGATGGTATTCGACGCTCTTCCTGTCTATTTTGATTATCGCGGCAGAACTTGGCTGATTGAATTATGGAAAGGTCAGTACGGCATCAACACTGGAGCCGAACTCGGCATATACCATGCCGATAGGATTCTAGCCGAATCTGAATATAAGACCGCCATGTTTACCGCGGCAGAAAATTCCGAGATGCTTCCCTGTACATTAAACCTGTGCAATCACCGCCAACAACATTGCGACAATATTTCCGAACGTCACTGGTGGCTTACGATATTTTTGCCCGGCTGTTTCTCCAATCCATCAGATCTTTGTCTGGAAGCTTCCATCTGTTTCCCCGATATGCAAATGTGTAACGCCTTCTATGATGCATTATGCAAGCAAGGATATACGGCAAAAGATATCTCTATCCATGGACTCTGTCTTTCTTTCGTTTTCCGCGTTCCCCTGAATGAACATTTCAGTCTGCTGACGCGCTTTCACCGTCGTCTGTCCCAATTCTTCAACCGAATATTCTGCAAATTATACGTGTGGGTTACGAGACCTTTCATCTGCACGGAAGACCGTATTCTTTTCCTTTACTACTATCTTCCTGCAGCTTTTAGAAAACTTCTGAGAATACGCAGATTCAACCACCGCTGTCACAAGAAACACGGCTGCCGGCCACCACGCTGTTATCATACATGCAGACCTCCCAGACGGCATCATAGCAGGCATCACTGACATTGCCTCAAGAAAGGAATAACCATGAGCACATCATACCGCTTAGACCGCGCCTTCGCTCAGGCTCCTGTTCTCCCCTTATCATACCGCTCAAAATACGTACTCGTAAGCGACTGTCATCGGGGCGTGGGAACCTCATCTGACAACTTCCTGAAAAACCAACATCTGTACTTCGCCGCATTAGAATATTATTATCGAAACGGCTTTAGCTACATTGAGTTAGGAGACGGGGAAGAATTATGGGAAAACCGAAATCTGCGCAATATCGCGGAGATACACAACGATGTCTATGAAATGCTCTCCCGTTTCGATGAACGTGGCAGGCTTCACCTAATCTACGGTAATCACGATATGATACAGAAGAAAAACCCTGCCTATCACGAAGCGCTCATCCTGCGTTCAGAATCCGTTTCCGGCATATCACTGTATCTGACTCACGGTCATCAGGCAAGCCTGCTTAATTCCACCTTCTGGCGTGTAGCACGCTTTCTGGTGCGCTATTTCTGGAATCCACTGGAAAATATCGGAATCTTAGATCCCACCAGCGCAGCAAAGAATTATGAAGTAAAAGAAAAATGTGAAGAAAGCCTGCGTTATTGGGCAGAAGAAAATAAACATATTCTAATTACCGGTCATACACATCGACCTGTCATGCCCGAAGAGCCGGCTTATTATTACAATACCGGAAGCTGTGTGCACCCACGATGCATTACATGTATCGAGATTGAACGAGGTAAACTGACCTTAGTAAAATGGAGTATGCAGGCACGAATTGACAGTGTACTCTATGTGGAGCGTGAAGTGATCGGAGGACCCGTGGATATAGCAGCACAAAAATCTGTGCAAAATAGCTATCACGAATAAGCAGATTCAGAAGAAAAATATTCTGACTCTGTTCATTTGCACACAAAGAGGCTGCCGCCTTTGTCGGAAAACCGGCATCGGCAGCAGCCTCAGTAGCATTGGAGTGTATGCCCTTATTAATTAGCCCTTAACCGCTCCTGCTGTCATACCATCGATAAAGTATCTCTGGAAGCAGAGGAATACGATAAATACAGGGATAATACCAAAGATAGACCCGGCAATCAATACATCGTAGTTATTGCCATAAGGTGTAAGCAGGGTATTCAAACCAATGGGAAGTGTAAATTTGTCTGCACTTCTAAATACAAGCATCGGCCACAGAACGTTATTCCATGCACCCATCGCGCACAGGATTGACATTGCGGCAAACGCAGGCTTGGTAATCGGCATCATAATCTTGAAACAGATACCATACTCTGTAGCGCCATCAATTCGTCCCGCATCCAGCAAATCCTTAGGAAGTCCCGTCATGTACTGTCTGAAGAAGAATATGGTGGACGCCCCGCATATACCCGGTAAAACGACACCTGCTATCGTATCAATCAAATGAATGCTGATCATTTCCTTATACAAAGGAAGTATCAATATTTCAAAAGGAACCATCATTGTTGCAATTACTAAGAAGAAGAGGAAATTCTTCAATCTATAATTGTACATTGTCAGACCATATGCTACAACATAGCAGATAAACAAAGTTCCTACTACAGAGATTGCCGTCAGAATCAAGCTGTTCTTATACCACATAAAGTATCTCTGACCATCTACATTATTACCAAACAGGTATTTATAGTTCGCAAGCGTCATAGTGCTGAAATCAAGATCCACACTTAAGCCCCTGCGGATCAATTCCGTACCGGGTCTGAAAGATGCAATCAGTCCGGCAATCAGCGGGAATACAATAATAAATGAGAGAACTGCGAAAAACAATGTCGCGATAACTGTTAAAATTGTTCTCTTTGTCTTCATACCCATTGTTTCTTTTCCATTTACAGAGGATGTGTTCGCCATATTAATCTTCCTCCTTCTTAAATGTTCCGTTCAAAACTAATTGAACTATATTGATAGCTAATGCAATTACAAGCAGTACGATACCTACCGCGCTACCATAACCTAACTGGTTCTTGGTAATACCACGCTTATACAGATAACCTACAATGGTCAGACCGATATTGTTCGGTGAGTCGGGTCCTGCCCATAACATGTAAGCTTCCATAAACATTGCCAGACCTGCGTATACACTGATCGTAAGTACATAGATTGTTGTCGGTTTTAATAAGGGGATGGTGACATATCTGAACTTCTGCCATGAATTCGCACCATCAATATCAGCTGCTTCATATAATGATGTGTCAATCGCTTTTAAGCCGGAGATGAAGTAAAGCATGTTAACACCGGTCCATCTCCAACATGCAACAATCAAGAGTGCTGCAAGACCGGTTGCTTTCACTTTCAACCATTTAAATGTGCCCAGTCCTAATGCTGTAGTAATCACATTCATCTGACCTGTTGCATACTCCGAGAACATCAGACGGAAAAGTGTACCGGAAATAACTACGGAAGTTAACGCCGGAACATAAAGACATGCTTTCCAGAAACCTTTTGCTTTTACCAGTCTGGAATCCATCAATACCGCAAACATCATCGGGAATGGAATCAACAGTACAAGCGTCAGGATCATGTATTCAAAACTGTTTAAGATTGCGGTATGGAATACCGTATCTTTTGTCAATTTGGTGAAATTATCGAATCCTACCCAGTTTGTGCCTGTAGGTGTAATTTCCTGAAAACTCATCGTGATTGTACTGCACAAAGGATAAATCCAAAAAAGAATAAAGCTTAACATAAACGGAAGAACGAACACGTAGGGTGCTGCCTTCTGTGAATAGAAAAATTTCTTAAATTTACTCATACGCACACACTCCTTACCCAATACATTTTGGTAAAAAATTGAACTTCGCTCAATTGCGAGATTCGCTTCGCGAGCTCGAAAAAACGAAGCAATTTCCTATTTCATAAAAAGGGCAGCCTGATTAAAGCTGCCCTATGTTATTATATATTCCTCAACCCGGAAGAATCAGCGAAGCGATTCTTCTAGAGTTAATTCCGCAGGAATTTACTCTACTGCTCCAGATCGACTACATCCTGTGCTGCCTGTAATGCTTCATCAACAGACACTCCATTTTCAAGAATGTCATTCAATGTTACGTTACAGAACTGCTCATTGATAGTCGGGCTGATCTTAACAGAGTAGATCTTGCCGATATCATCTTTGATGCTGTAAAGTACATCGTAAGGATAGTTTCTGAAGAATGCATTGTACTGGTTGCTGTCGTCATGTGCGAATGCATCATCATTCCAAAGTGCTGTGTTACATACGTCGAATCCAAGGTTATCCCAGATTAACTGCTCACCTTCGTCAGACATCTTAGCCCAGCAAAGGAACTCTGCTGCCAGCTCTTTGTTAGCGGACTGCTGTGTTACGACTGTACCTGTACCACCTACACCTACGGAACAAGGCTGACCTGCTTCGAATACAGGACATTTAGCGATGTACCAGTTGCCTTTTTCTTCAGGCATATAATTGGTAAAACGGCTCATATACCACATAGCCTTCGGGAAGGATACGATGTTGTGGTCAAGGATGTTCTGGAAACCAGCCTCTAAGTCAACGTGTCCATCAGGAGAAACCTGTGCAAGACCGCTGTTTATCCAGTTCTGCTGCATTGTCAGCATCTTGTTAACGGACTCAAGCTGTACATTAGCTTTGCCATCAAAACCACCTGTCCAGTCATCGCCGTACTCTGCCATTGCAATCCAGCACCAGTCAACACCTGCTGTATCAACGGATGTCCAGTATTTGCCTTCCGGATTACCGATTGCTGCTAAGTATTTCTCACCCAGTGCTGCATAGTCATCCCATGTAACGACTGCGTCTACTTCTTCCTGTGTAATGCCTGCCTCTTCAAGAACAGCCATGTTATAATACATAACAGTTGCACCTACGTGATAAGGAGCGCCATAGTAATTTCCATCAGAACCTGCGTAAACTTCCATTCTGGCAGGAACCATTGTATCTAAGTAAGGTGCTGCCGCATCATTCAGCGGTAATAACCATGTATCAAGACCTTCAACAACGTTCGGGAACTGACCAATCTCGACGTCACAGATATCAGGTGCGCCTGTACCTGCTGTCAGAGATGTAAGCAACTTTGTATGCATATCTGCATAAGGATATGTAGTACATGTAATCTCGATTGTTCTGTCGGGATTCTGCTCATTCCATTTCTCAACCATGTTACCATAGTGCTGTCCGTGAATCTCAACGAATGTCCACATCTCCATGTGTGTACCGTTAGGATCACCAAATGTACTTGTAGGAATCTCTTCCTCTGCTGCTGCGCCGTCGTCTGCTGCTACCTCTCCGTCGTCTGCTGTTGCACCATCATCTGCTGCACCGTCATCTGCTGCTGCACCACCATCGTCTGTAGCTGCTGCACCGCCATCTGCTGCCGGAGCGCTGCTGCCACCGCCGCATCCAGCGAGTACTGAAGCGATCATAGTGACACTTAACAAAGTAGCCAATACTTTCTTTTTCATTCCTTTTCCTCCTTTAATCTAATGAAAAATGATTTTTCGACATCGAAACAGTCAAATCAAAAATATAACCTTATTATTTAAACTAATTTAGCTAAATATATAAAGTTATTACTTTCATGAATTAAATGTGGGCAGTTTTGCCTCTGTTACCACCAAGCAATTAAGCAACTTGCACATTTTTTCTTTCCTGTTCGTTGTCTTATGTTCATATTGTACAATGCGCCCCCCCAGAGGGGAATGGGCGTTTTGAGGGATTTTATGTAATTTTGGAGTGT
>CAMXBD010000135.1 GCA_947179245.1 uncultured Lachnospiraceae bacterium | reverse complement strand
CCACTAAGTTATGAAAAGATTGTCATTAGCAAGCTAACTCCGCTCACATCATAACTCCGTTCGACTTGCATGTGTTAAGCACGCCGCCAGCGTTCATCCTGAGCCAGGATCAAACTCTCGAAAAAAAATTTCGTCTTCGACGAAATTTCGAGTTCTGCTTCGCAGACTCGCAAACACGTCTCAGATCTCTGTCTGATCTCCGGACCAGAACAAGCTTGGCTTCTTCTGTATCCGTGGAGTCTTCCCTTTCGGTCTTACTCCTGAAGAATGCTGCGCATCCTTCGTCCAAAATTACTTGGTTGTATCGTTCGATACTCTCTGAAATATTCTCTTGAATTTTCAGGGTTGCATTACTGTTTATTTGTCAAGGTTCTGTGTTGCTTAAGCTTTGTTTGCCTCAGCAACGTATCTGAGTATATCATTACAAAATATGAATGTCAACAGATTTTTTGATATTTTTTTCTATTTTTTTTCTTTCTTTAATTAAAGCTGTTCAAATAAAGAAAATATTTCTTCTACTTCCCGACAAATTCCGCGGTTGACCAGCCCTCGCATGACCTCTCTCCGCTCCGCCTGTTCATATTTTTCTTCTTTCAATAACATACCATAACAAAAAATTTTTGAATAAATGCTCAGTACAAGGTACGTCATTTTTTCTTCTGGCAGCGTTCCCCTGCCTTGCAGTTCGTCATTTAATACTCGTCTGATAACATCTGCTGCTGGTATCTCGCTGGATGATTTTTTTTGATCAATCAATTTCTTTATCCATCTACTTATTGATGAATTATCGGACAGCATATGAAGCAGACGAAAAATGCAATTTGCTCTCGATACCTGCCGTTCCATTGTAAGCAAGACAAAGTCTATCTTATCATATAGCTCTTTTTCTTTACGCATTCCTTCATATAATTGTTTGCAGAATACTTCCCCATTATAGAAAAATGCTTTCGCGATCATTTCTTCTTTGCCCGAAAAATATTCATATGCAGTTCCTTTTCCGATTCCGGCTCTAGCAGTTATTTCCGCCACAGTAAGATTATTAATATCTGCACCTTCCTCAAAAAGTTCGATCACTGCCTGATAAATGGCTTTTTCTTTTGGTAAATACTCTCTATTCATTATCATCAACCTCTGTGCTTCCTGTTTCACCTTTTTCGCGCATAAAAATATCATAAATACATGGAATCACGATCAAGGTCAAAAGTGTTCCGTAAATCAATCCGCCAATCGTAACGACAGACATAGGTTTTGACATATCCGCTCCCATGTCATTGCTGAACGCCATGGTACTCAGCGCCAGTATCGTTGTCAAGGCAGTCATCATAACCGGCCGGATTCTGGTTCTGCCCGCTGTAATAATAGCTTCTTTTTTTCTCATGCCGTTTGCCCGAAGCTGATTAATATAATCCACCAGCACAATACCATTATTAACGATAATACCTGACAACATAACGAAACCGATCAGTGCGATAACGCTCACTTCGCTGCCACTGATAAAAAGTCCCATAAAGCCGCCCGTAAATGCAAGCGGAATAGTAAACATGATAATAAACGGCGATAGAAGAGACTGGAACTGCGCTACCATGATCAGATACATAAAGATCAACGCCAGTATCAACATTAAATAAACCTGCTCCATAGCCTCCGTAATCGTTTCGTTTTCACCACTCATGGTATAGCTGTAACCACTTGGCATATCATAATTTGCAAGTGCTGCTTCTACATCTTCCGATACGAATCCTACATTATAGCCATCTGCAATGGCTGCCGTCACTCCAATATATCTGGTCTGCTCGATTCTGTTTACCGCTTTAGGCGCCTCTGTACTCTCAAAGGTGGCAATATCAGAAAGCTTGATTTTCTCTTTCTTTCCATCCTGTGTTGTACGGTCAATTTCCAAATCTTTCACCAGTTCCCGTGTCAGTTCTATATCCTTGGCATGTCTTACATATACACTGTATTCTTCAATCTCGGTCTCCAATGTGGTTGCACTGGAAGCATCCGCCAGTTTTGCCTGTATCTGTTGGAAAACCTGCGCAACAGTCAGTCCATGTTCAATTGCCTTATCCCTATCAATAAGGATACGTAGTTCACCTGTAGATTCTTCAAGACCGTCAGATACCTCTGTCGTACCTTCCACGCTCTCTACAATGGCGGCAATATCCCCCGCAATCTCCCTCAAAGTATCCAATTCACGACCTTTTACCTGAACAGTAATGCCGCTTCCGCCCAGAGCGCTCATATCCATGGTAGATGTCTCGATTGAAACCTCCGCCTGATTTTCCTCCAGAATATCAGCAATATTTATTTGAATATCCCGTGCAATCTCCACATTATCTTTTTCTTTGTCTTCACTTAATGATATATAAACAGACGTCTCGTTCGTGGATGAATTACCTCCGCCCGACAACATACCTAAAGAAGAGCTGCTCGCCATGGCACCGACATCTACCACCTCTTCCATTTCCATCAATTTCTCTACAACCGCGTCTGTTACTTGCGCTGTCTCGTTAAGCGGAGTATCTTTTGGCATAGTCAGTGTCATTGTGATCTGTGTGCTGTCCATATCCGGCATAAATGCAATTCCCTTGGAAAAGGATGCCAATGCGCTGACAATCAATAAAGCAAAAACAAGAATAAGTACCACCGGTTTAAAACGCAGCGACAGCTCCAACGCCTTACCATAAACTTCCATCAGCCTGCCAAAAATCTTACTCTCTTTCTGAGTTTTTGCCTTAGAAAGCACACCTGCCGCCATGGCTGGTACAACAGTCAGCGCTATCAGCAGGCTGGCAAACAGCGAAAATGCGATCGTAAGTCCCATATCGACAAACAACTGTCTGGTAATGCCCTCCGTAAAAACAATCGGAAGAAATACGCAGACTGTCGTCAGTGTGGAAGCCATGATTGCTCCCGCCACTTCACCTGCTCCGCTCACGGCGGCTTCTTTCGCTGAATATCCCTCACTTCGTAATCTGAAAATATTTTCAATCACGACAATGGAATTATCCACCAACATGCCGACACCGAGAGCCAGACCCGACAGAGAAATAACATTCAGTGTAACACCACTGAAATACATACAGACAATAGCCGTGATAATACTGATTGGAATAGAACATGCTACCACCGCCGTAGGGCGCCAGTCTTTTAAAAATAAAATCAGTATCAAAACAGCAAGAATTGCACCAAACAACACGTTATTGATAATGGAATCCATAACAAGGTCAATGTAAATCCCCTGATCCATCAAAGTAATCAGAATCAAACCTTCGTTTTCTTCTTTTAATTCTTCAAATTTATCCAGAATCTTATCGGAAACATCACCCGTGGAATAACCTGTCTGTTTCTGTATCGTTATCATGATACCGGGCGCGCCGTTTACGTTCGCATAAATCTCCTCCGAATTATCCGTCATAAATACATCTGCCACATCGCCCAGTGTAATGATGTCCACGCCGTCCATTTCCGGGTTCATAAGCGGCATTTTCTTGAGTTCTTCCACATCTTCCGGTTTATCGCCTACTCTGACCAGATAATCAATCCCGTCCTCTGTAACATACCCTGCGGGCATAGAAAAATTCTGTGCCGCCAAAAGAGATTTTACAGTATCCACTGTGAGGATGTCATTCATATCAGCCTGATTGTAAGCGTCTTCCCTTGCCTCTTCAAGTTCTACTTCCCCGTCGATAATCTGTTGTAACGCATCCTTTAGTTGATCTGCCGACTCATTTAACTGCTCTTCACCTTCTTTGATCTGCTCCCATGCAGAATTAATCTGTTCCTGTCCGGCTTCTAACTGCTCCTGTCCGGCTTCTAACTGCTTCTCGCTTGCTTCCAGCTGTGCCTCAGCCGAAGTTAATTGCAGTTCACCGATACTGATGGTGGTCTGGGCATTGGCAAATTCAATTGCCGCAGTCAGATTACCTTGATAGACTTGGTCAAGGGCACTGTCAAGTTTGGAAATATTTTCTTCAATAGCTGGCAGCTGTGATTCCATTGCAGAAACTGCCGCCTGCTGCATCTGTATTGTAGCCGTAAGCTGTGTGCGCTGATCTTTCATGGCGTCAATAGCATCCTGTCCTCCAAATGCATTCACTATCATCGCCTTTTTGCCTTCAAGCTCTATAATTTTGTCGTTTAATTTAACTTTTGCCTCTCCCTTTGTCAGCGAACTAACATCATTCAATTGCAAAATTTGTGAAATGGAGCTCTGCATTTCGGGCGGCAATATTCCAAGTGTAACCGTTGAGTCATCTCCCGGAATCTGATCAATTCCTGTTATAACACCATTAATAGCACTTATTCCAGCATCCACTTCAGCAATCGCATCCTCATACTGCTTCAATGCCCCATCAATCTGATTGATCATCCCCTGCGATGTCTCTATCGTCGTTTTCGCTGTTGCAAGTTCAAGCGTCAGGTGCATCTTCGTCGCTTCTAAGTCTGTCTTAGCTGTCAGGATCTGTGTTTCCGCAGCCGCAAGCTGCGCTGTAGTCTCGCTTTTTTTGTTGGCAAGCTCTGCTTTTCCCGCATCAAGCTGTGCCCTGTTTTCGGCAATCTCAGCCTTCCCATCCTCTAACTTCTGTTTACTGTCTTCTAACTCTATGGCACTCTCGTCCAGCTCCTGCTGGCTGTCTACTAACTCCTGTTTACTCTCCTCCAATTCTGTTCTCGCCTCAGCAAGTTCTTCCTGACCGTCATAAATCTCCTGTTTTCCATCGGCAAGTTCCTGCTCGGCCTCTTTCATCTCTTCATCTATGTAAGCAAATACCTGTTCATTGATAGCATCAATTTTTTCCTGTCTGATAATGACATTAACATTCTCTTCAAATAATCCGGTGGCGCTTGCCGAGGCAACACCTTCAATACTCTCCAGCTCCGGGATTACCAGATTCTGTGTCATTTCACTTACCTGTGCATCTGTCATTTCCGTATTTCCGACAGCAGCAATCATAATCGGTAACATATCAGGATTCAGCTTCATAATAATCGGGCTTCCGACGGAATCATCCCAATAGCTTTTAATCTGATCCAGATTCTCCCTGATTTCCAAAGAAACAGCATTCATATCCGTTGACTGTGCAAATTCCAAAATAACTGTAGAATAATTTTCACTGGAAACGGAACTGATTCCTTCAATATTACTTACCGTCGCCATAGAAGCCTCAACCGGTTTCGTCACAACCATCTCTACAGTTTCCGGGCTGGCTCCCGGATACGGTGTCATGATAATTACATATGGCAGACTAATATTCGGCAATAAATCCGTAGACATTTTCATAAAAGATACAACACCGAGAACAATTACCAGAATTACTGCGACCAGAACTGTATAAGGTTTTTTAACGCTGAATTTTCCCAACATATGTTGACACTCCTCTTCCGCTACATACTTCTATACCGTCCGACCAGTCGGTCGGTCGCTTTTTCAGTATATTTATGAAGTAGATTTCTGTCAATGTTTTCTATCGCTTTTAATAAATATTTTAGAATATTCTTTTATCAAAAAAGGCATGGCAGTCATACATACCGACTCGTCCATGCCTTTATACTTTATAAAATTATGCAAATCAAATTATACAGCACTATCTATACTATCATCTACTGTAATACCAACGTAGAATTTTCCGCACCGCCACGCAGGATAAACTCAATCGTCCCGACAGACATTGACTGCGGTATTTCAACGATGCTGACTAACTCAACTCCACTCCCCGCCGGAACCACATCATCATACGTCTGCATATCATTTAAAAGCATCGTTGCCAATGCTCCCTGACTTGATTCACCATTAACTGAAACACGGAACCTTGCTCCATGTTCTAACATATTCAATGTCTGGTCTGAAGCGCTATTATTTGTAGCTATAAACTTAAGCACAAGTAGCTGTGTACCTTCCGTTGCATCCATCGCAAAGAAAACATTGTCCTCCGACGCATCTGGAGGATAATTCTGGTCTATTTCATATCCGGTATATTGAAATGTAAAATCTTGAATACCATAATATTCTTCTATTGTAGAGGGTACTGCAGTTTCCTCTTCGTCCTGACTAACATCAATGGTTTCCGTATCATTTATGGAAGCTTCTTCCTGTTCCGGTTGTTCTTCCAGCTCCTCCGGTATTTCCTCCAGTTCCTCTGCCTTTGCAGTCTCGTATTCCGTCGTGTCTACCAGACGGCTGCAGTGATGCTTATCATGCTTCAACAGTACGCCCACCGCATATTCTGAAATTAAATTTGTCTCCTCCTGTGTCAGATCAGGTATTGCAGCACCACACCCAGTCATCAGCACAGCAGCCGCAATGCCACACAGGAATGTACATGTCTTTCTCACAATTCATTCTCCTATCACACTTCAAAGTTATATAAATCTTTGAATTAATATCTGCTCATTATTATAACGTAATATCTACACAATTGTCTAGTGTAAACCAAAATTCTACACCATTATCATAATTGACAACGCCATACTCCTGATTCATGGACTCCATAATCACCTTGACAATCGACAATCCGATACCACTTCCACCATACTCTCTGGTCCGCGCTTTGTCAACTTTATAAAATTTCTCCCATACATGTTCAAGACTTTCTTCCGGAATCGGACTTCCTGTATTAAAGACAGATACTCTTACCCGTTTTTCCTCCTCATGTATCCGGACGTCTATAATTTTCTCACCTCCGGCATAGTTCATAGCATTAGTGAAATAATTCATGAATACTTCTTCCACCCTGAACTCGTCGCCCCATACATAGATTGTATCATAATCTTCCATCCGCACAGATACACCTTTATGCTTGATCAGAATCTCCGCTGAGGCCACATAATTCCTAATAAGAGCTGTGATATCAAACCGCTCCATACTCACAACTTCATTGCCAAATTCCATTTGGTTTAACGTGAGAAGCCTCTTGACCATCGTGTTCATCTTAGCCGCTTCATCCATGATGACTTCACAATAAAATTCCCTGCTTTCCGCGTCATCATTAATGCCTTCCTGCAGTCCTTCCGCATATCCTTGAATCAGCGCAATCGGCGTTTTCAGCTCATGGGAAACGTTAGACAAAAAGTCTTTACGCATCTCATCAATCTGCTCTTTCCTTTCAATATCCTTAAGCAGCTCATTATTTGCAGTTTTCAGCTCGGAGATCGTCATTTCCAGCGTTTCGGACAACTCATTGATATTGTTTCCCAACACAGCAATTTCTGTCTTATCGTTTCCAACATATTTTGCATTAAAGTCCAGATGTTTCATTCGCTCAGAAATATCCGCCAGCTCCAAAATAGGTTTTGTAACACGGTTGGACAGCCACAGAACCAGCAAGGCGCTCACGCCAATTGCCAAAACGCCTACATACGTCAAGAAATGATTGGATATGGAAACACTCTCTCTGATTCCTTCCAATGCACTTCTTATCATAAACAGATATCCGTTATCCAGCCATCCCCACATCTCTATATATTCCGTCTGTGTACGGACATCCGTAACAATCTGCATTTTATAATTATCTTCTTCCCGCAGAACATCTTCCTGCTCGACGCCTTGAATAATATTATGCAGCAGGTGCTTAATGACAAAATCAGAATCCATCATAGATGTCTTGATTGTCTCGGAATCACTGTCTGCCACTAACACATTGATATTATATTTCCCACATATCTTCTGTAGTTCGATATCATAAATATCTGTTGTAATATCCCCTTCATTAGATGCCTTATTGATACTGTCATATGCTTTTATCAGCGCATTGATCTTATTATTAATATAATACTTTTCCAACAAAGTGCTGTTGAGCAGCAGGCACATAAGAATCGTCCCTGTGATAAGAGATATAAAAATAATAACAAAATGTCTTTTCAAGGAATATTTCATCCGTATCTTATTCCTCCTCGAATTTGTAGCCCATTCCCCAAATAGTTTTGATCAATTCACCTTTATCACCCATTTTGCTGCGCAGTTTTTTCACATGCGTGTCAATCGTTCTTGCATCTCCGAAATAATCATAGTTCCAGACGCTGTTCAATATTTTCTCTCTGGACAACGCAATCCCCTTATTTTCCATAAAATAAGTCAGCAGTTCAAACTCTTTATAACTTAGCTCAACAGGCTGGCCGTCCACCGACACGCTGTGCGCCGCCTTATTGATAACAATTCCTCCTGCTTCTATCATTTCATCAGCGCTCACCTGACTTGTCCTGCGCAGAATAGCCTCCACTCTCGCCACAAGGATCTTGGGACTGAAAGGTTTTGAAATATACTCATCTACCCCCAGCTCAAATCCCTGCAGTTCATCACGCTCATCGGATTTCGCCGTCAACATAATGATTGGTACTTTAGAGTAGTCTCGAATCTCTTTGCATACCTGCCACCCATCCATCTTGGGCATCATAATATCCAGAATAATCAGCGCGATATCGTTCTGTTCAAAAAAAATGTCCACTGCCTGCGCGCCATCTTCCGCCTCAATTACATCGTAATTGCTTTTTGTAAGGAAATCCCTGACCAGTTTCCGCATGCGGCTCTCATCGTCCACCACCAAAATCTTCAATCGCTCCATACCCAATACACCTTTCTGCTATTTTCTGTCTATATTAATCACAGTATACAATATAAATATGTATAAATTGTGATTTTCGGCATATTTGTCTATCACTTACAAAGGCATGATCGGAAAAATCCAACCATGCCTTATTTCTGCAATTACTAAACCCCTGTCTACTGTGACATCTCCAACATTCGTTCCGCTTCCCGCACTGCCTGTTCTCTATCTGACAATTCCTGTTCCCATTCGGAATACTCATTCTCCACAGCTGTTCTATAATTGACGATTGTGGGGACATCACTGACGAAAGATAAAATGAGCATTGCCGTCAACGCTGCCGCCAACAGCAAATTAACGCATACTGACGTGATAAAACGTCCCTTGAATTCTACTTTAGTTCCTCTGGATGTCACACTGCGTCTGATAGAACTGTTGTTCTCTGTCTTGTTGCTGAACGTTGCGTACATCGGAATCGGTTTAATCTTTTCCTTCGGCACGCCGCACTTGACCATCTGTTGCTGCATCCTGTGCAGATACGACATTCCGAGCGGTGTAAGAAATACTCTGTTATCGATTGCCTTATTATAAACTAACAGTACATTCTGCGGTTTATGATAGTCAAGATGCTGCTCCACATTGGCAATCTTCTTTTGTTCCATTCTCGCCGTCTCGGCATCAGCAACCGTGCCAAACCTGTAGCCGCCTACGATCAATTCATCTTCGTTTTTCTCCATGAAGCACTCCCCTGTAATTTGCTTCGCAAACTCGAAAACACGAAGCAATTTCCTATAGAAAAAGTGGACCAGACGGGAGTCGAACCCGTGTCCAAAAGCCCATTCCCTGTCCTTCTACTATCATAGTCTGTCGTTTCGGATTACTCCTCATTCCCTCCCGTATCAGGAAACAGACACCCCGATACGTTTAGTAGCTTCATAATACGCCCGCAGGCTCAAAGCTTTGCCTGCGTCGTTTCCTACATAGTCGATGCCCGATTCTTAATGTGTAGGTGCACTAAGGCGGACAGCTGCCCTTAGGCAGCGTATGCTAAATTATCTTCAGCGTTTATATTTAGATTCGCGATTTGACGCATCGCCTGCGGATAGCTTCTCCAGCTGCAAGACCCCTGTCGAAACCTTGACTGGCCC
>CAMXBD010000134.1 GCA_947179245.1 uncultured Lachnospiraceae bacterium | reverse complement strand
CCTTTCATCGGAATCGTTACTTCTATCTTCTGTCTGTCTTTCTCAACACTCAAAGTAACATGTACTTCTGTATCCTCGGTAAAGTACTTCTCTAATTTACCGATCTTGTCCTCTACTGCTGCTCTTAAACCTTCAGTTACTTCAATATTCTTCCCAATAATTATAAATTTCATATCACTCATCCCTTCCATTGGATTATTGTATAGTCATTATAGCATATTTTTCCTCCTTGTTGCAACAATTCATATAACTTGTTTCATCTTTTTTGACACCTCAAAAGTCAAGTGCTTTTCAACAAATTATTACATTTTTTTACATTTTTATGATAACTTCACAAAACGTCCGTTCTTTTAGTTTCCATAAGTTTCTTCTAAATTTTTGTTAAAACCCTGTGGAAAAAGTGGATAATCCGGTGTATAAGTCGATTTTACGCTATAATATCTCATTTTGATATGTGGATAACTCATCCACCATTTGGCAGCATGAAAAAGGATTTGCCGGATAATTTGTACAAGATATACAAACCCCTGAAAATCGCAATAGCAAAAAAAGACGGCTGATTACTCAGCCGTCCCAATAAATTAAATATATTCTTTAAAGTATATCCTCAGTTTAGAAAATTCTTCTAATTGAAAGGATTGAACGATAGGTTGCACTGGATACAATGATACCTGTCTTGGATGTCGAAGCATGTACAATCTGTCCGTTGCCGACATATATTCCGACATGACCGGAATAACAGATGATATCACCCGGCTGTGCATTCTCAATTCCATTTACGGTTGCTCCCACATTTCTGTCCGCTGCGGATGAATGCGGCAGGCTCACACCAAAATTACTGTATACACTCATGACAAATCCGGAGCAATCAGCACCGTTCGTCAAACTGGTTCCACCCCATACATACGGATTACCCACAAACTGAACTGCAAACTTAGCTACATCTGCACCCGTACTTCCGGTAGGACTTGCATATGTCTTGCCGCCTGATGTCTGAGAACTGGAAGATGAAGAATTCTCAGCAACCTTCCTTGTAGCTGCCTCTTTCGCCGCCTGTCTTGCCGCATCTTCCTTAGCCAGTCTCGCTCTCTCTTCTTCTATAGACTCTGCTTTGACAAACTCTGTAGATAAAGTCACATAATCGGTAGATACATAACCGTCACCTTCCTCGATATTGACTTTAATCCAGCCGTCCAGCTCCTCTGTAACGATCAGTTCATCTTCTATGGGCACCATACCAAGTATAGTTTCCTCAAGACCGGGCTGCTCGCGTACAAATAATGTGGTAGTTGTAACAGTTGCGATACGTGTTCCTACTTCCTTTGCATACTCAACTGCATCATCTCCGGTTACACAAAATTCACCTTTTACATAACCTTCTACGGAACCGGAACTGATTTTATACCAGCCATTCTCTTCCTCAATAAAATTACCCACGGACTTATCGTATAACTTCCCGACGATATTGCCCTCCTCACTGGGTATGTCTCTGACATTCACATAATCATTGACCTTGGCAATGACCAGATTCTTAAAACTTTCTTCTTCCTCTGAGAGTCCGGTATTCGCTGCCGCTTTCAAGTCCTCTGTATATCCCCTGCTGACAACGATCGTATCTTCGATCTTCTTGCTAGAAGTGCTGATATTGTCCTCAGTACTCACCATATCAGCATAGCTGCCTACCTGAACATTTCCGACTGTTAATCCGCTCACCTCTTCACTCTTGGCTGCTTCCTTCTCGGATTCCTCCTGCAAAGCAGAGAGCGAAGTTGATTTATCTTCATTCTGTAGTGAAAAATCTATGCCTGACGACGGCAAAACGGAACCAATATTTCCGGTGGCGTTTACATCTAATCCTGTACCGCTAAAAGCAAAGATTGCTGCCATTGCACATGCTGCCATTTTTACATTCTTTTTCTTCATATGTTACCTCATTTGTTACGAAATTGTTACATCTTGGGTATAATATAGCATTGAAAAAGCCTTTTGTCAACTACAGCATATACCAATAAAACCGCAGATTTTCGCAACTTCTTGTGCTTTTTTTATAAATTCATAAATAATTCACATTCCGTAACAAATTGAGCCGCGCTCAATTGAGAGAATGCTGCGCATTTTCCCCAAATAATTTGAGCTGTCACATTTTTCGTCAAAAATCAGCTTCGTTCAGATATTTTTCCACCGAACTGACCGCGCAGGCGCCGTCCGCCACCGCCGTAATGATCTGGCGTACCTGCTTGGTACGGATATCCCCCGCGGCAAAAATTCCCGGCACCTTCGTAGTGCAGTCTTCTCCCGCCATCACATAGCCCTGTTCATCACAGGGTACACTCTCCCTGAACGCTTCCGTATTTGGTCTCATACCCACTGCAATAAATAAACCGCTCACAGCCAGATCTTCCTCTGACTGCTCTATTGTATGACGAAGTCGAACTCCTTCCACCAGATCTGAGCCATAAATCTGCTCCACAGTTCTGTTCCAAAGTACTTCCACATTATCGCAATTCATTAATTTCTCCTGAAGCCCTTTCGCAGCACGCAGTTTGTCCCGCCTGTGAATCAAGTAGACTTTACCACATATGCGTGACAGATAAATAGCATCCTCCACTGCCACATCTCCGCCTCCGACTACCGCCACATCTCTTCCCTTGAAAAAGGCTCCGTCACAGGCAGCGCAGTAGGATATGCCTTTACCCTTATATTCTGTCTCTCCAGATACACCTAGTCTGGCATGTTCTGCACCTGTGGCAAGTATGAGTGTCTTTGCTTCATAGACTGCCCCGTCTGCAGTCATTACAGCTTTGCTATCTCCCTTAGTTCTGATTCCTGTAACCGCCGCCGTCTTATACTCCGCTCCTGCCATATCTGCATGTTCTTTAAACTTCATTACCATATCAAAACCGTTCATACCGGGCATTCCCAGATAATTATCCACCTCGTAGGTATTTAGCACCTGTCCGCCACTCATAGGTTTTTCTTCTATTACTAACAGACTAAGCCCCGCACGTCTACCATAAACTGCCGCCGACAATCCCGCCGGACCGGAACCGATTATAATCAAATCATACATATTTTATCCTGCTCCTTTCATATAAACAACATCGATATACTTTGCATTATAACCTTTTTTTTATATAATAAAATAGTATAAATTAAAGTGTCAAAAGGTGATTCAATAGGCTTATAGCGGCATATTGCACAAAATGTTCACGAAGCTGTCCTGCGTAGGAATATGAAACTTTTGACATCCGAATCCTATTATATAAAGAAAGAGGTGCAAAATGCTGTCAGAAACTATTTCCCCCACCCCAAAATACGCACTCATCACCGGCGCCTCCCGTGGAATCGGTGCCTCCATTGCCGAGAGCATGGCTCAAGAAGGCTATCATCTCTACCTGACCTGCAGGCGCTCTTCAGACAAATTGTCCGAAATCGCCAGCCGTCTTACCTCACAATACAAGATTGAGTGTATACCCATCATTGCAGATATGGGGAATCCCGACAATGTGGATGATATTTTTGCACAAATCAGCTCTCTGGACGTACTCATCAATAACGCCGGAATTTCTTATGTTGGACTGCTGCATGAAATGAGCATTGCCGACTGGCGTAAGGTAATGAGCATAAACTTAGACGCGCTTTTCTACACATGCCGGAAAGCGATCCCTCTGATGCTGCAAAACCACAGCGGCAGAATCATTAATATCTCCTCCGTGTGGGGTAATGTAGGTGCATCCATGGAAGCCGCCTACTCCGCTTCCAAAGGCGGCGTAAACAGCTTCACAAAAGCTCTCGCCAAAGAACTGGCCCCCAGCGGCATACAGGTCAACGCGATCGCCTGCGGTGTAATCGACACAGATATGAATAAATTTCTTTCTGCCGGGGATAGGGAGACTCTGCGCAACGAAATACCGGCTGACCGTATCGGCCAGCCGGAAGAAATAGCCCAGACGGTACTCTCACTTCTGCATACACCGGAATATCTGACCGGCCAGATCATAACAATAGATGGAGGGTGGACGTAGCTCAAGCTGCATTCCACCCTCTCGTTTAATGTTCTGTTAATTGACTCTCCCAGTCATTTAATATTGTCTCACATCTATCCACATCCATCTCGTCCGCGGCCTCTTTTAACCGGCTAAACAGCTCCTGTTGCCATTCATCATAATGATACTGATCCATCTCACGTATCACCTCTTCCATCTGATCCATATCCAGATCCTCCACCGCATCCCGTATCGTCGAGAAGCAGCTGAGCAGCTTGTCTCTGGAGATTTCCTCTTTCTCTATGCTTTCCTCATCGTCCAGACAGAAGGGCTCCAGCATTTCCATATAACCCATATACTGCTCCAGCATCTCATCCGTAAGCTTATGTATGGTCTCTGCATCTCTCGCATTACCTGCTTTTTCTAAGAGTGCCGCCTTGTCGGACAACGAGATGGCTCCAATCTGTTTAGCAGAATTCTTTAACGCATGAACTTCTATCGTATAACCTGTCCAGTCCTCCTCTTCCTCCATAGACTTGATCAGTTTTACCTTTTTGTCTATGCTTAAATAGAATACCTTAAGAACCTTCCAGAACAACTCCTCACTGACAAGAAACTCCATAGCAAACTTCACATTCAGATCACCCACTACGATCTGCTCTGCCTGCTTCTCACTCTTATCGAAGGTCATTGTATTGTATATCTTCTGGATTTTCTCAACCGGCAGCCACTGCCGTACTTTAGCTGCGAGCATACGAAGCTCGATGGGCTTTGCCACGAAATCATTCATTCCCTCCCGGCAAAACATATCTTTTGTCCCTTCCACAGCATTTGCTGTGAGAGCTATGATGGGCACATCATTATACTCCGGATGAAAACGTCTGATAATATGTGTTGTCTCTATCCCATCAATCTCTGGCATCATATGATCCATAAAGACAATATCATAGTGAACCTGAGAAACTCTTTCAATAGCTTCTTTTCCACCAGTCACTGTATCGACCTGCATCTTAAGCGGCTCTAAAAGTCCCTCTGCCACTGTCAGATTTACTGCATTATCATCCACGATAAGTATTCTTGCTTCGGGTGCAATAAAATCAAATTCCTTTTCATCTGTTTCATCATCAACGTGCAGTTCTTCTCCATTCAATATCATCGCGATATTCAACGCAAAAAGAGGTTTCCGAAGCATGAGCAGATTAGGTATGTCATACGATGCATGGTCATAAAAATCAAGAATCAGTACAGCCGTAATCTGCGGATTATTCCGAACATATTCTTCGACCACATCGGTGAACAACGGATGCTCTATAAAGAGAAAAACTCTGTCATGAACCGGAAGTGTACCAAGCTCCTTCCGGGACACTAATCTGACATCTTCCACGCCAAGTTTAGCGGCATCGGCGCATAAGCTCTCCCTTACAACCGGGTGGGAGATCAATCCTGCCACGATTATAGATGAAGGTTCCTTGATCCCTATACTTGGAGTGTCATCCACGATCCTCTGCGGGAGCACACAACTGAATTTGCTTCCTTTTCCATACTCGCTTTCGACCCAGATACTTCCATTCATCAGCGTCAGCAGCTTTTTAGAAATTGCAAGACCAAGCCCTGTTCCCTCAATGTTACGGTTTCTCTTACTGTCTACCTGCTGGAAAGACTGGAACAGTTTGTTCATATCCTCTTTCTTAATACCGATTCCCGTATCTTCCACCGTAATCTGCAGGCGAATCTCATCGGGCGTCATCTTTGAAGATTCCACTCTCATAGTGACTTTACCCTGCATAGTAAATTTCGCCGCATTATTTGCAAGATTTAACAGTACCTGCTTGATTCTGATATTGTCACCCCACAGCTTGTTGGGCAGATTGGGCGCAACATCAAGAACCAGTTCCACATCTTTATCTTTTAATCTCGTCATAATGATATTGGAAACATCATATAACATGGACATTGGTTCATAGTCAACCTCTGTGATGTCCATCTTGCCCGACTCTATCTTGGAGAAATCCAGAATATCATTGATAATAGTCAGCAATGATTTTCCCGCCTCTTTGATCTGACCTATGTAATCTCTCGCCGTTGGCGGCAAATCCTCACGAAGCGCCATCTCCGCCATACCGATCACCGCATTCATAGGCGTTCTGATTTCGTGACTCATATTGGCAAGGAAGTCTGACTTCATATTCTCTGACCGCTCCAGCTGCTCATACGATTTGTAGACGAGCTCCAGATTAGCCCTCATATTGTGGTTGACCTGATAGACACGGTATTTATTGTACGCCATGTCAGACATAACATCCGTAATCGAATAGAGAAATTCAGCGGCGTTGTCTACTGCTTGCCGATCCAGAATGCGAATCCTTCCTGCCGCCTCCACATACTCTTCTTCATCCACACCTATCTGCTCTGCTATTTCTCTTACCCGGTCAAGATCAATCGGCTCTGTGAGCACCTGTCCACCAATCAGACACCCTACAATCGTGCCGTCTGCCATGATCGGCGCAGCATAATCCATGAGACCTGCATGACAGGTATAAATAACGGATTTGCCATTCTCAAGCGCCATTTCCGCACCCTTCCTGTCACAGTACGAGCAACGCATGCAGCCAGTCTTTGTCGCTCTTGTATACTTCATACAAAAATCAGAGAAATTGCTGCCCTCCGTTACAGGTATTCCATTTGCATCCGTCGTAAGAGCCGCCATACCGGTCATATTCGCAAAGCTGTCCTGTATTTTTTGCAGCATCTTTACATCGATCAACTCCGTCAATTTCAAATCGCGGTCCATATCCATATCCATATGCCAATCCTCTTTCTATAGTATATGTCTCTGATCGATTGCAATACCTTAACCAATCTCCTTTGCAATCGTATCCAGTAATTTCTCACGGTCAACGGGTTTTAACAGATAATTCTGTGGCTTTAAAGCAAGTGCCTCCTTAATCTTCTTTGTCTCTGTAACTCCGGTCAGGAAGATTACCGGTATATCTTTCGTCTCATCGGAAGCACGCAGTTTCTCCAGAACAGCCGGACCGCTTTCATCCGGCATTTCATAATCCAAAAGGATCAGATCTGTCGTTTTTCTTTCTAAGAACTTCATGGCAACCTTACCGCTTACGGCTGTAGCCACATCATACTTACTATGCAGATGCTCTTTGATTACCTTAAGCATCATAGCATTATCATCCACTACCAGCACATGCCTCCGCTGTAAAGACATCGGCGCCGTCTTCTGCACTGGCTCTGCAGGTGCTGCCTCTGCGGCCTCTGCCTCCGCATTCTGTGTATCGATCACTTCCAAAAACCTTCTCTCTTTCAAAAGTCCGATCAATCTCTCCTGAATAACGCCTAGCGACATCGGTCTTTGCAGTACCATATTTGCCACATTTACTGCAATTTTCTCAAATTCATCACAGTCTTCCTTCAGACCAAGGATAACAAGCGGTATATTCGCTTTTGACAGTCTGAATTTAAGATTTGCTATCTGGACAATGTCTTCTCTGGCCTCATTATATAAGCAGTATACAAAAATATTTGGCGCAAAATAAGTTACATGCCTGATGATATCCTCAAATCTTGCCGAGGTAGTCATCACCTCAAAATTATCGCTCATCTGCATAAAAAAGTCATCGATCGCAGAATCATTTTTCCCTGTCAATAGAACTTTGTACTTCATGGTAACCCCCTTATAATATTTTATTTTTCGCAACAACATATTCTACTCCCACAATATGTTGATTAAACACCCCTTTTACTGACAGTTTACCATGATAAAATAAAACATTCAAGAAGAGGCTTGCATAACCTTCACATAAAACTGTACATCTCAAATGTTAATCCAAAAACTCCGCAGGGAAAACCTGCGGAGTTTTTTGGAATCTGTATAATATTCTGAATTATCTCTTGGAGAACTGAGGCGCACGTCTCGCTGCTTTGAGACCGTATTTCTTTCTCTCTTTCATACGAGGATCTCTTGTTAAGTAACCTGCTTTCTTCAATGTCGGTCTGTAATCCGGATCTGCCTGAAGCAATGCTCTGGCAATACCATGTCTTACAGCGCCTGCCTGACCTGTATAACCGCCACCCTTAACTGTAACGATCGCATCGAACTTATCTACAGTATCTGTAGCCACAAGAGGCTGACGAACAATAACCTTAAGTGTCTCTAATCCGAAATAATCATCAATACTTCTCTTATTGATTGTAATTTCACCTTTACCCGGCACTAAATATACTCTGGCGATAGATTTCTTTCTTCTGCCGGTACCATAATATTTTGCTGCTGCTGATTTAGCCATTATTATCTTCTCCTTTCAGTCCCTGTGAATTAAAATGTTAATACTTCCGGCTTCTGTGCTGCGTGCTGATGTTCCGGTCCAGCATATACATGAAGCTTCGTGTACATTTGTCTTCCCAAAGGTCCTTTTGGAAGCATGCCTTTTACTGCGTGCTCTACAACTCTCTCAGGATGTTTCTTCAACATTTCTTTCAGTGTAGTCTCTTTCATACCGCCTACATAATCTGAGTGATGATAGTAAATCTTCTGGTCTAATTTCTTACCAGTTACTTTCACCTTCTCAGCATTGACAACGATCACATAATCTCCTGTGTCGATGTGGGGTGTAAAGATCGGTTTATTTTTGCCGCGTAACACCTTAGCAACCTCAGATGATAAACGACCGAGTGTCATATCTGTCGCGTCCACTACATACCATTTTCTATCGATTGTAGCCGGGCTTGCCATAAAAGTCTTCATTAATATTACCTCCAACTAATGATTCGTCTTTCGACTGTCTGTGTTGTTCCTGCGGCTCTTCGTGCAGATGTCCGGCCACACTCATAAACCTCGGTAACAACGAGTTTTACATCATTCATCATATTTAAAATGTCTCCGCCGGGGCTTTGGCTTGACACTTTTAAACACTGTCACAGTTAACTATTATATTATACGCCTCCGCGTGTGTCAACCTCTTTTTTGCTTGATTTTTCCACGGATTCCGGATAACATTAACATATGTCAACAAGCAGACAAGTCCGCTTATAAGTTTTGCTTTGCAAACTCGAAAATCTGAAGGGAGAACACAACTATGCGCTATACAAACCCAATTATCAAAGGCTTTTATCCTGATCCAAGCATCTGCGAAGCAAACGGCAGATTTTATCTTGCATGCAGTTCTTTTCAGTACTTTCCGGGCGTTCCGCTGTTTGAAAGTACCGATTTGGTGAATTGGAAGCAGATTGGTCATGCACTGACCCGCAAAAGCCAGATCATGCTGGACAAGGTAAGCAGTTCCGGCGGCGTTTTCGCTCCCACCCTTCGCTTCTGCGACGGGCGCTTCTATATGGTAACTAACAACAATTCCACACATGAAAACTTCTATATATATACAGACGACATTTACGGTGAATGGTCTGAGCCGGTCACTGTCAAGCAAGGCGGTATCGATCCCTCTCTGCTCTTCGACGATGGACATGTCTACTTTATCAGCAATGAACAGGATGATCAAGGTCAATACTGCATAATGCAGTGCGAAATCGATATTGAAACCGGTCAGAAACTTGCGCCCGGAAAACCGATCTGGTACGGTTCCGGCGGTCGCTATCTGGAAAGCCCTCATATGTATCATATTGGCAATAATTATTATCTGGTGGCTGCAGAAGGCGGTACAGAATACGGTCACATGGTCACTTATGCCAAAGCTGATAATCCTTGGGGACCTTTCCTTAACTATCCGCATAACCCTTTCCTGACTAACCGCACCAA
>CAMXBD010000133.1 GCA_947179245.1 uncultured Lachnospiraceae bacterium | reverse complement strand
CCCCCGACCTTTTGGTCCGTAGCCAAACGCTCTATCCAGCTGAGCTAAGCGCACATGTTGTAAAAGTTTTACAACAAAAGTTATTATATATACTTTCCTCGCAAATGTCAATAGGGCAGCAAAAATTTTACATAAACGCCTGCCCGATCATCATGAGTACAAACAGTTCGCAAAACACAAACATCCCAGCATTAATAATCGATATCTCAAATTTATTGCCTTTTCTGAGAGTAATCTCTCCGGGAGACAGCTTGAACTTGGACAGATTAGCGAGCAGTAATACTGCTCCGGCAATCACCATACCGTAGATGATCAACATATAGAGTGCAAAGATCATCATATCGGAAACCGGCATTTCAAACAGATCACCGCTTAAATCAATATTCTGAAGCAGCAGTCCTCCTACTACACTTCCGATAAAATTGACCATCATATGCAGCCCTATCGTATACTTAACATCTCCGGTCTTCACATAGATAAATGCAAAAAAGCATCCGATGGTAAACGCGTAAAAGCACTGATTGAAATTGCCATGAAACAATCCGAATATTAGTCCGGAGATTATGACTGCCATGCCCTGTCCATACTTCACCACTCTGTCACAAATTATTTTACGAAACAGATATTCTTCAAAGATAGGCGCAAGTATAACGATATAAATAGAGGAAATCCAGAGATTCCCATTTCCCACTATATCCGTCAACGCATTATCCACTGGATCGCCCTTCAAAAATCCTATAATAGAAGTAACTCCCACGCCCACAATATTTCCAAGCATCAAAAGCGCATAAGCCATAAGAAATGCAATCAGAAAATGTGATGGTTTCATCTTATGCTTCTCAATCGTCCGCTTCTCTCCGCCAGCCTGTACAATCAGGAACGCTGCCGGATAACCAATCGCATACATCGGAATCATCGTTGCCGCCAGCAAAATATTCATATCCTCTATCCAGTCCGCATTGATTGACAATACAATAAACTGACTGGCTATCTGTATCCCATAAATCAATACAGTACTGATCACCAAACGCCATCCTAAACTCGAAAAATCCTTCTTGTACGCTTTTGTCCCCATATTGCTTATTACTCCAATCTTATTGTCGTCATGTGACTTACAGTCAATCGTATATAAACGCTATATCATGTAGCTTTTTATAAATAGTATGCTTAATTATTATATGCCACTTTTTCTGTCTGCACAAGCAAATAATCTCAACACAGATTATATCTGCCCAAGATTATCTGACACAAGATTCATTGCTGCAAAAAGATCTGCCATATGTAAATTATACGGTTCTGATAAACACATATTCCGTATCTGATGATAATTCTTCCCTGTAGCTGTAATACAGCCTGTCAAATTCTTTTAATTTCTCAGGGTCTTCAATCTTATTTTCCGCCATAAACCGTACCATCTCGCCTCTTGCCATCTTCGCATAGGTTCCCTTCTGCACGACCTTTTCGCCGATCATTTCACCAAAAACACATGTAATATAGGTATCCCGGTCTGTCAAATACTTTTCAATGCATTTGGAATATTCTTTAGAAGCAAGATTAATGATCACTCCATCCTGATCCCTGACACTGTCATACAGCCTGCTCTCCCACAGCTCATACAGGTCTTTACATCCCCCTACAGACGCTTTAGCCTGCATTTCCAACCGATATGGCGTAACCCCGTCCATCGGTCTCAATACTCCATAAAAAGCGGAAAGTATACGCAAATGTTCCTGAACATAATCGAACTGTCCATATTCAAATACCGCAGGCGCCATATATTGGAATGCGATGCCCTCGTAAGAAAGAATCGCCGGAGTTAAATTCCGGCGAAGATCCATCTGCTCTAAACGTATAAAATTCTGTTCTGCTATCTTGTCGTTGCAGTTCCACAATCTCTTAAGCTGTATGTGCGATTTAGATCGAAGCCACGTAAGGATAACCTCTGTCTGATTCAGATACTCCGGTAAATCCACGTAATCTAGTGAATCGGTATCCATATTCATTTTCTTTGCAGGTGAAAGAATAATCTTCATCAGATTTCACCCAACATATTCTCAGGGTCGTCAGCCGCCTTTACCTTGTCATTTGCCCTGATAATGATTCCTTCTTCATCAATCAAATATGTGGTTCTCACTACACCCATAGACACCTTACCATAGTTTTTCTTTTCCTTCCACACATCATATGCTTTGATTGCCGTCAGTTCCGGATCTGCCAGAATCGTAAACGGCAGCGAAAATTTTTCCTCAAATTTCTTGTGTGATGCCACGCTGTCTTTGCTGATTCCGATTACGACCGCGCCCTTCTCCATAAACTGAGGATATCGTTCCGCAAACCCGCACGCCTGCTTGGTACATCCGGGCGTGTTATCTTTCGGATAAAAATATAAAATAACTTTCTTTCCTTTATACTCCTCCAACGTGTGTACTACTCCGTTCTGATCCGGCAGTGAGATTGCCGGTGCCTTTGTTCCAACCTCTAACATGTTCTTTATCCTCCTTCTGGGTTAAAATGTTTTTCTATATGGGAATCAAATCCGGATTATTTTACATAACCATCCGCACTGCGTATACTCTGTTTAAATACTGTGATAGTTTTGTCAGCTCATCTTTTAAAGGATCCATGCATATATAGTCTTGATCTTCTAATCCCACCACCAATACATAATGCCAATCACCAAGCCCGTTCACTCTCACGCGTACAATTGGATAATGCCCATCTGCAAGACATTGATAAATCTCCTGCTCTTCTACATCGCTATAGACATTTACCGAGTATCCGCCTATACTTTCAATCGCTGACCACTGAATATTTCCTTCTCCGTCATACACATTATACCCAGAAAATATCATATTTAATTCACCCGGCGTCACCACTTCTTCGCCCTCCATGCTGACCGCAGCCGCAATACAGCTCACCAGACAGCCGGAAGACTTCATTGTAAAAGAAGAATCGCCCAGTGAATCCTTCGCCCACCTCTCATCGTCCTGCCTGTAAAAAATTACTTCACGCGAGATTACTTCCGTCCTGTCTGTTTTTACAATCACGCCGTGGCGCACTCTAAAGCAAAACAAGGCAATGACGCCAACTACTATTCCGACAAAAAGTATCGTCACCTTCATCAGAATTGTTTTTTTGTTTTTCATAGTTCTGTCCCCTGCATCTCATCAGAATACTCAATTTTCACCAGTGTAAGCCCGCATGCCGGCGCGGTAGGTCCCGCGGCCTTCCTGTCTTTTGCGTCAAGGATACGCTCCACCTCCTGCGGTGCAATGTGCCCTCTTCCGACCTCCATCAGCGTTCCCGCAATGATACGCACCATATTATAGAGAAAACCTCCCCCCGTCACACGTATCACAATCTCCCCGCTTTCTTCCTGCACTTCTACGGAATCTATCCGGCGTACCGTAGTCTCCACCTGCGCATCCGTACTGCAAAAGCTCTTGAAATCATGCGTTCCCACCAAGCACTTTCCAGCTTGATTCATCAAGTCAACATCCATAGGCACATAAGTAAAATAAGAGTACAGCCTCTTGACCGGCATCGGAAAAGGCGCACAATAAATTCTGTATTCATATGTCTTACAACTGTCACAATGCCGCGGATGAAACTCTGCTGACACTTCCTCTGATTTCTGTATTCTGATATCCTCCGGCAGCCTTCTGTTTAATGCGTAAGATATCTTATCTGCCGGAATCGGACTGTCCGTATCAAAAACTGCAATATTTCCCATGGCATGAACACCGGAATCGGTCCTGCTGGCGCCTGTCACTTCCACATTTTCCCCCATGAGTTCGGAAAGGCATCTGTTTAAGATGCCTTCTATCGTCTCTGCATTTGGTTGTACCTGCCACCCATGATAATTGGTTCCGTCGTACGCAACGGTTAACATAACTCTTTTCATAGCGCTCCTGTTTACAAATATATTCTGATCACGATACATACCGCAAAATAAACTGCAAGCACGCCATAAGCAATTCTGTCTCTGCTCGCATATTTGAGCGGCTTCATCTTCGTTCTGTTCTCTCCGCCCCGGTAACATCTGGCTTCCATCGCCATCGCCAGATCGTTCGCTCTGCGGAATGCTGAAATAAACAGCGGTACTAAAAGCGGAACCATGGCTTTTGCCTTTTTGACCAGATTGCCACTCTCGAAATCAGCTCCTCTGGCGATCTGTGCCTTCATAATCTTATCCGTCTCTTCCAGAAGAATCGGGATAAAACGAAGAGCAATCGACATCATCATCGCTACTTCATGAACTGGCACTTTAAATATCTTCAGCGGTTTCATCAATTTCTCCATGCCATCCGTCAGACTATTTGGAGTCGTAGTCAGCGTCATCACGGACGAACCGACAATCAGAAAGGATAACCGAACTGCCATCATCACCGCAAGCTGCAGACCTTCTCTTGTTATCTTCAACTTCCAGACGGACACCAATACCTCTCCCGGTGTCAGAAACAAATTAAACACTACTGTAATCAGCAGAATAAAGACAATTGCCCTCATTCCCTTAACCATATATTTAAAGGGTACATTGGACAGCTTGATCATCACTGCCAGAAAAATGGCGGCTGCCACATAGCCGACCCAGCTTTTTACAACAAAAAGTGATATAATAAAACAGATTGTTGCTACCAGTTTCACTCGTGGGTCCAATTTATGTATGACGGAATCCGTCTGATAATACTGGCCCAATGTAATATCTCGTAACATAATTTAATCCTCTCATGCTTTTCTATTTCCCAAACGTCCGCAGAATCTCCTGTTTTGCTTCCTCAATCGTCGTCACGTCAGTCTTGACTGGCATACCGTTCTTATACAGTGCCTGCATGATATATGTGACCTGAGGCGCCGCCAGACCTACTTCTTCCAACTCGCGGTAGTGTTTAAACACCTCTCCCGGTGTATCGTCAAACATCACACTGCCTTGATTCATCACGATAATCCGCTCCACATACTTTGCAACGTCCTCCATGCTGTGTGATACAAGAATGACTGTGATGCCTGTCTCTTCTTTTAACTTGGCAATCTGATCCAGTATCTCGTCCCTTCCTTTGGGATCCAGCCCCGCCGTAGGCTCATCTAACACAAGCACATCCGGTTTCATGGCAAGTACCCCTGCAATCGCTACCCTGCGCTTCTGCCCGCCGGACAGATCAAAAGGCGATTGATAGAAATAATCATCCTCAAGCCCCACCTGCTTCAACGCGGCGTAAGCCCGTAATTCCGTCTCCTGCTTGGATAATCCCAAATTTTTAGGTCCAAAACACACATCCGTAAAAACATCTATTTCAAACAACTGGTGTTCGGGATACTGAAAAACCAGCCCCACTTTGCTTCGTAACTTCTTCTTATCATAATCCTGCTCGTGGATGTCTTCCCCGTTAAAGTAAATACTGCCGCCGGTAGGCTTAATCAATCCGTTTAAATGCTGCACCAGCGTGGATTTGCCGGAACCGGTATGTCCTATCAAGCCGATGAACTGTCCGTCCGGAATTACCAGATTCACATCTTTAAGCGCCTGTACTGCAAGCGTTGTGTCTCCTCCATATACATAATTTACATGATCTAATATAATTGACATGATAGTATCCTCGCGTCTGTCTCAATCATATTGCTTCTATATACATCGACCAGCCTCGGATAAAGACTGTTCCCATTCATTGTTTAGCTTTGTACCGTAAGCAATGCCCGCGTCAGTTCTTCCACTGTCAGAATGCCATCCGGCAGATCAATACCGCTCTTTTGCAGCTCGTATGCAAGCAAAGTCACCTGAGGCACATCAAGCCGCAGTTCCTTCAGTTTCTCCACTTGGGAAAAAATCTCACGCGGCGTCCCCTGCATGGCAATTCTACCCTTATCCATAACAAAAACTCTATCCGCATGAATAATCTCTTCCATATAATGAGTAATCAGAACAACCGTAATGCCTTCCACATCATTGAGCCCTCTCACTGCACGCACTACTTCCTTACGTCCATTAGGATCAAGCATTGCCGTCGGTTCATCCAGAATAATACATTTGGGATGCATGGCGATCACTCCTGCAATAGAAACACGCTGTTTCTGCCCGCCCGAAAGCTTGTTCGGAGAGTACTTTCGATATTTATACATTCCTACTGCTTTCAAGCTCTCTTCCACACGCTCCCATATTTCTTCTGTAGGCACGCCCATATTCTCCGGTCCGAATCCTACATCTTCCTCAACTACTTGTCCAATGATCTGATTGTCGGGATTCTGGAACACCATTCCCGCTTCCTGTCTGATATTCCATAAATCTTTCTCATCTTTCGTATCCATGCCGTCTACCCACACAGTCCCCTCTGTTGGATAGAGAATTGCGTTGATATGTTTGGCAAGCGTAGATTTACCCGAACCATTATGTCCCAAAATTGCAACGAAGTCTCCCTGCTTAACATTCAGATCAACCTCGTCCACCGCTCGCGTGATACCTTCTACATTACCTTCCTCATCACGTCTTATATATTCAAATACTAATTTATCTGTCCTTATAATTCCCATCTTGCTATTTTCCTCGATCATTAATACCATATCGGCGCTGCCAAGTCTGCTATCCCATAGATATTAATGCCTCAACCTATATCATTTCAACAAGAATTGCACCGCAATTCTTGTGACGCAGACTGCCGAGTCTGCGTCTATTATACTAACTAATATCTTAAAACACAAGGTTTTCCATGAAAAACACAATATTCTATGCTATACTGTTTTCAGACTGAAATACCCAGCTACAGGAGGAATGACACCAATGTCACAAAATGTATCATCGAATAAAAACAATATTAATTGGAAAGAACTATTGCGCATTGCCGCCAAGCCTACTATCTTTATTCTTTTTCTAATTATGGTATGCGCTTCTTTGGCACACTATCTGACCGGTTCCGAGACTCTGGAAGAATATGCACTCAACAATCCGGAGCAGGCCTACGGGACAGCCGCTGACTCTGACAGCAGTCCGCCCGATACTACGTCGTCAATCTCCGAAACGGACACAGAAACCCCAAATGAGCCTTTTGCATATGATAATTCAGAAGAAACGACTGCAGATGCGGACACATCCATGCCCCCGGCTTTGGATGAAGAAAATCTCGATGAGCCGGATTCAGATGCAG
Organism: uncultured Lachnospiraceae bacterium; assembly: GCA_947179245.1. GTDB lineage: Bacteria > Bacillota > Clostridia > Lachnospirales > Lachnospiraceae > UBA3282. Next base: position 2,638 of record CAMXBD010000133.1, on the reverse strand, counting down.
AAATTTCCGAAAAGGAGAATGATGATATGGCTGACAACCAAGAGCGAACTACTTATCAACCCGGATTCTATTATGAACCATTAAGTGACGACATCAAACAGCGAATCACCGGTATATCTTATCCCGAAACTGGCTGCACTGTACCTTATGAGGATTTAAATTATGTAAGGCTCCTCTACATTGATTTCAATGGAGAAGCGCAGGAGGGCGAATTGATCTGTAACAAAGCTATCGCACAGGATATGGTGGAAATCTTTTACGAACTGTATCGGAACGAATATCAGATTGAACGCATCCGTCTCATTGATGAGTATGACGGAGATGATACACTCTCTATGCTTGATAATAACACATCCTGCTTCAATTACAGAGTAGTGGACGGCACCGACAATCTATCTAAACATGCGCTTGGCTGTGCTATTGATATCAACCCGTTTTATAATCCTTACGTTGTGTTTAACAGAGGCGAAAACGGAGAAACTTATATCTCTCCCAAGGGAAGTGAGATATACGCCGACCGCTCCCAAGAGTTCCCATATAAAATAGATGAAACTGATCTATGTTACAGATTATTCACAGAACGCGGCTTTACATGGGGCGGTAATTGGAATTCCTGCAAAGATTATCAGCATTTTCAAATTGTACTATAACAAATTGTCGCCAGACAGCGACGATTCAGAGAATGCTTCGCATTCTCCTTTAATGGTATGCGTTATCGAAATTTCCTATAATATAAAAAATAAGCCTCGAAGCAAACTTCGGGGCTTATTCTCTATTATACTATTCAGATTATCCTACATCTCAAACATTGCCATACTGTCATCCATTCTGTTGGAAATGCCTTTAAGCTCTGCTGCATTGCTTGCAATTTCACCGATTATTCCGTTAATCTCTGTAACAGATGCCGATGTCTCCTCGGTACTTGCCGCATTCTCCTGTGCGATTGCTGACAGGTTCTGTACCGTATCTACCACGTTGCTTCTTACATCGTTGACCTTATTGGTCTTCTCTGTAACATCACTGATCATAACAAGTGACTCGTCTACATCACTAAGCAACTGTGTAACCTGCGTGCCAGTGTTGGTAACATTCTCGTTCTGCAGTTCCATAATCTCTTTTACTTCGTTCATAGTTGCAACTGACTTATCAGAATCTTCAATCAATGCAAGGATGATTCCTTCAATCTGTCTTGCAGATTCATTGGACTGTTCAGCAAGTTTCTGAATCTGTGCCGCAACAACTGCGAATCCTCTACCCTGCTCACCTGCACGGGCTGCCTCAATAGATGCATTGAGGGACAAGAGGTTGGTTTCTTCCGCAATATTTGTAATCAGAGCAGTTGCCTCTTTAATCTTCTGTGCAGACTCATTTGTTGTATTTGTCTGCTCATAAATGATATTGATGGATGCACTGGTCTTCTCATTCGTGCTCTGCAATTCACGAAGCGCTTCGATTGCAACCTCGCCACGCTCTTTAATGGCATTTGCTCTTTCATTCAGATTTGCTAACTCACCAGCTGTTTCCTCAATCATATTACCCATAAGAATAATATGTTCTGTAGCATCCTGTGTCTCTTCCGCCTGACTACCGGCGCCAATTGCAATTTCGTTGACAGCTTTCTCCATCTGCTCAACATGCTCGCTGGTTACATCAGTCTTCTCACGAAGCTTATCGGATGCTTCCAACAAGATAGCGCTATCCTCTTTAATAGTGGAAATAATACCCGCCAAGCTCTCTTTCATCTTCTCAATTGCACGACAGATATCACCAATTTCATCCTTTTCAACCAGCAACTTGTCGTCAATATGAATATGCATTTTTCCTTCGGAAAGCTGTGACAACGCAGTCACACCCTGATCCAGATGTTTAACCATCTTATTGACTGTAAAGTAGATAAGACCTGCACAAACAACAGCCACAAGGATAACAAGCGCTACAATCACAATAATAACTCTTCTGATCTCAGCTTTCGCATCTGCCTGAGGCATTCCGGCAAATACCATACCGACTACTTCCTGCGTTTCAAAATCAAATAATGGTATGTAATATCCAAAATATTCCTCATCTGCTACAATAGCATCAGCAGCAAAGAATTCTTCTCCCTTGCCTAATACATTTTCAATCGCTCTCGGTCCTGCCTGCGTACCGTTAATTCGTTGTCCGCTATCGTCAACGACAGAAGTCATGTATCTTGTGTCACCATAGAAAATGGTTACATCAATATTAGTTGCATCTTTAATTCCGTCTGCCAAGTCTGGTGTCAAGGAAATATTGAAATCACCTTTGACAAGCTCATTGTTCTCATTCAGCCTATATGGCTCGTCATTCAATTTCCGGAATGTAGATCGCACAGCTATTGTCGTTGCACGCAGACCACTCGCAATATTTTCTGTCAGCACATTTGTAATCTGCTTCTGACCAACGAAAATAATCATTATGCCTAATACTATCAAAGGCAAAATCGCAATCATAAGAATTTTCTGCTTTAGTTTCATCGTAAAGTTCCTCCAATACACTGTATTTTACACATAACATCTTATTTATATAAAATATTTAAAAATTAATTACATAAGAATTTTATTTTTTTCGACTTTTTAATTTAAAATTTAATTCATAACAATTTACATATTTAATTATA
>CAMXBD010000132.1 GCA_947179245.1 uncultured Lachnospiraceae bacterium | reverse complement strand
TACGGAATCAGTACGGCAAACACCACAAGAAACGGTGTACACACCACAAGCGGCAGCAATGTAAAGTGAAAAGTCGTATAGCCTCCCGCAACCATTGCACGAACACCGATGCCCACTCCCAACATGCTCAAAATATAGGTGACTATCAGAGTCAATCCAACATAATCCAGCCCCTCGAAGACAAGTAGTTTACATAACTGAGGTTTTGTCATCCCCACACTCTGTATCATGGCAAATTCTTTTTTGCGGGAAACAATCGCCGTGATCATGGAATTGACAAAATTCAATACGCCTACCAGCGCAATCACAATGCTGACGGCATTGCCCATCACAGCACTGGACCGGGTCTCTCTCTCATATTGCTGTGCCATAGAATTTCTGGAAGTGACCGGAAGGGTTAATCCTGTCTGGCTAAAATATTCATCTAATTTGTCCTGCGCCGCATCAAGCATATCATCGCTTACATTGAAGTACAGTTTCCTCAGGGTATTATCCGGCCAATTCTCCTTGAACGTCTTCGCCGGCATAATGAAATCCAGATAGAAAGCATTCTGTGGTCCGCCCTCCTGTGCACCCTCCGTCACTGGCTGTAAACTGTTAAGCACCGCCATAACCGTATATTCTCTGCCCTCTATCTCCACTTGATCCCCCACACTGACAGTCGGCATAGTCTGCTCTTTGATACCGGGTTCCATCCCCGGACCAAGCGCCAGCACATATTCGCCCGTGGCAAAAAGTTCGCTGTCGAAACTTCCGTTCTCCCAATACTCTTCTCCGCTGTACACATCTAACGGAATGCCGTCTATCCCGTAAATCACGGAACATGCTTCTTTATTCTCAATTGCTTCACGCAGCGTCTCAACTCCCGTCGGGTCGTACGACGCCCATGAAGAGAGGAGATCGCCCGTATAAAATCCCTCTATATTCTCTATGGTCTGTTCATCTAACTCAATCCGAGTCTCATGACTGTACAGATGCCCTGTTTGCTCCAGCCCCTCTATTGACTCAATCAGTCTAGGTAGTTCTCCTTCCAATGTATCACTTTGCGGATCATACCCTGTCATATAAGCCTCATTTGTAATCTCATCGACCTGATAATCTGCTATTGTCAGGCTTTCCAGATATTTATCCATATCAAAAGATACATTCTTGGCATAAAAACAGCTCATCAACGTGAGTCCCAAAGTAAGAGAACAGATTACCGTAATCGTACGTTTCCTGTTGCGTCCGAGATTTGACCATGCCAGTGCAAATAACGACGCGCTGCCCTGTCTCTTCTTTCTGCTTCGTCCGATCCGCTCTACATCGCTGTAACGCAGTGCTTCCATCGGCGATACTTTTCCTGCCATTTTCGCTGGGCGCATACAGGAGACCAATACGGTCAATCCTGCAAACAATGCGGAGCCTATGAAAATAACCGGATTCGCAGACGCACTTCCCGCCTGAAAACTAATAAACACCGGAACCAGAACTACTCCAAGCAGATACCCCAGAAGCAGACCGATCGGAATACCGATGATGCACAGTCGTCCAGCCTGCATATAAATCAGTCTCTTAAGCTGCTTCTTCGTAGTACCCAGCGTTTTCAGTCTGCCGTAGAACTGTATATCCGCCGTGACAGATATCTGAAAAATATTATAAATAATCAAATAGCCAGCCGCAAATACGAGAACCATTCCCAGATACATAGGCATATTCTCCTGCGCCGCCATCCGGTTCATCTCGGAAGAATACGCCAGATTCACATTATACTCCAAGCCGTTCATCCCTAAGTCCGACAAGATGCGTTCCATACTGCCCTCAATATCCCTGTCATTATAAAGGCTGACCTGCGCCATACGGATTCCCATCCTTGTCTCCGGATTCGGTCCGCCGATATTGTTCACAATCTCATCTGCAAACTCTCTGCTCACCCACGCCATACTGGCATAACTGTTTTCGTTTGCCTCCCAGAAGCCGCACAGAGTAAATGTGGAAGTGAACGTTTCTTTTGATACAAAATCCGCCATCCATTCTATCGTCACCTGCGCACCTAACTTATGCTCCACGCCAAGCCTGTCAAGCACCATGGTATCCAGCGCGATCTCATTCTCCGCCTCCGGCATCTTACCTGTAACCGGCATTGCAAAAGAATGCTTCGCATAACTTTCGTCCGCCCACCGCACTTCCACCTGCCGTCCTGCAACGCGCATGTCCTGTGCCAGCCCGACCACGATACTGTTTCCTACTTCTTCCACTTCGGGATGGGCAGCAAGCTTATTGGCCTGCTCTTCGGTGATCGATTTAAAAGATGCCTGTGCATCATAACCGGTCTGTTTGAAAGTCATCTCGATGATATTCTTGTTCATGCTCTGGCTTAAAACAAAGAGTGTGGTAAACATTAAAGTAGTAAGCACAATAGCAAGAACTGCCACCATATTACGCCCTTTATTCTGTTTGAAAGTCCGTTTACTTATCACTGAAATCATTTCCGTTTCCTCCTATCGCAATACGCCCGTCTTCAATGCGTACCACCCTGTCAGCACGTGCCGCAATCTCCGGATTGTGGGTAATCATCACTATCGTCTGGTGAAACTGTTCACTGGTCATCTTAAGCAGACTGATGACATCGTCACTCGTTCCCGAATCCAGATTACCGGTCGGTTCGTCAGCCAGAATAATAGACGGCTTTGTCGCCAGCGCACGGGCAATCGCCACTCTTTGCTGCTGCCCACCCGAAAGCTGGTTTGGCAGGCTGTCAAGCTTGTTCTCCAATCTGAGTAAGTTCACTATTTCCATAATAAATTTCCGGTCCGGCTTACGAGAGTCAAGCGAAATCGGAAAAATAATATTTTCCCAAACAGTCAGCACCGGCACCAGATTATAATTCTGAAAAATAAACCCGATCTGTTTTCTTCTGAAAATTGTCGCCTGCTCTGCATTCAGTCCAGCCAGCTCCTGATTTCCGATTCTGACGCTGCCTTCACTCGGCACATCCAACCCGCCAATTATGTTTAGCAGGGTAGATTTACCGCTCCCGCTCGTACCGATAATCGCAGTAAATTTCCCCCTCTCAATCTCCAGATCCACGCCATCCAAAGCCCTGACAAGCGTCTCACCCTCACCGTAATATTTCTTTAATCCTGTAGCTTTTACAATAGCCTCCATCAATTTTCCACCTTTCTTTCCTTAACTGTAAGGATTCGACTGCACATTGTCCGACAACCGGATCCTTACAGTAACATTCTATCAGCGCTAAGTTACAGGCAAGGTACAGAAAAGGTACATTTTTGTGAGTTTCACTAAATTATAAGACGGAGTGCAGCTTCTGCCACAATCCGTCTTACGATAGTTTTTCCATATTAATGTTATCCGATCAATTCCTGATTATTATCCCGTTAATCTTCGTCATGGTACATTGACAATATACTCTCAAATCTCGGTTTTACTTCCGTAAACGCTTTCAGCAGCTTAGGCGAAAACGTTCCGCTGTGCCCGTTCAGAATCATCTGATATGCCCGATCCGAATCATACGCCACCTTATAGACTCTCTTTGATGTAAGTGCATCATATACATCCACCAGAGAAACAATCTGCGCTGCTATGCTGATTTCATCCCCTTTGAGCCCGTCAGGATATCCTTTACCGTCATATTTCTCATGATGGTGTCTTGCAATGTCATATGCGTAATCAAAAATCGCTCTGTCATTTAAGCGCACTCTATGCTGTATAATCTCAGCGCCCTTCGTGGTATGGGATTTAATCAACTCAAATTCATCAGGCGTCAGCTTTGCCGGTTTTAAAATGATACTGTCCGGAATTGCAATCTTCCCGATATCATGAAGCGAAGACGCCCAGCCAATCTGCACCAGTTTTTCAGGTGTCAGCTCATACTCCGGATACAGCTTCATAACACTTTTGCCAAGACACAGGGAATACTCTCGTATCCTTTTGATATGCTGCTTAGACTCCATATTTCTGAACTCCACAATATTACTTAAGGAGTCAATCAGAATCTCATTCACATGGTTCAGTTTCTTGGTCTGCTGTCTAAGTACACTATTCTGCTTTTGAATATTGATATTCTGCTTCTTGACCATCAGCTCCAATTGCATTTTGTATTGGAACCAGCCAATTGCATTGTGGACTACCTGCTTCACAACCTCCGGCTGATACGGCTTCTTGATATAACTCACAATTCCGTACTCGTAGCCTTTTTTCTCCAGTCCGGGAGTGTCTTCTCCCGTAATCATAATAAATGGTATCTTATTTAAAACATTTTTTTCTTTCAGATATTCCAGCACTGCAAACCCATCCATAACGGGCATGATATTATCAAGCAGAACAATGGCTATGGATGCAATGTGATTATTTAGAAGCGCTATGCCTTCCTTACCATTTTCGGCTTCCAAAATCTGATAATCCGACTTAAATAGCTCAACCAGAATTGAACGGTCAATTGCATTATCTTCAAATATTAAAATCGTATCGCGTTTCATACTCCTACCATACTTTCTATATTTTCTTTCATAAATATACCGGCTTTTCCTATCTCATCTATAAAGCCACCATCACTACCTGCTTATTCCGCAGTTTGAAAATAACTCTGCGCACCTCCGCCGTCAAGGCATATTTAATTCCGTTGATGATGATTGTACTTCCCTCATATGCTCTGCCCCTGATGCAGACAGGATCTTTGGTTGTCTGTTCCGTCAGATTGACCAGTTTAGAAGCTTCACCGTCCAGCTCCGCCAATTTCTGCTTTTGAACATCAATTGCAGCGTAAATCTTACGCTGCATCTCTTCCGGAACTTCTTTGCCCGCAGAATACATCAGTGTAATCTTATTCCATTCCTTCTCCAAAGCCTCTAAATCGCTTAAAAGCTGCTCTCTTCGCTCGACATACTCTGTCTGTGCCTTTTCATACAGTTCATTACGTCCAATATCCAAAACTGTTTTAAGATGCAGTCTGTTGCCGAGATTAAAGGTGTCCACACCTTTTACCGCACTGATTTTGCCGCCCAGCAAAACTCCTTTGCTGCCCGATACAATGACCCTGCCCATCGTGTTAATGTTGCTGTTCATGATATAGTTAGCTTTGACATTGCCTCCCGCGTTAATATTGGCGGCCTCAAAGAAGCTTCCGGAAACCTCTCCGCCTGCTTCGATGAAGCAGTCATTCTTAGAACAGCTTCCTTTTTTGATCATAACGTTTCCACCTGCAATCAGTTTGCCCGTCTCTACATTATGTTCAATAATAATATCTCCCGTAGCCTTAATATATCCGCCCGAAAAAATACTGCCAATTACATATACGGAGCCGTCCACTTCCAGTTTGCCAGTAACGGCCGTCACGTCTTCCCGGACGATCAGCATATTTGAAATGATAATGCGTCCGCCGGTAAACTCAAATTTCCCGTTCATTTTCGATCTGTATGTGACTCCGTCCGGATCAATAGTAAACCCTATGCCCCGCAGAGGCTTTTTCTCAATGCCGTTCTCGGCATGTATGGTCTCGCCGTATATGTTCTTCCCGCTGACACCTTCCTCTGCACGATGGTAGACAGCTATTTTCTCTCCCTCATCAACCATTTCAAAAGCTTCTATATTTACATAATCAACTCCGCCGTCCGGGAGCGGAGCCGGAATGCGGGGCAGATCCAGTCTGACAAACCATTCAAACCAGCCATCCTCGCCTTTTTTCGCTGGAATGCCTTCTGCAATCAATACTTTTTCGTTCAATCTTTTTCGGTCAATCAGATCCGCAATGGCATCATTCTTGATTCCATAGACAATTTCCCTGCGTTCCAAATCCTGATAGATATCTTCCTTCGTAACCACATTGCCCGGAATCCACGGAATATAGGCGTACGCTTTATTGCCGTTCTCCTCTATGGAAATAACAAACTCCTTTTTGCGGTAAGAATCGGCGATTGACTTCTTGTTCGTTACACTTACTTTATCTGTATTGTTGTTATCTGTATTTACAGTATTATGATCTTTGATTATTTCTGCGGCAGAATCCGCTTTACTGGCGCTGCTCTCCTCCGAAAACGTTCCGCTTGCCCTCTTTCTATTAATAACGCTCTGACGCTTCTCTTTCATATCCGTGGCGGAATAAAGCAATGTACAGTAAGAAGACACATCCAGTCCGGCTTCCAGCCCCAGACGGATCTCTCTCATCTGCGCATGATTAAACAGGCGGTTAGCATAGAGCTTTACATCCAGCTTCTTCTCAAGTCCGAGACGGATTTCCTGCATCTGCATCCAATTATATCCTAAATCGGCATAAGCGGAAACATCCAAGCCCTCGCACAATCCGATTCGTATCTCATGAATCTGCGGTGCGCACATATTATCCTGAAGCCACTCGTCAATAGGAAGCTTATCCAGAAGCGCAAGCCTTATTTCCCCTAAATCATCATCCGCAAAGCCTCTTTTAAGATATGGAATAAGATTCGTGCCGGAATAAAGAGAAAGCCTTATCTGTCGCATCGTCTCATAATTATTGGACGGATCGGCATATATCGATGCATCCAGTTTATCTTTAAGCCCCATACGAATCTGTTCCATCTGCAGCCAGTTAAATTGCGGATTGGCATAAATGGAAACATCCAATCCTTCCTCTTTGCCGAGTTTGATCTCTTGATTCTGGGCTTTCTGGTATTCATCATTCTCCATCATCGGAAAATGCAGTTCCTGCTGTTTTGTATTGGAATCTATGTTATCCATATCTACACTCCATAATTCCCACAGTTTTACGGCAAAACCCATTCAGGTTCTCTATGCAGAAAAACTGTGCGTATTATCGCTATTATAGCAAAATCACCATAAGAAATCTACTGTTACTTTCTTACTCCACCATCTGTAGTCTCTGCGTAACACTCTCCTTCATGATCACACGCAGACAACATGGCGGAATCACCATCGCAATAATCAATAAAAGCGGCAGCGAAACCCACATCGGCATCAGAGAAAATCTCCATGTGACACACCATGCACTGGCGGAATAAGCTGCCCACCATCTCCCCCACAGCCATGTCAGAACAGATACCGACGGTACAAGAAAAGCAGTCAGTATCCCGCCGTACATCAATCCTTCACCAACAAACAATCTGCGAATCTGCATACGTGTCATGCCAAGACTCTCATACACTGCTATCTCCCTTTTACGGACGAGAACCCCTGTCACAAGTGCATTGCCAAAATTCAATATGCCGATCAAAAGAAGAACTGTCCCCACAAACATCGGAATCAAATAATTATGAAACAACGCATTGTGAAAATTCCATTGGTGATCACTCCGCATGGTCACTGCAATACCGCTTTCCCGGATCATTTCGGTCAGAAAGTCCTCGAACTCATTTTGACCCTTATAGTCAATATTTACCAGCACATTTCTGATACCACTGTCCGGAAATAATTCCTCAAATGTACCCACCGGCATATAGTAAGAAACATTGAACGCCGCCTCTCTGCTATCCGCACCGGCAATGATACCTACCGTATAGGAAACAGACGCCATGATTTCAAAGGAACGTCCCCCAATCTCTACCCTGCTTCCGACCGGAGGCGTCGAAACAAAAGACGTTTCGCTGGCGCCAGATGCAACCACATAGTTTCCCGTTGCAAAGCGCTCTGCATCATAGACGCCTTCTACATATTCTCCTTCCTCCAGAGCCACGGTCAATGCCAGTCCGTCTATTCCGGAAGCAATACCGATATAATCCCCTGTTTCCCGGAACTTCTCATAACCGGCTCCCCAGTCCGGCGAGTCAGCCATAACCTCTTTTCTGACTATGCCATCTTGATTCACACCCTCAAAATTCTCCACAATAAGGGCACGTTCTTCCCAGTCCGCATGCATAGGAACTTCCATCGTGCGAATCGTCCCGATTCCGGTCACTGCTTCATGCCCCGCAAGCGCCTCCATAAATTCTGGCGTGATACTATGACTTACAGGATTATATCGTTGTAAACCGCTGGCGGCAGACGCATCCGCAATCAGATAATCATTGTAGGTAACAGCTTCCATGTATTTCTGCTCATCAGTACTGACATACCGCGTCCAGAAATTACACAATAGTGTCAGTGACAAGAGCATAGATGCCGCCGCTAACACGGATTTTTTCTTATTCCGTTTCATTCCGGACAATGCCATAAGAGGTACTCTGTCACGCCGCCTTCTGCCAATGCGCCCCTGATACTCTCTCCGGCTCTCATGCCTTTTCGCACCGGGGCTGCCGCCACGCAGTGAACTTTCCTGACTGAAATCAACTGCCTTCATCGCTTCAGCCGGACCAATCCGTGATACAAACCGCGCAGGAAAAATACATGCAGTCAGTGTTGAAAGCCATGTGAGCAGTCCACTGCATACAAACGGACTCAGGCTAAAGAACAAAAATGCCGGATTCTGTCCGTTCGCATCAAGGATCACATATGGGGCAGTCACAGCATAAAGCATAAAGCCAAGCAGCCAGCCTATAGGAATCGCCGGCAGACATAAATATGCCGCCTGCTCAGATAAGAGCCTGCCAGTCTGTCTGGGGCTCATTCCCAGACTCTTTAGTCTCCCGTAGAACTTCACATTCTGGGCTGTGGAAATGCGCATGATATTATAAACCATCAAAATACCGCACACCACTACCGCAATATTGATGACATAGTAAGGCGCCGCCTGTTCATCCGCCCGCCTCATTCTGGCCCGGTTATATGCCAGATTAGTTGTAAAAGAAACATTGCTGATTCCCAGTTCGTCTAACAGATTTTCCGCCTGTTTTTCCAGATCATGCGGGCGGTATAAAGTCACCCCAAGAGTTACCAGATCCGATGCATCCGGACAGAGCCTGTCTGCGGCATCCGGAGTGATCCATGCACAAGTCTCCGTATAGCCCATAGCATTATTCCACCATCCGCAAAGCCGGAACGTATCCACACGCTCCTCACCGCCATCCGCAGGCGTCCACTCAAGCTCTACTACAGCTCCTTCCCTGCGCGGAATCGCCAAAGACTGCAGTGTAAGTTCATCCAATGCGATCTCATCGTCAGCTTCCGGCATCCTGCCGCAGACCGGAACTGCCTGCGTTATCTCAGCCCAATCGGTATCCACCGCTGCAAGTTTCACACTGCGGTATTCCATCATATCATCAGACAAAAGTCCCACCGTCTTTAGGCGGACCGTTTTCTTCACGTCAGCATGACCCGCAACGGATGATGCCTGAGCGCTGTTTAATCCGTAATACAGAATGTGACTGGCTGAACCATACCGGACCTGATAACTGTTCAACAGTCCGTCACGGATCATAAATCCGAGCGCAAAAGAAAAAGTACACAGCATACTCATCAGCGCGATTGCCGTCATAAGAAGTATGCTGCGTCCCTTATGAAATTGAAACTCCCGCCGCACCAGTCTGCGGCATATTTTAAGATTATTATTCTCTAGCAATCCTCCCGTCCTCCATATACAGCACCCGGTCTGCAAGCTGCGCCAGCTCCTGATTGTGGGTAATCATCACAAGTGTACGGTGGTAAAGCTGTGCCGTCATCTTTAAAAGCCCGGCTACATTCTGTCCGTTACGGGAATCCAGATTGCCGGTAGGTTCGTCAGCTAATATGACAGGCGGTTTAGAAATCAACGCTCTGGCAATCGCAACCCTCTGCTGTTGTCCGCCAGAAAGCATATTTGGATATGCCTGCATCCTGTCTTTAAGTCCCAGCAGACTCACAATTTCCTGCAGAAAATTTTCGTCGGGTGCGGAACCATCCAGATCCAGCGGAAACAGAATATTTTCCTCAACCGTCAAAGTAGGCACCAGATTGTAATTCTGAAAAATAAATCCGATTTTCTTACGGCGGAAGACTGCCATCTGTTTTTCCCGCAGCCCCTCAAGATTCACGCCGTCTACACACACTTCTCACTCCTTAGGCAAATCGAGACCGCATATCATATTACGCATCG
>CAMXBD010000131.1 GCA_947179245.1 uncultured Lachnospiraceae bacterium | reverse complement strand
CCATACTCCCCATTCGTCGAAACTAATGTAAAGAGTCTTATCCGAGCGGTGCCATGCCTTCATATAATCGCACGTCCCGATCACGGTTTTGATATACTCCTCCATATCAAGCGACTGTGAGAGGAAATTCTTCGTTCCCTGTTCCTGTCCTCCATAATACTGGTGCAGGGAAATATAATCCACATAAGGGTAGGTATACTTCAAAGTCTCCGCTTCCCACTCCGGATATGTCTTCATATCGGACTTGGAACTGCCGCAGGAGACCACTTCTATACTGTTGTCCACCTGCTTCATCGCCTTCGCTGTTTCCTGTGCCAGCCTTCCGTATTCCTGCGCGGTTTTATGCCCGATCTGCCAGTCCCCGTCCATCTCATTACCAAGACACCATGTCTTGATGCCGTAGGCATCCTCCACACCGTGCTCTCTTCGCCAGTCACTGTAACAGGTTCCTTCCTCTATATTACAGTACTCCACTAACGATACCGCATTCTCAATTCCCTTCGTGCCAAGATTTACCGCGAAAACCGGCTCAATTCCCGCCTTCTTCGCCCATTTCATAAACTCATTGGTTCCGATCTCATTGGTCTCTATGGCACGCCATGCTATTTCCAATCGGCGGGGACGCTTTTCTACCGGTCCAACTCCATCCCTCCAGTCATAACAGGAAACAAAATTTCCGCCGGGATAGCGCACCGCGGTCACGCCCATCTCCTTAACCTTCTTAAGAACATCCTGCCGGAATCCGTCTTCATCCGCCGTCTCATGAGACGGCTCGTAGATTCCCGTGTATACTACGCGTCCCATATGTTCCACAAAAGAACCGTAGATCCTCTTATCGATCTGTCCTCTTATAAAATTTCTATTGACAATAATACTTGCCTTTTCTTTTCCCATGTCAATAACCATGCCTTTCTCTCAACCTGCGGACTTTGGACCGCAGGCACAATATTCTAATTACTCTTTCATTCCCGAAGCCGCTACGCCCTCAATAAAATACTTCTGACAGAAAATATACAGAACCAGTAACGGCGTAAGTGAGATCATAGTCGCCGCAAGGGTCGGTCCGTACTTGATCACTTTATTCCCTACTAAAACCGCTAAGCCTGCTGACAACGTCCTCTTGTTCTGCGAACTGGTCAGCATCAACGGATACAACAGGTCATTCCAGTTATTCATAAAATGAAAAATCCCAAGGCTGACAAGCGCCGGCTTACAGAGCGGCAGCATGATGGAACGAAAAATACGAAACTCGCTCATTCCGTCTATTCTCCCCGATTCTTCCAGAGATTTCGGCAGCCCGGCAAAAAAGGAACTCATCATATAGATTCCGAACGCACTGGTCGCCCGCGGCAGAATCAGCCCTAAATAGGTATCCAGCAGATGAAATTTGTATACCTCAATATAAAGAGGCGTCATAATAATCTGGAACGGAACCATCATCGTTAATAGAATAATAGAAAATAGAAGCTTTGAACCTTTAAACCTCATCCGCGCGAATGCATATCCCGCCATGGAATCAAACAGCAGGCTGATGATCGTTACCCCGCCTGCAAAAATAACTGTGTTCTTGGTCATCTCAAAAACCGGTATACTGTCTCCCACATACAGGTACTGATGCAGTGTCCACTCCTCCGGAAAGAAACGAGGCGGGAACTTGATAACGCCTACGTCCGTTTTAAAGGAGGATACCAGCAGCCACATAATAGGAAGCAATACCGAAAATGCAATCAGGGCAGTAACGATATACCCTAACGCCGTAGACAATTTTATCTTTTTTCTTTTATACATCTGCATCCTCCCCTCGGCTCAATATAAATTTCCTCAGGACAAACGTTATAACCGCCACAATCACAAACAGATAAACAGAAATCGCCGAAGCATATCCTAAATCATAAGGAGCCGTCTGAAAACCCCTGTCATAAATATACTGCACAACCGTCTCCGTCCTGTTAAGTGGTCCTCCCTGTGTCATAACGTACGCCTGATCAAACATCTGCATCGCGCTTATTGTCGAAGTAACAATACAGAAGCTGATCGTTGGCCAGATACCCGGAATGGTAATATGTATGAATTTGTGAAAACTTCCCGCGCCATCCATTTCCGCCGCCTCGTATAACGACTGGGAAATATTGAGTACCGCCGCCGCAAGCAGGGTCAATGTATAGCCGAACCCCTTCCACGCAGTCACGACGATCACCGTAGGCATGGCGAAATCCGGATCTTTTAAAAATGCAATCGTATCAATTCCTGCCTGTTTGAGCCAATAAGCAACCAACCCCATATTAGGATCGAGCAGCATGGACCATACGATACCGATGGCTGTCATGGAACAGACAAACGGAAGATAATAAATGGAGCGCAGCAGTTTGCTATATTTGTTATTCTTTGCAAGGCACACTGTCAGCAGTAAGGCTAATCCGATTTGCAGCGGCACCTCTAATATCGTAAAATACAGACTGTTAAAAGTTGCATTTGTCACCCTTTTATCCGCAAACAATTTAGTAAAATTTGCGGTTCCCACAAACTGGACATCCTTCATAAAAATATTCATATCCGTAATGCTGATCACAAAAGATGCAATCAGCGGAATAAAAACGAATACGGATAAGACCACCATGGATGGCAGTATGAAAAGATACGCGCTTTTCTGATTCTGCGCCTCATACCTCTTTCTTTTTCCTTTATTATTTATCATAATCCCTCGATTCTGCCAAAAAAGGACCGCCGGAAACGACGATCCTTCTTAGTTGACATTTCCCTACTGTGCAAGCACTTTATCCATAGCTTCTGAGGCCTCTTTTAATGCATCCTCCGGCGTTGCCGCTCCTGTCATGACTTTTTCAAACATAGGAATCATGACATCATTGTCAATCTGGCTCGCCAAAGAATATCCGAGGTTGTAAGAACGTCCAATCTCTGTCGCTTTAGAGATGGAATTTAACACCTCGTCATTTTGTATCTCCGGATCTTCCATCAGTGTTTTAGACCATACAGGGAATCCGTTTTTCTGTGACCATTCTTTTAAAATATCATCAGTCAGCCAATACTGCATAAACTTGTACGCTGCCAGTCTGTGAGACTCTTCCGTGCCCTTAGGAATCACATAACTGCATCCGCCTGCCGGTGAAAAAGCTCCCGCACTGCCTGCCACACAGGGTGCAATGCCGAAATTAATCCCTTGTTCACGCAGTCCGTTAATCTGCCACGGTCCGCTCATGTACATAGCAATCTGTCCCGCCTGAAGCATTGTGTCCGCCTCGGGTCCCGTGATATTTTCAGGTGACACTTTCTTATTCACCATCAGATCCTGAAGCCATGTTAACGTCGCTAAATTCTCTTCCGAATCCAAAAGATTTGTGTTAGTTGCCGGATCATCAGCATCGCCGCCGTTTGCCCATAAAAACTGCATATATGTAACACTGGTAGGCAAGGCAAGACCATACTGGTTCTTGGACGGATCCGTAAGCTTCTCCGCATACTCTGCCAGTTCCTCCAAGGTCGCCGGAGCTTTCTCCGGATCTAAGCCAGCCGCCTCGAACAAATCCTTATTCCAATATAAATAACTTACGTTATACTGCATTGGTGTACCGTACAGTTTGCCATCAACGTGAGACAGCTCTAACACATTCTCTAAGATATTACTTTTGTCTACGCCCGTTACTTCCCAGAAATCACTGATATCTTCCAGAGAGTCATTGCTGACATAAGGCGCAAGATTCTCGACGCCGAACAAAACAAAATCCGGTGCAGTTCCGGTAGCAATCGCTGCCGGAAGCTTCTGCTGAAGCTGATCGTTGGGCATGATATCCATCTGGATCTCGATATTGTCCGTGTTCGTCTTATTATAATTGTCTACGATTCCGCGCAGGATATCGCCGTCAGAGCCTGTAAATACATTCCAGAACTGTAATGTGATCTTCTCACCGGAAGATGCCGCATCCTGTGCTTCTGCTGTATCACCTGTCTCATCTGAGGCATCCGGCTGTGTCCCTTCTGTCTGTGCCGTAGAATCTGCCGTGGAACCTGCATCTGTTGTCTGACTGTTTCCAGCACTATTACCGCATCCCGCCAACAATGACATACACATTGCCGCGCCCAAAAGAATACTCATCAATTTCTTTCTCATTATGAACCTCCTGTTTCAACTTATCGTTACTATGTGGTTTTTAAATGGATTTCTGACAGATGCTTTACATTTTGGCAAGAATAGTTTAAAATAACGAATGTAAAAAATATCCTAACGGTCTATCAGTTCTTTGCGGGGACTATAACGGTTGGGGTATTTTTTTGCGTTCCTCCCATAACACAAATATGATTTTCGCTTTTTTACTGCAAAATATATTGTTCTGTCTTAAACCGCATGTGCAATTTTCTATTGCGTACTCGTGTACGCTTTATGGAAATTATACACTTTGTACAAAGGTGTGTCAATCAGAAAACGGAAAAAGTTTGATAATCATTATTTTTATTGCTACAATAAATTTAGGTGTCGGAAGATACCCGGATTGTATACAAAAATTGTATCAGGAGGCTCAAAATGCCAGAACATAAATTAGATCAGGTAAAAGGCGCAGTCAACAGAATTATCAAAGGCAAAGAAAATGTTGTGGAAAAGGTGCTTGCGGCAATTATCGGCGACGGACACATTTTGATGGAAGACATTCCGGGCGTCGGAAAGACCACGCTTGCCACGACTTTTGCGCGTGTGCTTTCATTAGATTACAGGAGAGTCCAGTTTACACCGGATGTCCTCCCCAGCGATCTGCTGGGATTTTCCATGTACCACAACCAGACTGGCGAATTTGAATTTCAAAAGGGCGCCGTCTTCACCAACCTGCTCCTTGCAGACGAAATTAACAGGACTTCTCCGAAAACCCAGTCCGCCCTCTTAGAAGTTATGGAAGAACGTCAGGCGAGTATTGAGGGCACGACCTACAAACTTCCCGAACCTTTTATCGTAATTGCGACAGAGAATCCGACAGGCTCAGCAGGCACACAGCTTCTGCCGGAATCCCAGCTTGACCGATTTCTTGTATGTCTGTCCATGGGATATCCCGGACATGAGGACGCCGTGGCGCTCCTAAAAGGCGAGGTATGGAAACAGCTTTCCGACGTTCCGTCCATACTTTCTTTAGAGGAGCTGAAAAATCTCCAGCGGAAAACGGAAGAAATCTTTGTCCACGATTCCATTTACGAATATATCGTATCCCTCGTGGAAAGAACGAGAAACAGTTCCTATTTTGCACAGGGTGCGAGTCCCCGCGCTGCCATAGCCCTGCTGCGCATGTCGCGTGCCATGGCTATGTTAGCCGGAAGAGACTTTGTCACGGCTAAGGATGTCCAGTGCGTACTCGTTGACGTACTCTGCCACCGCGTGCGCTTAAGCGCAAGGTCCCGCGCCGAAGGCATCACTGTGGCAGCCGCCATCGAAAAGCTGTTTGAAATGGTCAAAAGCCCTAACATGTGAGACGGAGGATTTTATGGACACTGACAAAACCGCCCGGATCGGCGCCACAAACAAAAAAGTTCATATTTCCTTGCTTCATCTGGTGATATTTTTGCTTATTTATGCAATCAATCTACTGCTTTTTCTCGCCTTTCGGGGATATTTCTTTCTGATTATGGGAATCATTTTTACCACCCTTGTCCCCTTTTCCTTTTATATGGCATGGCGCCTCACAGACTATGTGAAAGCAGTGCTTATCTCTGACAAAGAGCGTGCCCGTCCGGGAGAAGCAGTTGAAATCATTTTTACGGTGAATAATCCAAGTTTTCTCTGCGCACTACGCGCAGCATGGTTTCTCACAGCCGGCAACTCCTTTTACGGAACCTTTGATGACCAGAAACTTGTACTCTCCATTCCTCCTCATGGGCAAAAACAGTTTCTTATGACAGTATCAATGACCGATCTGGGGCGGATCGTTTTTGCCTGTAAAGAATTTTGTATCACAGACCTGCTTGGTATCTTTGTGATTCATTCGGATTGTGCATTGGACAACTGTATTTTTATACTTCCACAGGCAGATTCCGCCACGGAAGTGTCTGTCCCTGAGACATTCTCTGGCGCCGCAGAACTTTCAGAGAGTAATGCAAAGGGAAATGACTATAGTGAAGTCAGCGACATCCGCACCTACAGGGCGGGCGACCGGCCGAAAGATATCCACTGGAAACTTTCTGCAAAACAACAGGAACCTATGGTGAAAGAACGGGTGTCCCTCTCCGGCAGCGAGCACATCCTGCTTCTGGATCTTCCGCATGAGAAAAACAATGCAGAAGAACTGTTGACGGAAAGCTATCATCAGGTCAAAGCGCTGCTTAACAGACACATGGCAATACGACTGCTTATATGGAACAATCATCTGTTTTCTTTTGATAGCTATTCCTGTAACAGCTTGGAAGAATTGGAGACAGCTTTTTGTGAAATCTTTCACACAAGCCTGCTCTCCCACAATAGTGACATACTGCGTCAGTATATGAAAAACTGCTATCCACAGCTCGAAAGCTACATGTGCATGGCTTATCATGAGGATCACGCTCAGTTGGAGATTTGTATCAATGGCTAAAATCTTACAGAAGAAAAAGAATAAACCCGATATCCTGTTGTCAGAAGGCATCATATTGTCCGGCTGTTTTTATGAGAAACGTGAAGGAACATGGGCGAACTTACTTGTACGCGCCATATTTTTGTTTGCGATCGTCACAGGAAGTCTTGGCGGAATGCTGTCTGCTTTTCAGATTTCGTATATAAAGTGGGCTTTTTTTCTGACAGCCCTGTTTGCGGCACTCTACTGTGCCTCCCTGTATGCCTCCGGCTGGTGGGAAAACACGGGCTACATCCTTATCTTTATTGTAGTTGCATATTCCGGTCTTAGATTACGCACTTATATCAGCAGTGGATTCTACGGAATCCTGAATGACATTTCTTCCTCCGCATCAATCTTCTTTGAATCCGACGCGCAGGTAAGTTACGCAGAACAGGTGGAAAATCACTACCTCGCCATCACCGTCGCCATGTGCTACTTCGCCCTGATCAGCTGTATTG
The DNA here is from genome assembly GCA_947179245.1 of uncultured Lachnospiraceae bacterium. Lineage (GTDB taxonomy): Bacteria > Bacillota > Clostridia > Lachnospirales > Lachnospiraceae > UBA3282. The sequence goes on along the minus strand of CAMXBD010000131.1, from coordinate 2,900 downwards.
TTACAAATGGGCTGATCTCACGTAAATCAAAGTACCTTGCCGCCTCCGTTCCGGCTGTCCTTTTCCTGATGGTTCCAATCTATCTGGAACATGAACCGGAAGGTATTTATGTGATTCTACTGGCTGTGGGAATCATCACTGTATATATTTACCGGCAGAATCAGTACCTGTCCCAGCGTCCGAAGCAAAAAGTACTGCTAAAGGCTGCTAAAAAGCACCTGCTTCTTGGAAACTTCTCCGGCGGTGCCGCACTAGGAGCTCTGTTTGCCGTTGCACTTTTATGCACTGTCATTGTATCTGTCACTGAACTCCTTATTCCGAAGGATTCCTATCTGGCAGGAAATGCGAGAAGTTCTTTCAAACTTCAGACAATGGACACGATGGAGAATTTCTATCTGCTCGGTGTGATGGGTCTGATCAATTTCTACCCGACCACCGGCGGACTTGTAAACGGACGACTGGGCGGCGTGGGGTCCGTCCGTCTGGACTATGAGACAGACCTGACCTTGGAATTTGTTCCTTATACTTATGACAGGATCTATCTGAAGTCCTTTATCGGCGCTGAATACATCCCCTATGAAAATCACTGGAGCATAGAAGATCAGACCGCCTATCTGGAAAGCCAGAAACACGATACGGCCGACCGCCTTGAAGACGCCTTTCTATCCGGCAGGGACGGCTATGCCAGAGCTGTCATGAAAATCATGAATGTGGCAGCAATGTCAGCCGCCTACCTGCCCTATTACTCTAACAATAGCGCTGTGCTGATACCGCCCACGCAAGAGGCGGAATATACTTTCTTTCCTCTTCTGGGCGAAGTTCCCGATGGAAGCGCCGATCCACTCGTAAGTGACCTATGGCTTGAGGTTCCGGAAGAGAATCGCGAAGTAATCGCCGATTTTTGCGATAAAGCCGGTCTTTCCGGTTCCTCTCAGGAAATCATAGACGGACTCCGTGACTATTTCCAGCAGGAATACCCCTATACATTAAGCCCCGGAGCCACACCAAGAAGAAAAGATTTCATCAATTACTTCCTTGCAGAAAAGCGCAAAGGCTACTGCGCCCACTATGCCAGCTCCGCTGTGCTGATCCTGCGGTATATGGGCATTCCCGCGCGGTATGTGGAAGGCTATGCCGTCGATGCCGCCGAAATAGCGCAGGACGCCGAACGGACAGCTCAGAATGTATCAGATTACTATGAGGGAACCTCCCTGCTTGCACAAAGTTCTGTCGTGTCCTATGACGTGTCGGACGGAAATGCCCACGCATGGGTTGAAGTCTACGACGAAAACTTAGGCTGGTATCCGGTAGAACTCACACCATACTGGACAACACAGGAGGAAAGTCGTAATAGTTTATGGGATATGTTCACGAGACTGTTTCAGACCGAGGGGAACGCACCATCCGTTGAGATCAATGCACCAAACGAAAATACCGGAGCCGCTATTACCGACACAATCCGCTCATCGGCTCCCCGGCTCGTATTCTGCCTCGTCCTGTTGATTGTGGCAATACCTGTATGGTTCTTAACTAAAAGATTGATCCGGCTGTACCGCTACAGCCATGCAGACCGTAATGGGAAACTGTTGATGTTGTACCACAGCATGATTCAGAAAGAATCCCGTAATGAACTAAAGAATATGAAAAATTTCGAGGAGCAGATTGCATGGCTTGCCGAGAACGGATTTCTGAATCAAAATTGGGCTTGCCTTGAAGATTTGATCCAAACCTTGAATGAAGCCGCCTTTTCACAACGGGAAATTTCCGCAGAAGCCTTTGATGAGGCATGCCGGATAATTAACGGCAGGTAGAAAATTTCTTTTCTGCCTGCCGTGTTACACTAAACATATATTTCCAGTATCCGTCCGCACCTACAATTCTTCTGTCGTCATGGCTTCTTCAAGCATCCGTCTCAACACCCCTTCCACTACTTCCGGATCCAAGGGTTTTGCAATATGTTCATTCATTCCCGCGTCTTTCGCCGCCTGCACATCTTCCGCAAAAGCATTGGCAGTCATTGCTGAAATAGGAATCGTAGAAGCATCCGGTCTGTCAAGGCTTCTTATTGTCCTCGTTGCCTCGTGACCGTCCATGACAGGCATCATGATATCCATAAGAATCACCTGATATTCCCCCGGTGCCGACTTCTCAAACAAATCGACCGCTTCTTTACCGTTTGTTGCCAGCGTAACTTCGAGCCCCATTTCCTCCAGCATATACTGGGCGATCTCCTGATTCAGTTCATTGTCTTCCACGAGAAGCACATGTTTCCCTGCCAACTGTGTCTGTTCTCCGTCATTCCCCTCTGCCGCTTCCGAATCATTTTCAAGCACGGCTATCTTCACCGGAATGACTACGGTAAACCTGCTTCCCCTGTCAACCTCACTTTCGACCTCTATCGTCCCTCCCATGCTGTCCACCAGTTTCTTCGTGATTGCCATGCCGAGACCCGTGCCTTGGTAATTCGTTCTTGCACCGCTTTGCTCCTGTGTAAACGGTTCAAAAATATGCTTTTGAAAATCTTTGCTCATGCCGATTCCCGTATCGGAAATCTCAAAACATATCTTTGCCGTTCCGTCTTTCTCTGCGCTTGCCCGGCACGAAAGATGGACGCTTCCCATCGGCTTATTATATTTTACGGCATTTCCGGCTATATTAATCACAACCTGCTTAATATGCAACGGACTGCCAACAAAATATTCATGCTCCAGCCGTCCCGGTTCTTCAAAGTCTGTCGTCAGCTTCACATTCCGCATCGACGCCTGCCCTCCGATAATCACTGCACAATTACGCAGCAGTTCATGTAAGCTGAAGGTCTCATCTGCAAACTCTATATTACCGCTTTCCATTTTTTTTATATCCAGAACATCATTTATTAACGACATTAAATGCTCCGACGA
>CAMXBD010000130.1 GCA_947179245.1 uncultured Lachnospiraceae bacterium | reverse complement strand
GCTCTGGGACGTATGACGAAGAGAAGTCCGGTGGGCGCTTTTCAGGCATTTGGCAGGAAACTGCCGTTTAAGTTCGGTGGCTGGATCAATGCCGTGATCCCCATGTTAATCGTGCCTTATTACAGCGTGATTGGTGGATGGGTCATAAAATATCTGTTTGAATATTTGCGGGGAAACACAGAGCTTTTAGCGCAGGATGATTATTTTACCGGTTTCATCTCGAACGGATACAGTGCGGAGCTTTGGTTTCTCTTATTCAGTCTGATAGTTGTAGTCATTCTTTTTGCCGGCGTTAAGCATGGAGTGGAGAGGGTGTCTAAGGTGATGATGCCGCTCTTAGTGATACTGGCTGTTTTTGTGGCAGGTTATTCTATGACCAGACCGGGCGCATTTGAGGGCGTGAAATATTTTCTGATTCCGAATTTCGGGAATTTCTCGTGGATGACAGTGGTTGCCGCGATGGGGCAGATGTTTTATTCGCTGTCCATTGCCATGGGAATTTTGTATACTTACGGTTCTTACATGAAAAAGGATGTTGATATTGAGCAGTCTACTACGCAGGTTGAGATATTTGATACGGCGATTGCCATGCTTGCCGGACTAATGATTATTCCAGCAGTGTTTGCTTTTTCGGGCGGCGATCCGGACACGCTTCAGGCGGGACCGTCGCTGATGTTCATTACGATTCCGAAAGTCTTTGCGAGCATGGGTTTCGGAACCGGGGCGGGGATTATGTTTTTCCTGCTGGTGCTCCTTGCGGCACTGACAAGCGCTATTTCTCTGGCGGAGTCCGGGGTTTCTTCGTTTGAGGATCAGCTTGGATTAAACCGTCACAAAGCTACGGTGCTGATGGGAATCATTATGGTGCTGTTCGGCTCTGCATCTGCTCTTGGGTTTGGTGTGCTAGACTTTGTTTCAGTACTTGGAATGTCGATTCTTGATTTCTTCGATTTCCTGACTAACTCGCTTATGATGCCTGTGGCGGCTCTGGCGACCTGCCTTCTGGTTACTCATGTGGCAGGGCTTGACAGGATCATACAGGAAGTGGAGCAGTCTTCTGGATTTAAGCGCAAAAAGATGTACTGCTTTTTCATGAAGTATCTGGCTCCGGTGTGCATTGTGATTATATTGCTCAGCTCGATTGCAAACGTGTTCGGATGGATTACGATGTAGCAGGATTGTATCATAAAGTATAATATTTTTCAAAAATCATCTTTCGGAAGAGGAGGATGATTTTTTTGTTTGCGCAAAAATTTACGTTTGTTATTGACGTAAATACACACTAGGACTATAAAAAGAGCATCCGGTCTGAATCAATATAATATTGAAACAAATTCGCGGAGGTGATATGATAAGGCGGTGAAAATGCCATGCGGTCTGTCGGACGACAGGCAATGCAGTTGGACAGTTTACTTTAGGAGAAACCGCCATGTCAAACAGAGTAAAATTAAAAAGTGCTTTCAAAGCCGCATTTCCTCATACGATTCCGATTTTTGCGGGATTCTGGTTTCTGGGAATGACTTATGGAATTTATATGAATGTGTCGGGATTCAGTTTCTGGTATCCGATGCTTATGAGTCTGACGATTTTTGCGGGGTCGGCGGAGTTTGTGGCAGTCAATATGCTCTTAGGAGCCTTCAACCCGATTCAGGCGCTTACGATGACGCTTATGATCAACGCGAGACATCTGTTTTATGGGATATCCATGCTGGATAAGTACCACGGGAATGGGCTAAAAGATATTTACTTGATTTTCGGGATGTGTGACGAGAGCTTTTCCATCAATTATACGGCGGATATTCCGGCGGATGTTGATCGGGGATGGTTTATGTTCTTTGTCACCCTGCTGAATCACTGTTATTGGTTTTTCGGTGCCACGCTGGGAGGGATTTTTGGCTCTCTGATTCACTTTAACACGGAAGGGCTGGATTTTGTTATGACGGCGATGTTCGTCGTGATTTTCATGGAACAGTGGATGAAGGAGAAAAATCATATTAGCGCGCTGGTTGGAATTGGGGTTTCGCTGCTGTGTCTGATTGGTTTTGGCTCGGAGAATTTCATTATTCCGGCTATGGCTGGGATTCTCGGTGTGTTGACGTTGCTCCGGAGACCTCTTGAAAAGAGCGAAATCTGTGACGGTGGGGAGGCATAGAAAGAAAATGACAATGACATTTACACAACAGATGATTACGATCGGAATGGTAGTATTGGGAACGATGCTGACGAGATTTGTCCCATTTATAGTTTTTCCGGCAGGAAAAGATACACCGAAATATATACAGTATCTTGGCAAGGTTCTTCCGGCGGCGGTGTTCGGGCTGCTTGTGGTTTATTGCCTGAAGAATGTCAGTTTGTTTGCGGGAAGCCACGGGATACCAGAAATGATCAGCATAGCGGCGGTTATCGGACTGCATCTGTGGAAAAGGCAGATGTTACTCTCCATAGCGGGCGGGACTGTGTGCTATATGTTGCTGGTACAGTTTGTGTTTTAGACAAGTTACGGGTTTGTATTGTTTGAATTTGTGTTTTTAATTAAGTTTATCTTGTAATGAAAAAAAGAATGTGCTACAATCTTTTTAAGCAAAGAACAATTCTAAAATTCTTATAGTATCTTACAGGGCAGCCATATGCCCCAGATGAAACGGAAACGTATCGGACAATCAATGTCCATAAGTCGCGTTTGATTTCACCTGTATCTATGCAGAGTAGTCTCTGCGAGAACTCCTTGCTTACAACTAAATAACTGCAGGGAGGGAATGAAGAAGAATGGGAGGCTGTGAGGATGAATATTCTTGAGATTGGTATAGCGCGGGGGATAGAAGAAGGTCGAGAAGAAGGGATGAAACAGGGAAAAGAAGAGGGACGCCTAAAGGCTTTAATAGAAAATGTAGACTCGGCAATAAAGAATTTTAACATTGACTTACAGAGGGCTTGTGAGGGCCTTGGAACGTCTGTAGAAGAATATGAAAAAGCAAAACAATATTTTTTGACACACGAGACAGTATGTGCAGATTCAGGCAATCAATGATAAACTAACATTGGTGTTTTAGGAGAAATAGAAGTGTGAATTCAAAGGAAAAGACATGAAAAAACATATGACGAAATGGAAAGCAATCATTCCCATCTTGATCCTTCTCTTAGTGTTGATAACAGTGGGGATTTTCGGATTATCCCGACTGCCGGTTAGTTTCGGCGGGCAATATCCTGTTAGACCGGAATCACTTGCAACGGATACCTTACTGACGAAAGAACAGGTGATAGAGGATCGTGATCTTGCAATACAGTTTGTTGAAAATGCACATCCGTATTTTGTTGTGGAAGAGGAACAGGCGGCTTATGAGCAGGCGCGGCAGGATTACGTTGATGCTGCTTCCGGAGAAATGAGTGTGGGAGATTTTCAGGCGGCAACGGCGGAGTATTTATGTTTTTTTGAAGACGGTCATACCCGCATCCGCTGGAGTGAAGACGAATATCTTGACATGGAACAGGTGTATCAGAATGGGAATACATACTGCGTAGAGAACGGCAGTGTCAGCGATAGATACGTTGTTGCAATCGGCGGCGTGCCAACCGAAAATATCTACCGGGCAATCGACAGTGTTTTTCCAGCAGAAAATGATATGGCGCGGCAGATGAACAGAGAGTATTACATAAGCGGAAGAAATATTCTTGAATTGGCAGGTGTGGTGGTTCAGGATTCGGACGGCATGGCTGAAAGCGTGGCGGTAACTTATTCGGATGGGTCGATAGCAGAATGCACATTTTATAAACCGGAAGAAAATTCTGACAGCGATTATGAACCGTCCGTTAATACATGGCAGATGGATGGGGATATTTTTGTCGTCAATTTTGTTGAATGTGTAGATGATGAAAACTTGAAATCTATCGCAACTGAACTGGAAAGGGCAGTCAAACAAGGTTGTGATAAGGTCATTATAGATGCCAGAGGAAACGGAGGCGGGAATTCAAATGCATGTGAACGGCTGCTTAGGGCTATGGGAATGAAAGCACCGGGGTATGATATGCTGGTCCGATTTTCTGATGAGGCAAAAGAACAGGTAGGTTATCTGCGAAGCAGTGGTACATTCAGATGGAACGGTTCGTCAAAGTGTACAGCCAATGATAATGTGCATCTTGCCGTACTCTGTGACCGATATACTTTTAGTTCCGCGACAATGCTGTGCGTATGGGTAAGGGACGGACAGCTCGGTACGATTGTTGGAGAGGCAAGTTCTAATACTCCGAGCAGTTACGGTGATATCCTTTATATGACGCTGCCAAATTCTCACATATTTGCAACTGTCTCGCATAAGCAGTTTATCAGACCGGACGAAAATAACACGGAGAGAGCTTTGATGCCGGACATACAGACGAGCCCGGATGAGGCTTATCAGAGCGCAGTTGATTTTTTAAGTTCAAATTAGCCAGAAGTTCTCTAACCTTTTGTCTGAGGAAAACAAACCTGACAGTACGGTGTCAGGTTTGTTTTGCTACAATAGCAGAAGAGGATGACCGCAGTCATCCCCATCTTTAGCTATAAATAACTACAAAGTGGAAAAGGAGAGAGCAGACATGGGCAGACCTACATCAAAGTCAGAACTACTCAGTGCGGCAGCGGCTAATTATGAGGAGATGAACCAGTTTATTGCATCAATGACCGAGCAGGAATTATCAACACCTTTTGCCTTCGGTGATAACAAGAAGGAGGCACATTGGAAACGCGATAAAAATCTGCGGGATGTATTAGTACATCTTTATGAGTGGCATCAGCTTCTGTTAGACTGGGTGCCATCCAATCAAAAAGGAGAAAATAAACCTTTTCTTCCTAAACCGTATACATGGAGAACTTATGGAAGTATGAATGAGTTTTTCTGGAAGAAGCATCAGGATACGACATTGGAGGAAGCAGGTAAGATGCTGGAAAAATCTCACAAGGAAGTCATGGATCTGGCGGAAACTTTTACAAATGAGGAACTGTTTACGAAAGGGGTTTATAAATGGGTAGGCACCAGTACGCTGGGGTCCTATTTTGTTTCTAACACGTCAAGCCACTACAGCTGGGCGTTAAAGAAACTCAAAGCACATAGGAAAAATTGTAAGATGCTGGAACAAAAATGACCACCGGAGGAAATTAGGGCGCAGAAGCGCAGAATATATGCGTGAAAAGCCTTGAAAAACGTGTCATATTTTGCTACTATAAATATGTCGCTGTAAGAGGGCAGCGACGTATTTTTTTATGCAGGAGGAAAAGTAATATGAATGATGCAGCAGGCTCTATTGTGTACAGTCTGGTTATGCTTGCGATAGCAGTCGTAGCGTTAATCGGATTGTGGAAGGTTTTTGAGAAGGCGGGTAAACCGGGCTGGGGTGCGATTGTACCTTTTTATAATCTCTATTGCTTGTTTGAGATGAGCTTTGGAACCGGCTGGCTATTCTTGTTGATGTTTGTTCCGTGTGTGGGTCAGATTATGCTGATTATTATGTGGGTCAAGCTGGCGGTGGCATTTGACAAGGGCGTAGGCTTCGGTATCGGAATACTGTTTCTGCCTTTTATTTTCTTGCCGATGCTTGGATTTGGCGATGCGCGGTATGTAGGACCGTCAAATGGCTAAATAGAATAAAATAACAATTTTGAAAGGCAGCCTTTGTATTTTTTTTAATACAAAGGTTGTTTTTTTTGTTTTTTTATGATATATAAAATGTATACAAAAATACAGAAATGCAATGAAGGAGACTCACCTTACAGGAAGCGACAGGAATACGGCGTCACCGACTGAGAGCGCTGTTTGTGAAAAGTAGGGAACGGGAACACTCCGGAGCAGATTGCCTGAACCGTAAGCGGTATGAACATCGTGAGTATGCGCTAGGGCAATACGTTACACGCGTTAAGTGTTAAGAGAGGGTAAGGCGAAGAAGCATCTTGTTTGAGATGTCGGCTTATCAATGCGGGTGGTACCGCGGATAATCATAAATATCCGTCCCGGAATGCAGAAATGTGTTCCGGGACTTTTCTTTTGCTCCGGAACATCACACATGGAGATTGGAGAAAACAATGACAAACAAAAACATCTACAGAGACGTAACTTTACAACAGATCAGCGAAAGCGATATCGGCAGGGAGATCCGCGTAGCGGGATGGATCGAGAATATCAGGGATCATGGCGGCGTGTCTTTTGTGGACCTGCGGGATATGTACGGCGTACTGCAGGTCGTTATGCGCGACACTACACTGCTTGACGGATTGTCCAGAGAGATGAGCGTATCCATTGAAGGGCTGATTGAACACAGAGATGAGGAAACTTACAATCCCAGAATTCCAACCGGAACAATCGAATTGGAGGCACACAAGGTCGATGTGCTGGGCAGAGTCTACAAGCAGCTCCCATTCGAGATTATGACCTCCAAGGAGACGAGAGAGGATGTCCGTTTAAAATACCGGTATCTGGATCTGAGAAATCAGAAAGTGAAAGACAATATTGTTTTCCGCTCAAAAGTGATCGCATATCTTAGAGAAAAAATGACGGAAATGGGATTTTTGGAGATACAGACACCGATTCTGTGTGCTTCTTCGCCGGAGGGCGCCAGAGATTATATTGTTCCGTCCAGAAAATACAAAGGTAAATTCTATGCATTGCCGCAGGCTCCGCAGCAGTATAAACAGCTTTTGATGGTGTCGGGATTTGATAAATATTTCCAGATCGCCCCCTGTTTCAGAGATGAGGATGCCAGAGCAGACCGTTCACCGGGCGAGTTCTACCAGTTGGATTTTGAGATGAGTTTTGCCACGCAGGAAGATGTGTTCCGTGCAGGGGAGGAAGTGCTCTCGGCGACGTTTGAGAAATTCGCTCCGGAAGGATACAGCGTCACCAAGGCACCCTATCCGATTATCAGTTACAAGCAGGCGATGCTTGAGTTTGGTACGGATAAACCTGATTTGAGAAATCCCCTTCGGATTATTGACTTGACCGAGTTTTTCCAAGCATGCACATTCAAACCCTTCCATGGAAGGACAGTTCGTGCAATCAAAGTACATGCGGATATGTCCAAAGGATTTCATGAGAAGCTGTTGAAATTTGCTACGGATATGGGTATGGGCGGACTCGGATATCTGGAAGTGGCAGAAGATATGAGTTACAAGGGTCCCATCGACAAGTTTATTCCTGAGGAAAAGAAGAGAGGGCTGGCACAGCTTGCCGAGCTGAGTGCAGGCGATACGATTTTTTTCATTGCGGATAAGGAAGAGCGGGCAGCATATTACGCAGGACAAATTCGTACAGAGTTAGGTCAGAAGCTGGACTTGATTGAGAAAAATGCATACCGTTTCTGCTATATCAATGATTTTCCGATGTTTGAGCTTGATCCGGACACGAAGCAGATTGGTTTCACTCACAATCCTTTTTCCATGCCGCAGGGCGGATTAGAGGCGCTTAATACAATGGATCCGCTTGAGATTCTTGCTTACCAGTACGATATTGTATGCAACGGCGTGGAATTATCTTCCGGTGCGGTCCGCAATCATGATATGGAAATCATGGTCAAAGCATTTGAAATTGCCGGGTATGATGAGGAAACATTAAGAAATAAATTTGGCGCACTTTACAATGCATTCCAGTTCGGTGCACCGCCGCACGCGGGTATGGCACCGGGCGTAGACCGTATGATTATGCTGCTTAGAAACGAGGAGAACATCAGGGAGGTTATCGCTTTTCCTATGAGCGGAACTGCACAGGATCTGATGTGCGGGGCACCAAACGATGTGACGGAACAGCAGCTTAGGGAAGTTCATATTAAGATAAGACAGTAGAGAATATAGCGGAAAGGACAACTATTATGGCAAATATCATCAGTGATGAGACAATCGAATATGTAGGTATTCTGGCAAAACTGGAACTGTCCGATGTGGAGAAGGAACAGGCAAAGTCGGATATGGGAAGGATGCTTGACTACATTGATAAGCTGGGCGAACTGGATACTACCAGCGTAGAACCCATGTCCCATGTATTTCCGGTACAGAATGTATTTCGTGAAGATATTGTGACAAACAGTAACACGAGGGAAGAGTTATTGACTAATGCGCCGGAACAGAAAGACGGAATGTTCATGGTGCCGAAGACGGTGTGAGAAGAACTTCTAAAGCTTGCGCCATAGGACGCTTCGCTAAGAAGTTCTACGATTTGCGCTGCAAATCTTTCTCACACTAGAGAATGCCCAAAACAAGGGCATTCTCCGATCGAATTTGAGTTGTGATTATGAGATGAATGAAAGGAGACAGACTCCATATGAATATTATAGATATGACAGCGACGGAGCTTTCTGCCGCGATCAGAGCGGGGCAGACCACAGCCGTGGAGGCAACAGAGGCGATGCTTGCCCGCATTGAAGAGCAGGACAAAATCTATAACTGTTATGTGACGGTGGATAAGGAAGGTGCGCTGGTACAGGCAAAAGAAGTGCAGGTTAAGATCGAGGCAGGAGAGCTGACAGGACCTTTAGCCGGGGTGCCGGTGGCGATCAAAGACAATATGTGTACGGAAGGTATGCTCACCACATGTTCCTCTAAAATATTAGGCAATTTTGTTCCCACATATACAGCGGAAGCGGTATTGAATCTTAAGAAGGCAGGTGCCGTGATTCTTGGGAAGACGAATATGGATGAGTTCGCCATGGGCTCCACGACGGAGACTTCTGCCTATGGTGTGACAAGAAATCCATGGAATACGGAGCATGTACCGGGCGGCTCTTCCGGCGGTTCTGCGGCGGCGGTGGCGGCAGAGGAATGCTACTATGCGCTTGGCTCCGATACCGGCGGTTCCATCAGACAGCCCGCTTCCTACTGCGGCATGGTGGGTATGAAGCCGACGTACGGGACGGTATCCCGCTACGGACTGATCGCCTATGGCTCTTCTTTAGATCAGATTGGACCTTTAACTAAAGATGTTACAGATTGTGCGGCGGTATTAGAAGCCATTGCATCTCACGATGAGAAGGATTCCACTTCCGTAGAAAGGCAGGACACGGATTTCACTTCTGCATTGGTGGACGATGTGAAGGGCATGCGCATTGGTATTCCCAACGACTATTTCGGAGATGGACTGGACGAGGAAGTGAGGGCGGCAGTGTTAAAAGCCGCAGAGGAATTAGAAAGAAAAGGAGCCGTGGTGGAACGGTTTGACTTGAGTCTGGTGGAGTATGCGATCCCCACCTACTACACGATTGCGGCGGCGGAGGCAAGTTCTAATTTGGAGCGGTTCGACGGAATCAAATACGGGTATCGTACTAAGGACTATAACGGGCTTCACAATATGTATAAGAAATCCCGCTCTGAAGGTTTTGGTGAGGAAGTGAAACGCCGTATTATGCTGGGATCTTTTGTATTAAGTTCGGGTTATTACGATGCTTATTATCTGAAAGCGCTGCGTGTGAAGGCGTTGATCAAGAAAGCTTTTGATGAAGCTTTTGCAAAATATGATGTGATTTTAGGACCGGTTGCGCCCACGACTGCGCCTAAGCTTGGCTCAAGCCTGTCCGATCCGATCAAGATGTATCTGGGCGATATTTATACCATTGCCGTGAATCTGGCGGGTCTGCCGGGTATCAGCCTTCCATGCGGCATAGATAAGAATGGGCTTCCAATCGGATTGCAGTTGATTGGAGACTGTTTTCAGGAGAAAAAGCTGATTCAGACAGCTTATGCATACGAGCAGGTACGAGGGAAGTTCGGCTTGGCAGCTCATGGTGCAGAGCGGGAACAAAGAGGACAGAATACGGCGGAACAGGAGGGACAATGCAATGAGTAAACAATACGAGACAGTCATCGGTCTGGAAGTACATGTGGAACTTGCCACTAAGACGAAGATATTCTGCGGCTGTTCTACTGCTTTTGGTGCAGAGCCCAACACGCAGACCTGTCCGGTGTGTACCGGTATGCCGGGTTCCCTTCCGGTATTGAATAAGCAGGT
>CAMXBD010000129.1 GCA_947179245.1 uncultured Lachnospiraceae bacterium | reverse complement strand
ATATGAAACAGAAGAAGCTGGGCTATCAGATTAAGCGTAACAAAGAAATCTATCTTATGATGGCGCCGTATTTCATTTTATTCTTCCTGTTTACGGTGCTGCCGGTGGTAGTTTCTATTGGACTTAGTTTTACTTACTTCAATATGTTGGAAATGCCGACTTTTATTGGCTGGCAGAATTATATCAAGCTGTTTTTAGAGGATGATATCTTCTTGATCTCTTTGAAGAACACGCTGATTTTTGCGGTGATCACGGGGCCGATCAGTTATATCCTGTGTCTGCTGTTCGCATGGATCATCAATGAGTTTCACGGTAAGCTTCGTTCTTTCCTGACATTGATCTTCTATGCACCGAGTATCTGCGGTAACGCATACATGGTATGGAACCTGATCTTAACCGGAGACCGTTACGGTTACCTGAATGGTATTCTGATTAAACTTGGTATTATGGATAATCCGATTCTGTGGATGAAGACAGAGAAATGGATTTTACCGATTCTGATCGTGGTGCAGTTGTGGCTGTCCCTCGGTACAGGTTTCCTTTCCTTTATTGCAGGTCTTCAGACTGTAGATAAGAGTTTGTATGAAGCGGCAGCTTTGGACGGTGTCAAGAACCGCTGGCAGGAATTATGGTATGTCACACTGCCGTCCATGAAACCCCAGTTGATGTTCGGTGCCGTTATGCAGATCACTCAGTCCTTTGCGGTGGCGGATATTTCCATCCAGTTAGCGGGTAATCCTTCCGTAAACTACGCCGGAGCAACCGTTGTAACTCACTTGTTAGACTACGGCTCCACCAGATTTGATATGGGTTATGCATCGGCGATCGCGACAGTTTTATTCCTCCTCATGGTAGGTACGAATAAGCTGGTACAGAAAATATTAAGGAGGGTTGGCGACTAATGGCAAAGAATAAAGAAAAAAAGACAACAGCTTCTCGCAAACTCTTCAAGCGAAAGCCCAGAGAAAAGAAATTAAACCGTTCCATGGCGGGAAACGGTATATTGTTTTTTATCATGTTTATCTGCGGTATTTTTATGGCTCTGCCGCTTGTCATGATCATCAACAATGCTTTGAAACCACTTGATGAGATCTTCCAGTTTCCACCGAAGATCTTCGTGCGGAACCCAACGCTTGAGAATTTCTCGGATTTGTTCGTACTCATGAACAATTCGTGGGTTCCCTTTTCCAGATACATATTTAATACGATCATTATAACGGGCGGTGGTATGGTGGGGCACGTTGTATGTGCCAGTTTAGCAGCTTATCCACTTGCAAAACATAAGTTTCCGGGCAAAGACCTCCTGTTCAACATGGTAGTGTTGTCGATGATGTTCTCTTGGACGGTAACACAGATTCCGCAGTATCTGATCATAAGCTGGCTGCACATCAACAATACTTATGCAGCGTTGATTCTTCCGGCTTTCTCGTTTGGTATGGGTCTGTACCTGATGAAACAGTTTATGGAGCAGCTTCCGGATTCGCTGATGGAGTCGGCGAGGCTGGACGGCGCTTCGGAATGGAAGATTTTCTGGACGATTGTTATGCCGAATGTAAAGCCGGCATGGCTGACACTGGCAATCTTCCAGTTCCAGCAGATGTGGGGCAATACAGGAAGCCTGTTCCTTAGAAACGAGGAATTGAAACCGTTACAGTATTCTTTGCAGCAGATTACAGCAGGTGGTACAGCGAGAGCCGGTGCGGCAGCGGCCGTAACTTTTATTATCGCGGCAGTACCGATCATATTCTTCCTGATCTGCCAGAACAACGTCATTGAGACGATGACAACATCAGGTATGAAGGATTAAAAAAGGAGATGAGTAAGCCTGACGGCTAACTCGCAAATCTGCGCTTACAGCAGCAGATTCTCAGGCTGAGAAAGGAGCGGGAATCATGATAAAAAAATTAGCCGCCTCTCTGGTTACGGCAGCAGTGCTGGTGATCACAGTGGGAGGAGCAGACGTTTACGCGGAAGAGCTTCCCTATGATACATATAATTACACATATTGGGAAGACATTGCCCTGACACCGGCAGCGTATGTGCCTACCGGTACAGTGACAGGATCAGGCGCGGGGACGACGAATTTCTCCGAACCGCAGGATCTGTGTGTAGCGCCGGACGGATTGGTGTATGTGGCGGATACGAAGAATAATCGTATTGTAGTATTAAATGATAATATGACCGAGACTGTGAGGGTGATAGACAGTTTTGACAAAGAAGGCACACAGGACGGTTTTGATGCACCTACCGGTGTGTGTGTCTCTGAACATATGGAGCTTTACATAGCGGACTCTAATCATAAGAGAATCGTCGTGTTGACGCCGGAGGGCGAGTTTATCAAGATTGTGGATAATCCGCAGTCAGAAATTCTGGAAGATGATTTTGATTTCATACCGCTCAAGGTAACGGTTGATTATGCAGATCGTGTGTATGTCATTGCCAAGAATGCTTTTGAGGGTATTCTCGTATTTGAAAGTGACGGACAATTCACAGGATATTTCGGAACGATCGAGGTTAAGATTACGCTCTGGGAGAAATTCTGGAAGAGACTTGCCAGCAAGGAAGAACGTTCCAAACAGCAGCTCTATATTCCTACTGAATTTACGGGAATTGACGTTGATGATGACGGTTTTGTATACGCTTCCAACATTGATTCTGACGGTGTACAGGGTGTGCGGCGTCTGAATCCTAAGGGTGAGGACGTCATCCAGAAAGGCGAGAATGAAAATCTGGGCGGCGATCTGATTGTGGGTATGTACGGAACCTATGCGGGACCGTCTGAGTTTACCGATGTGACTTACAGAGGACAAGGAATTTATTCGCTGCTTGACCGTAAGAGAGGGAGAATATTTACCTATGACAGAGAAGGTAATCTGCTCTATATTTTCGGAGGTCTTGGCAGTCAGGAAGGAACCTTTAACACGCCGGTAGCGATTGAATCCATCGGAGATCAGATTATCGTGCTGGACGCTTACAACAGTTCAATCGTGAAGTTTGGTGAGACAGAGTACGGCTCACTGATCAACGATGCGGTAGGACTCAGATATGACGGTGATGAGACGCAGGCAATCGATAAGTGGCAGAAGGTGCTTAAGTTAGATGAGAACAATGAGCTTGCCAACACCGGTATCGGTAAGGCGTATCTGACGGCAGGGGATAATGAGGAGGCAATGAAATATCTGGAACTGGGTATGAACCGCAAGTATTATTCCATTGCATGGAAGAGACATCGTAACGAGATATTGATTGAAAATATCAATGTTATTATGACAGTCGTGATTATTCTGATTGCACTGAACATTGTTTATAAGAAGCTGTTGAAGCAGAAAATCATTGCAAAGCGGCTGGAGAAGGGGCAGAAAGGAGGGCTTGCCTGATGAGAGGATTATTTTCTAAAGACAAATGGAAATATGCGTTCTACACGGTAAGCCATCCCATGGATGCTTATTATGAGATACGGCACAGGGACCGCGGCAGTGTTCCGGTAGCAGTGGTTCTGGTGATGCTGTTTTCTTTCAGCTTTTCCATTAACCGCATGGCGGCAAGCTTCATAGTCAACAATGTGTATCCGCTGTCGGTCAATGCATTTAAGGAGTTAATTGCGGTACTCTTACTGTATCTGCTCTTCTGTGTGGGTAACTGGTCGATCACCTGTCTGATGGAGGGTGAGGGAAGACTGAAAGACATTTTGATAGCGGTTGGATATGCAATGATACCGATTATCGTGTGCTACAATATAGCAACCATAGTCAGTCAGTTTGTGGCAGCGGATGAGGAAGCCTTTTACTGGGTCATTCTGGTAGCGGGTGTCGCATACGGGCTGCTGATGATGCTGATGGGTATCATGCAGGTGCATAATTACACGTTGGGAAAGACTCTGGCAACGATCTTTCTGACTTTTATAGCAATGTTTATTATCATCTTTATTGTATTATTGTTTGTTGATTTGATCACTCAGGTATACAGTTTCTTTTATAGTATTTATCAGGAACTGATCTATAGAATGTAGGGGAGGACTTAAGATGCGTACGAGTAAAAAAATTATGACCGCAGCCATAAGCCTCATCCTCGCGATTATTGTGGTGTATATGGCACACTGGCTGATCAGGTATTATTTCTATAATGATTATAAAGAGGATGTGTCCTCTTACGAATACGAAGAAGGCAAAGCTTTCTCGGCAATCAAGGAGTCAAGTCCGGATGTGGAAGGCATGGAGCTTGCGGCGGAGAATGATACGCTGAAGCTGTATGTGGACACGAAGATGGGAAATGTGGCTGTGGTAGATAAGCGAAATGGTCAGATTACTTATTCCAATCCGGAGGGGCTGGAGGAAGATGGTATCGCTAACGAAGCCAACAAGAACTATATGAGATCACAGTTAATCGTGGACTATTTTAATACTTCCAGAACGGTCGGAACTTTCGATTCATATAGTTATGCTGCCGAGAAGGAGCAGATAGAGGTGGAGGCAATCGATAACGGTATCCGCTTTATCTATACGCTGGGCGATCTGTCCAGTGCGACAGGCATTGTTCCACAGTATATCAGCGTGGAAACACTGGAGCAGGTGACTTCGGCGCTGTCAGAAAAAGATGCAAAAGAAGTTCTTAAGAAATACATCGAGAGTGATGTGCAGGATGGATATATGGAGCTTCTGGAATCAACTCTGAAAGGTGCATCACAGCTCCGTAAGCTGAACAGATATTTTGAGGAAGCAGGTTTTACAGAGGAGATGTATATCATTGAGATGGAGAATTCCGGTGTGGAGGGAGCTGTTCCGATTTCCTTTACGATTCCGCTGGAATACCGTCTGCACGATGATGCAGTGGATGTTTCCATACCAATGAGCGGTGTGGAGGAAAATGGCGGCGGAGCGATCTTCCGCATTCAGATGCTTCGATATTTCGGGGCAGCAGGAACAGACGAGAACGGATATCTGCTGGTGCCGAACGGTTCAGGTTCCTTAATCTACTTTAATAACGGTAAACAGACGGCGGATGTATATTCCGAATATGTGTACGGCATTGATCCTCTTTCGGCAGAATATACAGTCCGTGAGAATACGGAAAACGTGAAGATGGCATTATACGGTATCTTCCGTGACGACAGTGCGATATTTGCGACGATAGAGAGCGGTGCATCACTTGCAAATATCGGTGCATCTGTTTCAGGCAAAGTCAATGAGTACAATAATGTATATGCAACCTTTATTATGAGGGGCAATGACAGACTGTCGATGTTCGGTACAACAGGTAATGAGGCAGATATTCCGATCGTGGAGAATAATTTCTACGATGCCAATCTGGTGGTGCGCTATACAATGCTGACTCAGGAGAATGCAAGCTACGCGGGTGCCGCAAATTACTATAGAAACCGTCTTGTGGAAGAAGGAGTTCTGAGCGCTAAGACGACGGATACCGAAGACATCAAATTTTATTATGATACTCTTGGCGGTGTCAGAAAGATCAAATATGTTCTGGGTGTTCCGTTCGATGGTATGTATTCAATGACTACTTTTGAGCAGGCGGGAGATATCTATAATGATTTGAAGGAGAATGGCATCACCAATCAGGTCATGAACTATCAGGGGTGGATGAACCGCGGATATCATCATGATGTGGTAGATAAGATCAGAGTGCCTAAGAAGCTGGGCGGCAAGTCCGATCTGGAAAGTTTAAGCGCTTCGATGGCGGCGGACGGCAATGACTTCTATGGAGACGTAGCATTTCAGAGAGTTACCTATGTCAGCAGACGGTATTCTGACAATAATGAGACTTCCAGATATTACGGCGGCGGTTATATTGCATCGTTCGGACTGGTAAATCCGGCTACTTTGAGACAGACCTCAGGGCTGGGATATGCTGAGAATCATTTTGATCTGATTTCTCCGAAGTTCCTTGTGCGGTACGTGGATAAGTTTACAGATAAGATTACGAAATATGATATTAGCGGTATTTCCCTAAGAGATCTGGGAGATGAACTGCACTCTGATAAGAAGAGGACCAATGTGATCAACAGGGAGGCATCGCTGGATGTTGTGGAAGCGTCACTTGCACAGATTGAGGGTGTGGGCAGAAAGATTATGTTGAATGATGCCAATGATTATGCTTTTGCCTATGCGGATGATATTATCAATGTGCCGCTGACTGACAATGATTACTATATTGTAGATGAGGCAATTCCGTTCTATGAGATGCTGATTCACGGCTATATCGATTATGCGGGCGGAACGATCAACTTAAGCGATACATATGACAGAACGGATATCGTACTGAATCTGGTGGAGACAGGCGCATCACCGCACTTTATGTTCTCTGCTGAGAATTCCAGCGATATCAAACAGACCGGTCTGAATAGGTTCTACGCGACTACCTATGAGAACTGGAAAGATGATGCAATCGCAATTTACACAGAAGTAAACGATGCACTTAAATATGTGCAGAATGCGGGCATAACAGACCATAGGATTCTGGATCAGGATCTGCGGGCAGTGACATACGATAACGGCATTACGATTTATATCAACACGGGTAACAGTGACAAGACGGCGGACGGCATTACCATTCCGGCAAGAAGCTATCAGATAGGAGGGATGTAAGCATGAGTAGTGATAAGAAGAAAAAGAAAAAAATGTCCCTCTCCAGAAAACATGGTCTGATGGGTTATCTGTTTATCATGCCATGGCTGATTGGCTTCATCTGGTTCTATCTGCGAAGCCTGCTTATGTCAGTAGAATTTTCCTTTAGTAACCTGACCGTCAATCCGGGCGGCGGTTACTCGCTGGAATTTGTAGGATTACAGAATTATATATATGCATTCAGGGCGCACGCTACTTATAAGCAGGTGCTGACAACTTCAATCGGCAACATGCTGATCGATGTACCGCTTATCACTTTCTTTAGTTTGTTTATGGCGATGCTTCTGAACCGTAAGTTCAAGGGAAGAACCTTGGTAAGAGCCATTTTCTTCTTACCGGTTATCCTTAATTCAGGCGCTATTGTGGACGCCATGGCTCTGGCAAGAAGCATGATGAGCGGCGGTATCTCAAGTGCCAGTGCGGAGATGGCTCAGGCAGCAGCAGGAAGCGGTGTAGGCATCATGTACTATGTAGAGATGTTCGGATCGCTGGGTATTCCGGATATCGTGATTGTGTATCTGGCAGGTGCAGTCAGCCGTATCAGCGATATCATCAACGCTTCGGGCGTACAGATCATTATCTTTATTGCGGCGCTGCAGTCCATTCCGGGTTCTATGTACGAGGTGGCTAAGATCGAGGGTGCGACGGCATATGAGACTTTCTGGAAAGTAACATTTCCGATGATTATGCCTCATATCATCACCAATGTAGTCTATACAGTGGTGGACAGCTTCGTGCAGTCAGACGTTGTAGAATTGGCATACGATACAGCTTTTTCAGAGATGAATTACGGACTCAGTTCTGTGTTCAGTCTGGTTTCAACGGTGATCACCTGTCTGATTCTGGTGATTGTCTGCGGAGCAATACAGAAGCGGACGTTCTACTATAATTAGGAAAGGAGAGAGAAGATGGCTAAAGTTGAAAAGATGAGTCAAAGTAAGAAATTAGATATAAAAGCCGGATATGCAAACCTGAAAGCAGACAAACAGTTTGCCAATGACAGGATCCGCTGGATGAACAACATCAAAGGGTTTATTCTCGGCTTGTTCCAGCTCGTTATCATAGTCGGTATCTGTTATGTCATTTTAGGACCGATTCTCGGTATTATAAGCAGTTCTTTTTTCTCCGATGCGGATAATTATAACCCGATGGTTTATCTGATCCCGCAGGAGCCTACATTAGAGCGTTACAAGATAGCGATGCAGTACTTGGATTACTGGAAGACGATGGGAGCGTCTCTGTTGTACTCGTTAAGTCTGATGGTGATACAGGTTATCATCTGTTCCATGGTGGGATACGGATTTGCCAGATTTAAGTTTCCGTTAAAAAATGTGCTGTTCGCATGTGTGGTTATTATGATCGTTGTTCCCACGAACACGATTATGCTTCCGCTGTACATGACATTTGCCAAGTTTGATGTGCTCGGCATTGTCTCAGCAGTAAAAGGAGCGCCTGTCAATCTTCTGTCTACACCGATACCGATGTATATCATGACATTCTTCGGCTGTGGACTCAGATCAGGACTTTATATTTACATTTTTAACCAGTTTTTCCGTGGACTCCCTAAGGAAATCGAGGAAGCAGCCTTTATGGACGGAGCCGGAACATGGTATACTTATTTTCGTATTATGCTGATCAACGCACTGCCCTCAGTAGTTACCGTAGCAATCTTTTCTATGGTATGGCAGTACAATGACACATTCTATGCGAAGCTGTTTTTGATCAGCGACAACATCGTAATCAGTAAGAAGATATCCACGATCGAGGCGTCAATCTCCAATGTGGAGAAGATACTCGACCCGAATATTCTGGAACTGTTTCTGGATGCGGGTATCGTGCTTATCATGATTCCGATCGTCATTATCTACGTGGCACTCCAGAAGCAGTTTATTGAGGGTGTTGAGCGAAGCGGTATTGTTGGATAAGGCAGTATGGAAATCCATTCAATATATAGTAAAGAATTACAAAAAGGAGGAAGAAAAAGTTGAAAGCAAAAAAAGTTATGGCATTATCCCTTGCTGCGGCAATGACGTTCAGTCTGGCTGGCTGTGGCGGCGGTGATGCGCCAGCAAGCAGTGACGCGGTGGAGACACCGGCGCAGGACACTGAAGACGAAGCCACGGCTGAACCGGCGGCAGAAGAAGAGCCGGCAGCGCAGGAGGCAGGTTCAGGAGAGGCAAGTATTGATTTTGAGGACGGTGTGTTCGGATTTGTGGGAATTGATAAGTCCGTCAATTCCGCAGGTGATGATTCCGTATTATCTGTTGAGGATTATAACGGTTCCAAGGCACTCAAAGTAGTTCCTCAAGGTAAGGCATCTTATGTAGGTATTCAGGCAGATGCGCTTCTTGGAAGCAATGCATCTTCATTGAAGACAATCGAGATGACTATTGGTATAGAGAATCCGGACGGTGAGTTTGGTGCATGTTCCGGTAAGATTTATACTTTTACGGGCGAAGACAATACCAGAAGCGAGGGACCATGGTCCGTATATCTGGAGAATGATAACCCGAAGACGACATCATTTGAGATTCCCGAAGGACAGACATTCGGTGAGGGTAACTACATCGTAGTATCCATGGAGACAGATACAGCTAAGGATAAAGGTGCAACACCGGCGAATTTCTATATCGACAACATTGCATTTAAGGATGCTTCCGGCAATGTTCTTGAAGCTGATACTTCCGCGGAGTATGTAGCGGCATCCACAGGCGCGGACAGATCGAACCTGTGTGCATTGACGAATGTGGTAGAGTTTGAAGGTTTCTCAGTTTCCGGTGATGGCTGGGCACAGAATGGTGTAGCTATGACAGATGAAGTCATTGCGGCATTAGTACCCGGTTCTGTAGTAGAGATCACATATACCAGCGCTTCCGGCGATATGTGGATTGTTATGAATGAGGCAGAAGCAGGCTGGATGAGAGTCGGACAGGGTGACGCGGACGGAAGCGGCTCCGATTCGGCATACATCAACAATACGAAGACGACGGCACAGATTACATTTGAGCAGATTGCAGCGCTTTGCGGCGACGATGTATCTAAGTGGGGCAGCACGATGCAGTGTGAGGCTTCTGATGCATGGGAAGTATTCAGTGTGAAAGTTGGACAGAAAGCTCCCAGCTATGCACTTGCAAATGCAGTAGAGTTTGAAGGCTTCACAGCTTCCGGCGATGGCTGGGCACAGGCTGGTGAAACAATGACACCTGAGATCATCGAAGCGTTAGTACCCGGTTCTGTAGTAGAGATCACATACACAAGTGAGACAGGTGATATGTGGATTGTTATGAATGAGGCAGAAGCAGGCTGGATGAGAGTCGGACAGGGC
>CAMXBD010000128.1 GCA_947179245.1 uncultured Lachnospiraceae bacterium | reverse complement strand
GACAGATGAATAAGCCGGTACATATTTCATGCCCCGGCTAAACAGCATGAGAAAGGAAGAAATCTATTTTTCAGAAATTTTCATGATTCAGACAAAATCAAAGATTCTTTACTGACATCTAAAGAAGAGAGAGTCGTTTAAAGCCAAAATAGGAGAACAGGCAGAACACAGGTATCTTCCAGATGATGGTATCATGGGTGCAAGACAGGTAGCTTAGGGGTGGCGGGCGGGGTCAGTCCAATATGATGTGGCAGATGATACCGCATGTTGAGCGCAGTGCCGGTGTGCCTCTCAGTTTCTGCTTCCGGGGTATTCTTTTGTAAGGAAAAATGCGCCATATGGCGGCGTGACGTGAGCCGGTATTTTCTGTGCTGACATTTCCGGCCCTGACTTCAGCGGCACTTCTGCCTTATGATATCTTTTCATATGGCTTGCTGAGTTGATTCCTTTTTTTCTGGGCGGACAGCGGTTGATTAAAATTTTGATTACTTTTTGCCCTTAAAAGTAATCTTATTTTTTAAACAAATATAGGGAAACGCGGTTTTCCGCTGTTTTTCCGGGGGTACGAAAGCTAGGTGAAGCCGCCTGTTGATTACCGGCGGGGTATACCAGCCAGAGCAAGGTAGCGTTCCGCGTTCAGTTTCCATTCTTCTGTCAGTACGCTGTCTCGTCCGGAGAAGTTTTATTTGCTATCAGATTTTTATCGGGGTATAATAAAAAACAGTCAAAGATGAGGTGATTACTATGCTGAATAAGATTGGCAGACAGAGCGCGGAGGCGCGGGCAGAGAAAAGAAGACGGATGATTGAATCGGAGGCTTGTGTGATTCCCACCGGAAGAACAGTAGAAGAAATTGACAGATATATGAGGGCGATGTGGGATGAACGGTTATATAAAGAAGCAAGAGCAAGGGGTACGCTGGCAGAATATGCGAATCCAGGGCTGAGTGAGCCGGAGAACTTGGCATGGGAGAAAGCAGTGCTGGAAAAGTTTGATTATACAGAATGGCAGAAGGAATTTTTTGATTCAAAGACACCGACAGAAATCAGTGCAGAGGCATCTCGCTTTGAGGCGGCACAGCCTTTTGCCAGTGAGGCGGTAAGGCTTTGATATGTGAAAGTGCTGGCATTAGACCCGGATTTGTGGGAGTGGGAAGAATCAGCATGGGAATCGGGGGTAGTAACGATTATGATGAGTTTATTTAACCATGAACAGATAATGGAAACATATTGGAAGGATATGGCGCATACGAAAGACAGAGGAACCGCCGAAAGAATGATAAGAAAAGGAAAGATGACACTGGAAGATATTGCGGATTGTGTTCCGTCATTATCTTTTGATGAATTAAGAGAAATTGAAGCCGAAGTCATGCAGTCGGCATAATTGGGTACGCGTGATGGATATTCTTGAATTTGTGGTAAAAAAATGATATGATGAGAGTACAGATTCAGAAAGGAATCAGATATGGCTAATATATATGATGGGGCGTTTCGGACAATCTTAAATGACTGCCGGAAGCTGATTATTCCTATAATTAATGAGATTTTCGGGGAAACATATACAGGGAAGGAAGAAATACAGTTTTTTCCCAATGAGCATTTTATAGATCAGCAGGACGAAGCGGATAAAGAACGGATTACGGATACAAACTTCACAGTTTTCGGGGAGATACCGAAGAAATACCATGTTGAGTGCGAGAGCAGTCTGCCTGACGGGAAAATCATGATAAGACTATTTGAGTATGACGCACAGATAGCACTTGACGAGGGTGAGATTACGGAGGAGACATTGACTGTGACATTTCCTAATACGGCGGTTTTGTATCTTCGGACTTATAAAAAGACACCAGATAAAATGAAATATGTTATCAATACACCAGGTGGAACGGTTCAATATGATGTGCCGATTATGAAGGTACAGATGTATTCACTGGATGATATTTTTGAAAAAGGTTTGCTGATGTTGATTCCATTTTATATTTTCTCACATGAGAAAAGATTTCCGGAGTATAATAGTAATGAACAAAGACTTGAAGAATTAAAGGCAGAGTATCAGAAAATTTTAGAAAGGCTTGACGAACTGGAACAGCAGAGAATAATCGGGGCATTTGATAAGCGGACAATCATAGAACTTTCCGGCGACGTGGTTAAGGAGATTGCACAGAAATACGAAAATGTGCAGAAAGGCATAGGTGATATGATGGGTGGAGCATTGATTGAAACAAGCGCAAGAAGATTAAAAAGCGAAGCTGAAAATGAAACCAAAAAGAAAACAGCTCTTAGGATGCTGAACATGAAAAAGCTGACAATTGAGGAAATTGCAGAATGCGCTGAACTCAGCGTGGCAGAAGTAGAACAGCTTGCAGGGCTTCGGACAGTGTAGAACAGCAAAGCAAAATGAAAATTTTATATTGCAATCATTAAGCAGAGAAACAAACGATAATTCAGATTTGTTTCTCTGTTTTTTTGGCATTTCACTCAGTTACACCTTTGTTACACTCAATGAGGAAAGATGGCGCAACCTCCTTTCTTTACCGGGTTTTCGCGCGCTTGAGGTCAGCTTCGAATCCTCTAGCGCACGGTTAATGTGTAGCGGAAATACTGATTATACAGTATTCCCGCTATTTTTATGTAACAGGAAATTATTCCAGTTTTTTCGAGTTTACGCAATATGCATTATTATACCTTTACATCGGGGCGTGATTCCGCGATAATGTGCGATTATAATAGAATACAGCAGGTTTAAGACGGTGTATTTATTCAATAAATACAAAAACAATGAATAAAAACGCGCAATATAATTAAATATTAACAAAATAGAAAATATTTTTGTTGACTTATGTTGTGCATGTTGTTATAATTCAACTAATAAATAATGTATGGGTTGTTACTGCACGAAAGCGGGCAAAACCAGATTTTATAATTCGGCTGAAACAAGCTGATTTATGAAATGTGGTTTTTTTGTTATATTAGAAAATTGCTTGAGTGAGTGTAGCAGCAATGGAGATTTAAAATTGCGTATTGATAAGATTATTAACAATAATATCATCTCAGCCAGAGACGGTCAGGGCAGAGAACTGATGGCTATGGGCAAGGGAATCGGGTTTGGACAGAAGCCGGGAAACGAAATAGATGATAAGGCAGTTGAGAAAATCTTTAGGCTGGAGAACATAGACAACAAGGAATATTTTAAAGAACTGCTGGCATCGCTTCCTTTGGAGCATATCAGACTGGCGGCGGATATCATTTCCTACGCAAAGGAGAGTCTGGGGCTTATATTGAGTCAGAATGTATATCTGACATTGACGGATCATATAGGTTTTACGTTGAATAGACATCGGGAGGGAATGATATTTAACAATGCATTATATGATGAAGTAAGACTGTTTTATCCGCTGGAATATTCAGTCGGAAGATATGCATTGGAGTTGATTGAAGAGAGAACGTCGTGCCGTCTTGCGGAAGATGAGGCGGCAAGCATAGCGCTTCATCTGGTCAACGGAGAGATGAATTCCGCGATGGGAACTACTTTCGTTATGGTCAAGATGATGCGTGAAATGATGGAGATTATTGAGGAGCAGATCACGATTCCGAGCGGAAGGACATATCCAAGGGAACGTCTGATAGCGGACTTAAAACAGCTTGCTAATCGCCTTGTATCTGAGGAGCCGATAAGTGGATGGCAGGACGATCTTTTATATGAGTTTGTGAGAGAAAATTATAAAGAAGAATATCGGATCATCAACAAACTTAGTGAATACATAGAAAATGAATATCAGTGCAGTATGACGGAAGAAGAAATCATTTATTTAGTACTCAATATTAAGCGTATGAGAGATTTGTACACATGCTAACCGCGAAAGGAGGAACTTAATGAAATTATTTCAAGGTTTGTTTTCAAAGAACGATGGTGTGAAAGTAGGAGCTCCGATGGCAGGAAAACTGGTCAGCATCAAAGAGGTCAGCGATCCTACATTCAGTGATGAGATACTTGGCAAGGGAGCGGCGGTCATTCCGACGGATAATCGGATATATGCCCCGATGGACGGTGTTGTCTCAACGATATTTCCGACAGGGCATGCTGTGGCTGTTACCGGCAATGGGGGAGAGGAGATTTTAATACATATTGGTCTGGACACAGTAAAGCTGAATGGTAAGCATTTCACAATCCATGCCGCTGCCGGACAGGAAGTGAAGAAGGGGGATCTGCTTCTTGAAGCCGATGTGGAACAGATCAAAGCAGAAGGTTATGATATTATTACGCCGATTGTTATCTGCAATTCGGATGATTTTGCTGAAATCCTCATGGAAGAGCCAAGGGAGATACTCCAAGGGGATGATATATTGACACTGCGGAAATCGTGATAGGGGATTATGCGTAATTGACAATGATATTCAAGGGTGTGAACCCATAGAATATAAATAGAAATATTGGTTCTGTGCTGGGGCAGAACTATATAATGAGAAGGGGGTAACATATTATGATGAAGTATTTACAAAAACTAGGTAAGTCATTAATGCTTCCTGTGGCGTGTCTGCCGATCTGCGGTATCCTGATGGGTATCGGATATGCACTATGTCCGGCAACGATGATTGCAGGGCGTGAGATGAGTGGCTTTATGAACATGCTTGGCTTTTTCTTAGTGAAAGCCGGGGGCGCTTTGATTGACAATATGGCAATACTGTTTGTTATCGGTGTTGGTGTCGGTATGGCGGACGACCACGATGGCACGGCAGGACTCGCAGCGCTGGCATCTTGGCTGATGATCACAAATCTGCTTAATGTAAACACGGTTACGACACTGATGCCGTCCATAGCAGAAAATGCGAATAAGACGTTGGCATTCTCGGCGATTGCCAATCCGTTTATCGGTATTCTTTCCGGTATTATCGGTGCAACCTGCTACAATAGGTTCAAATCAACCAAATTGCCGGAGTGGATGTCGTTTTTCAGCGGCAAGCGTTGTGTGGCAATTGTTTCCGGTGTGGTTGCAATTGTTGTAGCTGCGATTTTGCTGGTTGTATGGCCCATCGTATACGGCGCACTGCTTGCACTGGGTAATGGAATCGTAAGTCTCGGACCGGTAGGCGCAGGTATTTATGCATTCCTGAACAGATTGTTAATTCCGACAGGTCTGCATCATGCACTGAACAATGTATTCTGGTTTAGTACGGTTGGTCTCGGTGATCTGTCACACTTCTGGGCAGGCGAGACGAGTGCAGATGTCACATGGAGTCTTGGTATGTATATGTCCGGATTCTTCCCTTGTATGATGTTTGGTATTCCGGGTGCGGCTCTGGCGATGGTTCATACGGCGAAGAGTGGCAAGAAGAAGGTTGCAATCGGTCTGGTAGCTTCCGCAGCGCTGTGTGCGTTTGTCTGCGGTGTTACAGAGCCTTTTGAATTTGCATTCATGTTCCTTGCACCGGTATTATATTTGATTTATGCACTGTTATATGGTATCTTTACTGTTATTGTAGCGCTGATTGGATTCAGGGCAGGATTCAGTTTCTCTGCAGGTGCGACAGACCTTGTTTTCTCAGCGTCATTGCCGGCAGCACAGAACACATGGATGATTCTTCCGCTGGGTATCGCGGCGTTCGTAGTATTCTATGTGGTATTCCGCTTTGCTATCGTGAAATTTGATTTAAAGACACCGGGCAGAGAGGATGATGATCTGGAGGCTGAGAAGAAGGCAGTATTATCTAATAACGATTTCACAGAAGTAGCTTCTATTATTCTGGAAGGACTCGGCGGAAAAGAAAATATTACTTCTCTCGATAATTGTATAACAAGACTTCGTATGGAGATCAAGGATTATACATTGGTTGATGAGAAGAAAATCAAGTCAGCAGGTGTTGCAGGTATTATGAGACCCGGTAAAAATTCAGTTCAGGTTATCGTAGGCACCAAAGTGCAGTTCGTAGCTGACGAAATGAAGAAAATGATATAGGTATTATCAGCGCATAGTAGTACCGAAATCCCTAGCAAAGAACGGAGACCTTCGGGTCTCCGTTTTTAACGGTATAGTAAAGAGCGCAATAAGGAGGGAATAAGATGAAGATCATCAGAGCAAAAGATTATAATGATATGAGTAGAAAAGCGGCGAACATCATATCAGCGCAGATTATTATGAAGTCCGACTGTGTACTTGGTCTTGCCACCGGTTCCACACCGATCGGTACTTATGCGCAGCTTGTTGAATGGTATCAGAAAGGTGACCTTGATTTCTCGGAAGTGACAACAGTTAATCTGGATGAATATAAGGGGCTGACTAAAGATAACGAACAGAGTTATTACTATTTCATGAATGATAAGCTGTTCAGTAAGGTCAATATCGATACGAAGCGGACTTTTTTGCCGGATGGGATGGAACCTGACAGCGACAAGGCGTGTCGTGATTATAATCAGGTGATCGCTAATGTGGGCGGTGTGGATCTGCAGCTGCTAGGCTTGGGACACAACGGGCATATCGGCTTTAATGAACCGGGCATGGCTTTTGAAGCGCAGACGCATTGTGTGCAGCTCACGGAGTCAACGATGAAGGCAAACCAGAGATTCTTTGCGTCCATGGAGGATGTGCCCCGGCAGGCGTACACGATGGGAATTAAGACGATCATGCAGGCGAAGAAAATATTAGTCGTGGTCAGCGGTGCGGACAAGGCGGCAATCGTGAAAGAAGCATTTTTTGGAGCGATTACTCCTCAGGTGCAGGCATCCGTGTTGCAGCTCCACAATGATGTGACGCTCGTGGCGGACGAAGATGCGTTGTCAGAGGTTGGACAGTGGCTGTAAGCCCTGTCCTTTTTTGATAGAACCGACAACGCATGTTTCAATTATCTGTATAAGGAATGATAAACACATAATCCCCTGCGGCTCCACAGTCGATGGCATAGATAGGGTAGTAGAGTCCGACGCCCTCCGGGAAAAGGAAGAACTGTTCAGGGTCAAACTGCTCCGTGAGGACATCCTCGTCCTGTAAAAAGAATGGCTCCGTACCGCCGCGCCGTCCTATGCTTTCCATATATTTGTAAATTGCGGCTGTGGCATAAGATACAACTTCGTCCGTAGGTATACCGTATATGTCACATAAGGAGACGATTTTGCCTGTGTCTCGTTCAAATGTCACAGGTTTCTCGGTAGTCCAGCTTCGGATGCCGCCCCAATAGCCATGTTGAAACATTGCTACGGTTATGTATTTTTCATCGATATAGATGTAATCGTAGGATGTGCCTTCAGACAGGAGTCGTGAGGGATAGTCTAATTCTTTCTCCTCTTCCAGCAGTTCAACAAATTCCGTCTGTAGTGTCCCCAATGATTCCTGATAAGCATCTTGGAAGTATTTGTTGATTTTCCGGTAACCCGCAATTTTGTCGTTGAACTGCGGAAGGCAGATCGTATATGGCCAGTAGCCATTTCCAGATTCGTCTTTTGCATGAAATGTCTGATAAGTGAGGTCTTCACTCAGATAATCTTCATAACCATCGGTTGAGTGGAAATCACTTTTGATGCTGTACCACTCACCTGTATATTCCATTTCGACAGCTGGCTGTGTAATGGGAATCTGTGTTTCATCTTCCCAGATTGTGATATGTTTGTTATCTCCGACGGCAAACCACCTGATGCCGTCCTCGGAAGAAGCAAACTGCCGCAGGAAAACGCCCTGTTTTGTAGCATAAAGATCAACAAGCTTTCCATTGTTGTAATCACCATCGAGGGCAGTGCAGATTGTATTGTTATTGTAAATCATATGCCACTTGTTCGCATCGGATGAGAAACTGTATATTTGAGTGGTTCTTTTTTCCTGCTTGACATCTTCTTTAAGACCATATAAAGTTCCTTTGTAAATGCAATAATCTGTCAGAAGCTGATTGGGAAGAGTTGTCATTTCCTTGCTTCCTTTCCATGTAGTATACATGCAGATTTTCCCGGGCTCTCCGTAAGCAGCACAATAGATCTGATCCCTGCATACCAGAATTGTTCCCCAGAAATCAAACTGATATGATTCGTCCTTGCTGTTCCCGTCAAGGTCATATACCGTGACGATTGTTTCCAATTGATCTGTAGTTTTGTTCCGCTGTAATCTGCTGCAATAGATATTTCCTTCATATGTGACGCTGTTATGTATTTCTGAGGCAAGGACATAATCGTCCACGTCCGTTAGAATCAATTCTTTCCCGGAACCATCTTTTCGTATACGGTAGAGATAATCATCGGGATCGTAATATTCTGTTTTATCCGGAGCGATGCTGACCAACCCGCGTATATCACAGGTTTTATCATAAGTAGAGAGAAAGTAGATATATTCCTCGGTCAACTGCATATGGTTGTCTGAACTGTCGCATAACTTCGCCATACCAGAGCCGTCTGTCCCAATCCGGTAAATGGCATTGTGGTCGCTGAGATTTACGAAGTAAACGACATCGCCATCTACCTGAATTGCGCCCGGATGTACTTTTGCCAGACATACAGCTTCGCGGCCATCCTCGTTGGCACGGTATAAATAATAGTGGTCAAGCTGGCTGGCATAATAGTAGCAGCCGTCTGCGTAGGTGATGCGGCATCCTTTGTTGTTGGCGTAAGTGTTTTCGCTAGTTTCGATCCACCACCTGTCAACGTAACCGCGTCCTTCCTTGTCCCATAGGATAATAAAGTTTGCCGTGGCGACATTATGTACGTTGCCGCCTTCACCGCACAAGTACTCCGATGCCTGAAGAGCATTCTTTCCCTGATATTTTACAGGGCGCAGATCATAGAAGCCTCTCACGTTGCCACCGACAAATCGTGGTTCGTGGGTTTCATAGATGTTTTCAGATTCGAAAAGGAGTTCTTCATCAAAATAGGAGCAATAAGCGCTGTAGAGGTTTTTGTCTGCTTCCTGATACACAGAGACATAGATCCCCTGATCATAATCTACTTCTAAGTCAGAAGGAAGTTCCATTTGTTCTATATCATGATCTTTGTATCTAAAAACAGCCTTACAGAAATCGCCTGTGGCACCGCAGCCTGTACCTTGGGCGCTTAGAACTAATTCTGTGTTATTGTCATTGTCAATGTCTTCTGCAAAAAAATCAAAATAACCGTAGTACGAAAATTCTTCCGAAGCAAAACAATAAGGCTTATCATCATTCATATAGAACCATACACAGCCGGTGCCATAGTATACCCAATCTTCGCGGTTCAGAACCATGACCAGAAGATCATTTATCCCATTGTGGTCCATATCATCAATGACAAGTCCGGTAATCCGCATGGTGTCATCTTTAAAAATATTGTCGGCAAGAAGCATGTTCCAATATTTGTCTGCCTCACGACGGCTGATTCCCTGTTCTTCGGCATATTCATAGAAAACTTCGTCGTTGCTGCGATTCGCGGGATTAGTGCGTTCTGATAATGCTGAGGACATTATTTCGGAAGCCGTTGTGGTTACGGCTTTTGAAAGTGATTCTATTTCAGATAACGTTTCTGTTTTTAACGCTTCCGTCACGGTCTCTGCTGCTGTTGGTATTTCAGACTCTGATTCTGATATATTCTGCTGTATAATGACTGTGCTGATGCACTTTAAGGCAATTGTGGCGCAGACTATAACAATCAGGATTAAGGCAATTTCTTTGGTGTGCTTTTTCATGATATTCCTCCATGTTTTCACCATTAATTATACAGGGGCTGTGCATCAGATTCGCATCATAATTGCATCATAGTTGCATCATTTTTTAAACTTAATGCTTTTGTTATAAATACTGGGTTTCTATTTTGGCATCTATTGACTAAATATAAAAATATGGTAGTAAATATTTAAAGGTGAGTCCTACCGTTAAGTGGAAGTTGTAAAAGCGATGGAATCGCCTTATAGGTGATTCCACATTGTGGCTATGCAAAAAGCATAGTCACATTTATTATATTAAGGAGCATTATGGAGCAAGAAAGATTAAATTTATATCACATAGATATGAAATACATAAGAAACTTACATAATCCCAGATTATTCACGGCACAGCCGTGAAAGTCACTGAAAGCCACTTAGTTACT